>NZ_CP187527.1:904493-1205991 GCF_049852175.1 Xylanimonas sp. McL0601
CGATGCGCTTGGTCAACACCGTGGTGCTCGTCACCATCCTGACGATCGTCGCGTTGATCGTCCTGTGGCCGGTGGTCCACATGGTTGCCGCGGCGTTCACGCCCGGGCAGTCGATCGCGAACATGCCGGTGATCCCGTTCAGCGAGGGGTTCACCACCGAGCACTTCCAGTTCGTGTTCACGCAGACGGACTACCCGCGCTGGTTCCTCAACACGTTCATCATCGCGACGGCCACCACTCTCGGTGTGCTCGTGTTCGCGTCGATGGGCGCCTATGTGTTCAGCCGGTTCAACTTCCTGTTCAAGAAGTCGTTCCTCATGGCTCTGCTCGTGCTGAACGTCTTCCCGTCGATCGTCGGAATGGTCGCGATCTACGTCGTGCTGCTTCGCATCGGCGGGCTGGACACGCTGTGGGGCCTGGTGCTGGTCTACCTCGCCGGCATCCTGCCGTACACGACGTGGATGGTGAAGTCCTACATGGACACCGTGCCGCGCTCGCTCGACGAGGCGGCCCGACTCGACGGTGCCTCGAGCTTCCGGATCTACCGGCAGATCATCCTGCCGGTCGCGCGGCCGATCCTCGTGTTCCTGGCGGTCACGAGCTTCACCCTGCCGTGGATGGACTTCGTCTTCCCCAAGCTGGTGCTGCGCTCCCCGGAGAAGCAGACGATCGCGCTCGGGCTGTTCAGCTTCGTGACCGACAAGAACAACTTCTTCACCACCTTCGCGGCGGGGGCTCTGCTGGTTGCGGTGCCCTTCATCATCTTCTTCATCGCGACCCAGAAGATGCTCGTCGCGTCCCTCGCGGGGGCTGCGGTCAAGGGATGATGTCGGCGTGACCGATCCAGCCCGGAAGCGGCCTACGATCCGGGACGTCGCGGACGTCGCAGGCGTCTCGCGGGGCACGGTCTCGCGCGTCATCAACGGCGGGCACTGGGTGTCGCCGGACGCGCGTGTCGCCGTCGAGACCGCGATCGCGACCATCGGCTACCGGGCGAACCCGCACGCGCGGTCGCTCGTCACGGGCCGCTCGAACTCGATCGCGTTCCTCCTCACGGAGCCGCAGCACCTCCTGTTCGAAGACCCGAACTTCTCCCTGCTGCTGCGCGGCGCCACGCAGGCGGCCGCGCAGCGGGAGCTGCCGATGGTCCTGCTCGTCGCAGGCACGTCGGAGGAGCGCCGGCGCGTGGTCCAGTACGTCACCGCCGGGCACGTCGACGGCGTGCTGCTCATCAGCTCGCACCGGGGCAGCCCGATCGTCGGGGACCTGCTACGCAGCGAGATCCCCATGGTCGCGTGCGGCATCCCGCTCGGGTTCGAGAGCAAGGTGAGCTGCGTCGCGGCGGACGACCGCGCCGGTGGGGTCGAGATGACCCGGTACCTGATGAGCACGGGCCGGCGGCGCATCGCGACGATCACGGGCCCCATGGACACTCCGGGCGGGGTGCTGCGGCTCGAGGGGTACCGCGAGGCGCTCGGCGACGCGTTCGATGCCGACCTCGTCGCCCACGGCGACTACACCCGCCACTCCGGCCGCGCCGCCATGGCCGAGCTGCTCGAGCGCCGCCCCGACCTCGACGCCGTGTTCGTGCAGAACGACCTCATGGCATCCGGGGCACTCGAGGTGCTCGCGGCCGCGGGCCGCCGCGTGCCGGGCGACGTCGCCGTCGCCGGGTTCGACGACTCGGGTCCGGCGGCGGAGGCGAGCCCCAGGCTGACCACGATGCGGCAGCCGTACGAGCGCATCAGCTCCGAGATGGTGCGGCTGCTGCTCGAGGCCGTGGACGGCCAGCCGCCCACGACCGTGACGCTCCCGACGACGCTCGTGGTCCGCGAGAGCGCCTGACGGCCCGACGCCATTCGACGGCTGTCCGACCACGCGCGCCGGCCGTGGACAGACGAAGGGGCGGGACCCGCGCGTCGTCGGCCCGCCCCTCTTCGCCTCCCGGTGATTCAGCAGACCGAGCCGCCGGGACTACCCCACAAGCCCCCGCGGGAGCTGCGCGTGACCGGCGTCGGGCGTCGCGACCCCCTCGAGCGCCTTGGTGAGGAGCGCCGTCGCGCGCGCGACCTGGCTCGCCGTCGGCGCCTCGGCGCCGAGCACGATGCGGCCGATGCCGACCGCCTGGTCGAGCAAAGCGAGCGATGCCGCCGGCGCGGTCGTCCGGTCGACGGCCGCCGCGGCGTCGAGCGCGGCGAGCAGCGGCGACGTGTCCGCACCCGCCGCGGCCACGGGCCGCAGCGCGACGTCGTCGATGGTGCCCCACGCACCCGCCGGCAGGTGGCCCGAGATCGTCACCGTCACCGAGTCCTTCGGCGTGACCTGCACGGACCCGGTCACCGGGTGCGACCAGGCGAGCCAGCCGTCCATCGCGAACGATGCCGACGCCGTCGCGCCCCGGCTGGTCGAGACCTGGATGGTCACACCGGTCGACGCGTCCTCGCCGTCGCCCTGGAGCCAGCCCGTCGCCTCGTACTTGCCGGCCGGCAGGCCGGTCACGGTCTGCGACATCGTGAAGTCGTACGGCGAGCCGAGCCAGAAGTGGGCCGAGTGGGTGCCCGAGTGCGGGTCGTCCCAGGCGCCCAGGCCCAGAGCCGATCCGGTCGCCTTCCAGGCGCTGAGGTCGGAGCTCTCGAAACCCGGGTTGGCCAGCAGGTTCGGCCGCTCGACGACGACGGTCGCCGTCGTCGTCGTGCCGTCGGCGAGCGCGCCGGGCACCGTGTAGGTGCCGGGGCCGGCGATCCACGCGGCGGCGTCGGACCAGGTGACGGGAGCCGCCTCGGAGGTGCCGTCCGAGTAGCCCACCGAGACCGTCGCGGGCAGCGTCACGGGGGTGGACGTCGTGGTGACCTTCGGGTGCTCGACGCTCGTGACGGTCCGCGGCGCGACCGCGCCCGTCCGGACGTACTTGAACACGTCGAGGGACTCGAGCGGGTTCCCCTGGAAGTCGAACAGCGCCTGGTTGTCGACGGCGGACCCGCCGTACCACTGCCCGGCGTCGTTCGGGTCGTACTCGCCGGCGTAGCTGGTGGCCCAGCCGGAGCCGTCCCGCTCCCACAGGACCTTGTTCTGCGCGATCTGGTCCGGCGGGCCGACGGGGAGCCACGCCGGCTCCCAGTAGAAGACGCCGATGCCGCCGGCGTCGGCGACGGCCTGCATGACGTCGTGGACCTCGATGGCCTGCCCCTGCACGCTGATCGGGTACGCCGTCGCCTCGGAGGCCTGGTCGATCGTGTTCGTGTGGCCGTCGCCGTCCTCGAGGGTGTACGCCCACGACGTCTCCGCGACCATGACCTGCTTGCCGTAGGTGTCGTGGACCCGCTGGAGCACCGACGTGAGGTTGCCGAGGCTGCCGTGCCAGTAGGGGTAGTAGGACGACGCGAAGACGTCGTAGTCGACCCCGTACTGGGCGAGCTGGGCGGCGTAGCCGGCGTACCGGCCGGCGGACTCGGGGTTGGTGAAGTGGAGGGCGACCAGCGCGCCGGGGTCGACCTCGCGCACCGCGCGCGAGCCCGCGGAGAAGACCGCAGCCATGCCGGGCCAGCCGGTGACACCCGCGATTCCGTTGTTGGTCTCGTTGCCCACCTGCACCATCCGGACGTGGACGCCGGC
Source organism: Xylanimonas sp. McL0601 (assembly GCF_049852175.1). GTDB lineage: Bacteria > Actinomycetota > Actinomycetes > Actinomycetales > Cellulomonadaceae > Xylanimonas. The sequence goes on from NZ_CP187527.1 coordinate 908,106, forward strand.
GTCCTTGAGCTGCGTGAGCGCGTCGGCGGTGAAGTCGTGGACGGCGCCTGCCTTCTGGTCGACGGTGTAGCCCGCCCACGCCTTGGGCGCCTGCTGCTTGCCCGGGTCGGCCCAGAAGTCCGAGTAGTGGAAGTCGACGAGCAGCCGCAGGCCGGCGGCCGTGGCGCGCCTACCGATCTCGACGGCGTGCGCGACGTCGTCGTTCCCGCCGCCGTAGCCGTGACCGGCAGCGTCGAACGGGTCGTTCCACACGCGGACCCGCACGTCGGTCACGCCGGCGTCGGCCAGCACCTCGAAGAGGTCGGCTGGCTTGCCGGTGGTGTCCCGGAAGACGACGCCAGAATGCTCGAGCGCGAGCACCGACGAGACGTCGACGCCCTCGATGAAGTCCGACGGCATGTTCTCGATCTTCGGCACCGTGATGCCGGCTGGGACCGGCCCGGTGTCGTCGGCGACCGCGGGGACGGCGGGCGCGAGGGCTGCGAGGGCGATCACCGCCGCTCCTGCTGCGGCGGTTCGTGAGGCGCGAGGGCGCATCGGATCTCCGATCATCGTCGAACGGGCTGTGATCGGTCACAGTTGTAGCGCACACGCGAGGGGCTGCGGAAGGGGCCCGACGAGTGCGGACACGCTTGGGAGCGCTCACAGGTCTCGTCAGGAGCGAGATCGATGCGAGGTAGCCCGTGGGCTACGCCTCCGCCACCCGGCCACGCATCCAGGCGAGCGTCCCGTGCCACGTCTCGTGGAGCGTCCGCCCGTGCCGCCACTCCCGCCAGGTCAGCGCGATGATGAAGGCGTCGAGCACGGTGAGCACGAGGACGCCGGCCGTGGGCGCGGTGACCAGCTCGTAGACCTGCACGACGAGGAAGATCATCAGCGCCCCGATCGCCCACGGGTACACCTTGCGCGAGCCGCGGAACAGCGCGACCACGATGGCGACCTTCACCACCCCGTGCAGCAGCAGGTACGCGGCGTAGAACCGGAGGTCGGTCGTGCCGAGGTGCGCGGCCCCGTGCACGAGCAGGTTGGCGAGGACGTCGTGCGGGTCGTCGCGCAGCTCGCCCGCGGTGAGGGTGTTCGTCGCGTGCTGGAGCTGCGCCGGGCTGACGAACAAGAGCACCAGGCCACCGAGAAGCTCGACGAGCCCGTCGATCCCCTTGACCACGATCCCGATCAGGAAGAACAGGTCGAGCAGACGTTCCTTCACGCGGTACCTCCCCTCGGATCGTCGCGCGCAAAGGTGATGGGCCCACCCGACGAACGATGAGGAGATTGTGCACGGACGCGCACGGTGCCGCGCACCACTGTCGGCCGGTGCTCGCCCCGGCCGGGAGCCACGGGCCAGCCGAGCGAAAGCCGTGGGGATGACTTTGACCCTGTCCCGCCAAGCGGAAACAGGGCCAAAGTCATCCCCACGGCGACGTGGAGGGCTGGGATCAGCCCTTCACGGCTCCGGAGAGACCGTTGACGATGTGCTTCTCCATGGCGAGGAAGAAGATCAGCGCGGGGATCACCGCGAGCGAGGTGAACGCCATGATGCTCGTCATGCTCGACGAGAACTGCGTCGTGAACATCTGCACACCGAGCGGCAGCGTGTGCTGCGTGGACGGTGCGCCACCGACGCCCAGGACGAACAGCGGCAGCATGTACGCGTTCCACGAGCCGACGAAGGCGAGGACGCCCACCGTCACCATGCCCGGCTTGGCCAGCGGCAGCAGGATCCGGAAGAAGAAGCCGGTGCGGGTCGCGCCGTCGAGCGACGCGGCCTCCTCCATCTCCTTCGGGATCGCCCTGATGAACGGGGTCAGGATCACCACGGTCGTCGGCAGCGCGAACGCCACCTGCGGGATGATGACACCGAGCCAGTTACCGATGAGGCCGATGTTCTGCAGGATGATCCATGTCGGCAGGATGGCGATCGTGGCCGGGAACATCAGGCCGGCGGCGAAGAGCGAGAACAGGAACCCGCTCGAGCGCATGTTGAACCGGCCGATGGCGTACGCGACCGAGACGCCGAGCAGCACCACGAGCGCCGTCGTCGACAGGGCGATGACGCCCGAGGCCAGCACCTGGCCCCAGAACCGCGCCGCGAACTCGCCCGTCAGGATCGACGAGTAGTTCGTGAAGATCCACGGGTTCGGCAGGCCGGCCGGGTCCTGCAGCAGCTGGATGTTGGTGCGGAAGCCGCCGAGGACGACGAACAGCACCGGACCGATCGCGACGGCAGCCGCGACCAGCGCAACGAGGTACACCCACGGCTGTGTCCAGGAGAAGACCCGCTTGTGTCGGATCTCCTGGTCAGCGACGCGATGGTTCGCGGCGTCGGCAGTGAGAGTGCTCATGTCAGGCCCCCTTTCCGAGGTCGCGGCTGAGGATGAGCTTCTGATAGACCATCGCGATGATCAGCGTGATCACGAACAGCACGACGGCGATCGCCGAGCCGTAGCCGACACGGTTGGCGTTCATGCCCATCTGGACCATGTAGGTGGCCATGGTGTGCATGCCCGTCGGTGTCGGATTTCCTCTGGTGAGGATCCAGATCATGTCGAAGAGCTGGAACGACCCGATGAGGGACAAGAACGCCCAGATGCGGATCGTCGGGCCCAGCAGCGGGATCGTGATCCGCCGCTGGATCTGCCACCAGCTCGCGCCGTCGATCATCGCCGCCTCGGTCAGCTCTTCGGGGATACCCGAGAGACCGGCGAGGAAGAGGATGACCGCCAGGCCGACGTACTTCCACGTGAGGACGAAGAAGATCGTCCAGAACGTGACCGACCCGAGACCCCCGCCGGTGTCCGCGAGCCACAGCGTCCCCGAGAGGTTGCCGAGGCCGAGGCGCTCCAGCCAGACGTCGAGCGCACCGTTGGGCATCAGGATCATCTGGAAGATGACACCGGTGATGACCTCGGAGAGCACGTAAGGCACGAAGATCAGCAGCCGGACGATGCCGCGGCCCCGCATCTTGCGGTTGAGCAGCAGCGCCACGCCGATCGCGACCGGGCCCTGGATCGCCAGGGACATGCCCGCGATGAGGAAGTTGTTCCGGACGGCGTCCCAGAAGAACGGCTGACCGAACATGCGCCCACGGGTGAAGATCTCGATGAAGTTGTCGAGTCCGACGAACTCGTTGAACGGTGCGGTCCGGACTCCGGCGAAGAGCGACATGGCCATCGCGAAGCCGACCGGGACGAAGACGAAGAGGACGTAGACCAGCAGCGCGGGGCCGGTGAAGCCGATGGCCTCGAGACGCTGCCTCCGCCGCGACCTCTTCTTGATCTTCAGCTGTTCGGGGGACGAACCCCGGGCGGTGTCGACCGCCCGGGGTTCGTCGAACTCGATGGTTGCCGTCATGGTCCTACTTCGGCGAGGCAGCCGTGATGGCGGCGACGACGTCCTGCGGCGTGCCCTGGCCGCCCATGAAGGCGACGATGGCCGGGTTCATCGCGGCAGAGATCTCCGGGCCGAACGCGGTGTCGAGCCAGAGCTGGACGTAGTCGGCCGAGTGCAGGGCCTCAGCGGCCTGCTGCAGCGGGGCGAACGTCAGGGCGGACTCGGCGCCCGGGGTGACCGGGATGTTCTGCTGAGCGGCGTAACGCGTCTGGACGTCCTTCGAGAGGATGAACTCGAGGAGCTTGGCGGTCTCGGCCGGGGCGTCGGCGTGGACGGAGAAGCCGTCACCGCCACCCAGGATCGACTTCTCGCCAGCGCCACCCTCGATCGCCGGGAACGGGAACCAGCCCAGGAAGTCCGGGGGCGGCGTGTCCGACGGAAGGTTGTTGGCCTCGTTGTAGATGCCGCCCATGACGCCGGCGTCCCAGACGCCCATGAGCTCCATCGCGGCCTGGCCGGTGACGACCATGCCGGCCGACGACGCGGCACCCTGCTGGGCCGAGGTGGCCTGCCAGCCCTGGTTGAACGCCTGCGCGTCAAGGATCGACTGCAGGTTCTCACCCGCGGTGGCCCACGCCGGGTCGCTGAAGTCGTGCGACGCCGTGGCGGCCTGGAGGGCCTCCGGCGACACGGTCTTCACGGCCGAGTGGTACCACCAGTGGGCGGCCGGCCAGGTGTCGCCACCGCCGACGGCGACGGGGGCGATCCCGGCGTCCTTCAGCTGGGCCCACGCGGCGGTCAGCTCGTCCATGGTGGTCGGGAAGTTGTTGACGTCCAGACCGGCCTGCGTCCACAGGTTCTTGTTGACCCAGAAGCCCGCGGGGCCGAAGGTGAACGGCAGACCGTAGGTCTTGCCGTCGACCTGCCAACCGGCGGCGGTGCCACCGATGGCGGAGATCGTGTCAGGGATGACGTCCGAGAGGTCCTTGACGATGCCCTGCTCGACCCAGCTGACGAGCTCGCCGCCGCCCCAGGACTGGAACAGGTCAGGCGCGTTGCCACCCGCGAACGCGTTCGGGAGGACCGTGTTGCGGAGCTCCTCGTTCTGGAAGGCCTGGACGTTCACGGTCACGCCGGGGTTGGCGGCCATGAACTCCTTGGCGATGTCGTTCCAGAAACCGAGCAGGGGCTCGCCGGTCCCGTTGTGCCACCAGGTGATCTCGGCGCCGTCGCCGCTGGCCGAGGCATCGTTGCCGCTGTCGCCGCTGCTGCAACCGGCAGCGACCAGGGCGATGGCCGCGGCCATCGCGGCGATCCCCCCTACGCGAATCTTGGTCTTCATGGGGTGTCCAATCTGATCGGATCCTCGCGACCGTCCGGTCGCATGACCCCATCTCACGTCGTGCCCCCGGCGGCTCTGGGCCGGTCTGCGTGAAACCACGCACGACGGATCCCAGGACCGTTGTGAAGCGGGACACGCGGCGACACGCGCGGGGGCGACCGGCGCCACTCCGGCGGGGCATCGCGCCGCGGCCGCGGTCGCGCGCGCCGCCCGTCCCCGCTGCCCACGCGTGACGGCACCATGGCTCATAGGGTGGGATGCGTGAGCGGGCTCGACGACGTGATGCGGGCGGTGGTCGACGAGGTCGACGGCGCGCTCGGGTGCGCCGTCGTCGACGTGGCAAGCGGGGACCTGCTAGGCGTCGCGCACAACGTCGCGTACTTCAACCAGGACTACCTGGACGCCGTCGCGGCGGCGGCGGTCCAGATGTTCCGTGGGCGCACCGTGACCCACGTGGAGGACCTGATCGCGGCGCGGCGCGGCGTGCCGTCGGAGCACCTCATCGAGGAGGTGCAGATGACCACGCGGCGCACCGTCCACTACATGATGATCCTGCCGAACCACCCGGAGGCCGCCGTCGTCCTCATCACCGACCGGCGGTCGAGCGTGGGCATGGGCTGGGCGTCGATCCGCCGGTCGGTGCTCGACGTGGAACCGCTCCTCGACGCCGCCGGCACCACCGTCTGAGGCCGGGATGACCACCGGCGCGCAGGAGGCTGAGGTCCTCGCCAAGGCCCCGTACGACGGCCGGTACGACCGCGTCGTCCGGCTCGCCCAGGCGATCTTCGGTGCGCCGATCGCGGCGCTCAACCTGCTCGGGGAGCACGAGGAGTACACGGTCGCCGCCGTCGGGGCGCGGCGCGGGACGTCGCCGCGGTCCGAGTCGATCTGCCGGTTCACCGTCGACCAGGACGACGTGCTCGAGGTGCCCGACCTGCGCGAGGACCCGCGCTTCCGGGACGCCTCGATCGTCGCGGGCCCCCCGCGGGCGCGCTTCTACGCCGGCGTCCCCCTGCGGGCGTCCAGCGGTCAGAAGGTCGGGACGCTGTGCATCCTCGACCTGGTGCCGCGGGAGCTCGGCGTGACCCAGAGGGAGATGCTGGCCGACCTGGGCGCGGTGCTCGAGCGCGAGCTGGGCGTGCAGGAGGAGATGGCCCGGGCGGGCGAGGTGCAGCGGCAGCTGCTACCCAGCGAGCTGCCGGCGCTGGCCGGGCTGGAGGGTGCCGGTCGCGTGCTGCAGGCGCGCGAGGCGGGCGGCGACTTCTTCGACTGGCAGGTGGTCCGCGGCCCGCAGGGGCAGGAGGAGCTGCAGGTGGTTCTCGCCGACGTCATGGGCAAGGGCATGCCCGCGTCGCTCATCGCGGCGGAGGTCCGCGCGGTCCTGCGCACGCACTCGCGGTACGTAGGCGTCGCCGAGGCGGTGCAGCGCACCAGCGAGTCCACCTCGCGCGACCTGGAGACCATCGGCCGGTTCGTGACGCTCTGGGCCGGCCGGCTCGACCCGGCCAGCGGCACGCTGGAGTACGTCGACGCCGGCCACGGGCTCGCCGTGATCGCGTCGCCGCGGGGGCCGCGCCGGCTGGTACAGCGGCACCTCCCGCTCGGCATGCCGGTGGCGTCGACGTGGACCCAGGCCACCGACGTGCTCGAGCGGGACGAGCTGCTCGTCGTCGTGAGCGACGGCGTCTTCGACGTCTTCGAGTCGGTGGACGCGGCGCTCGACGCCGTCGGGACCCTCGACACGACGCGCACCTGCGCCGAGGTGGTCGACCAGATCGTCGCGTACGCAGCGAAGCAAGGGACCGTCGACGACGTGACCGCCGTCGTCGTGCGCCGGACGGGGGCGGAGCCCGCGTCGTCCCGCGCGCCGGAGCTGGTGCGGGCCGAGGAGAGGGAGCAGAGGGTCTGATGGATTTCCACGAGAAGGACGCCGGCGGCTACGTGGTGCTCGGCCCCACCGGGAAGCTCAACCTCGTCTCGGCGCCGCCCGTCAAGGCGCGCATCGACGACCTGGTGCGGGAGGGGAAGTCGCGCATCGTCGTGGACCTCGCCGCAGTCGACTTCATCGACTCGTCGGGGCTCGGCGCGCTCATCGGCGGGCTGAAGTCGGCGCGCCTGGCCGGCGGCGACCTCCGGATCGCGGTGGCGGGCGAGCAGGTGCGCGCCGTCCTCAAGCTCACCAACCTCGACAAGATCCTTAAGCCCCACACGACGGTCGAGGAGGCGGGCAGTGCCTGGTGACTCGCACGACTACGTGCTCGAGGGCTTCGCGGTGCCCGGGGGGCTCGACCACGTGCATGCGCTGCTCGAGCGCGCGGGCGCCGAGCACCCCGAGATCGACCCGACGGACCTCATGCTGTTCGAGACGGCCGTCATCGAGATCGCGAACAACGTCGTCGAGCACGGCCGGCCGGAGGGCGAGGTGCGCTGGCGGCTGACGCTCCGCGTGGGCGAGAACGAGATCGAGGCCGAGCTCGTCGACTCCGGGCAGGAGTTCACGCCCCGGCTCGGCGCCGACATGCCGGCCGCAAGCGCCGAGAGCGGCCGCGGCCTCCCGATGGCCGAAGCCGTGCTCGACAGGATGGAGCTGACTCGCGTCGACACGGCGAACCGCTGGCACATGCTCCGCCGCCTCAGCCGTCCGCGGGGCGTCGAGTGACGGCGTTGGCCCACACCCACACGAAGCCTTCGCGGCCGTGCGGGTCGCTGTAGCGCACCTCTACCTGCCGGTCGGTCCAGGCGACCGCGAGGCCGTCGGCCTCGAACGCGCCCGTCTGGCGTTGCGTCACCCACACGCGCACGGGCAGCGGCGTCTCCGGCCGCGTGACCTGGGCGGAGTCGCGCTGCCGCCGAGGGGCTTCCTCGGGAGAGTCGCGCACGGGCACTCGATCGACCATGGTGTCAGGGTAGCGCCGGTTTCGAACGGGTGTTCTAACGCTGCGTCGGCAGTGCGGCGGGCGCTGCGCGGCGGGCGTGTGAAGCTCGCAGATGAAGTTCGCAAATGGTTGGTTCGCCGGGCCGCTGCCGCCAACGACTTCAGACGGCTGTCGCTCCGGAAGCGGGGGGACCGCCAGACCGATCACGGGCATCCTCACGCGACCCCGCTGTGACCAGGGATTCTCGCGTGCCGTGCGTCTGGGCTACGACCGGCTACGTCGGATTTGTTGCTCGGGCGAAGCGGCGCTATGTTCTGCGCTCACCAGAGCGATCCGCAGTGTTGCGGGCTCCCGGGCTGGGGCCGGCTCCGTGGTGGAGGCCGGTGGCCTCCGCTCGGGTGCTCCCGGGCTCGGTGTCATGGGAGTGCGCTGTGCGTGCGTTGGTGTCGCTTGCTGGTGTGCCCGGTCGGTGGTCTCGGAGGGCTGTGCTGGCGGCGGCCGGGACGTCGGCTGCGGTGCTCGCTGCCGGGCTCGTGGTGCCCGCGAACGCGTCCACGCCGGCTTCAGCGCCCACCTCCGCGCCCACTGCAACCACTGGCGGCGCGAGCTCAGTGCGAGACCCGCAGGGCGACCTGACGGCGCCGGACGCGGTGTCCGCGTCGGTGAACGCACGCCTGGCGGGCGAGCGGGTGGAGGACGTGTCGCAGCGCACGACGACGTCGTCCACCTTCGCGCTACCGGACGGGTCCTGGCAGTCGGCGATGGCCACGGGTGACGTGTGGGTCCGGCGCGGCGGGGACGGCACACGCCTGGACGATTGGGTGGCGGCCGACTCGAACCTGCGAGCCAACGGTGATGGGTCGTTCTCGCCGGTCGCGCAGGTCGGGGACATCGAGATCGCCGGGGCGACGACCGCCACGGGCGGGTCGTCGGTGGTGGCGTCGTTCACCGACCCGGGGTCGGGTGCGGCCTCCCAGCTGACGTATCCGGGGGACCTGCCGGTCCCGACGGTGGCCGGTCCTCGGGCGACATACCCGGATGTGCAACCGGGTGTGGACATGGTGGTCGAGGTCACCGGGTCGGGGCTCGAGCAGTTCTTCGTGGTCAAGGACCGTCCCGCGGTCCCGGCCGCGCTCGAGCTGTCGACGGGGCTGCGTGCCGCGGGGGCGCAGGGTGCCACTGCGCGGGTGCAGGCGGGGCCGGATGGGGCGCGCGGGGGTGACGTCGCCCAGGTCATGAGCGCGGAGGGGGACGTGGTGAGTGTGGTCACCTGATTTGGCCCCACCTGGAGCCGTTTTCTTCACGAATCTTGGCCCCGGCTGGGTGGGTGATCTCGCGGGCGGGTGGGGCCGCGTGTCTTCACGAAAGTTGGCCCCACCCCCGGTTCAGATCTTCTCGACGACGTCGTCGGGGAGGTCGGAATGGTCAGGTCCAGGGTGGAGCTGTTCGAAGAGATCCGTGTCGATCACCGCCGTGAGGAGCTCTCGATCCGTGAGCTGGCGACGCGGCACGGGGTGCACCGGCGCACGGTGCGCCAGGCGTTGGCGTCCGCGGTCCCGCCGCCGCGCAAGGAGTACGCCTCGCGGGGCCGGCCGGCGATCGATCCGTGGAAGGAGTTGATCGACGCCTGGTTGAGCGCCGACAAGGACGTGCCGGTCAAGCAGCGGCACACCGCCCGGCGGGTGTGGCAGCGGCACGGTCACCCGCCGCTACGGCGACGGGTCGGACAACCCGTCCTGGGCACAGTCCGTGACCGGGACCGACCCCGCGTCGGTCAGCGTGTACGGGTCGTCCATCGGCGGCGACCTCGGGTTCACCGTGACCGACGGGGCCGCCACCCTGGACCTGGCCGACCCGCACGGGGACACCATCACCACCGTCGCCGTGCCCGCCACCGGAAACGCCACCGGCATCGGCGCGGTGGCCTGCTACGACGAGTACGGCAACCAGGCCACCGACCTCGCCGCCGGAGCGGGCGTCGACGGCACGGCGACAACCGCCGATCCTGGCGCGAAGACCGGGCCGAACACCGGGGCTCTGGCCTACGGCTGGCTCGGCGCCAAGCAACGCGCCACCGACGTGTCCGGTCTGGTGCTCATGGGCGCCCGCCTCTACAACGCCGTCACCGGCCAGTTCACCTCCCGCGACCCGGTCCCGGGCGGCAACACCACCGCCTACACCTACCCCCAAGACCCCATCAACAGCTTCGACCTCAACGGACAGTGGCTGTCGAAGAAGTGGAAGCAGCGGTTCGGCAAGGCAGCCGGGATATTGGGCTGGGCCTCGGCAGCAGCCGGGATCGTTCCTGGATGGCTATGTGCCGCGTGCGGGGCTGCCGCGACAATTCTGGGAGCTGCGAGCGTGGCCGCATACCTCGCGGCAGAAAACACCACGAGTGCGAAATATGCAGCAGCCGGCCTGGCAGTTGGTCTTGCGTTCGGCGGAGCTGGACGGTTGTCGATCAAATCAGGAGGGCATCTCGCCCGGGCGTTGCCTCGCGTTACCCGTGGGTTGAGGGCCGCATCGCACTACTACAACCAGAGCGTGGGACGGATCGGTGGAATCGATGGCGCGGTCCGAAACTCCTATCTCCGCAGCGGGCAAGGAAGTGGCCGCACTTATCGCACGATTCTTCAGTACAAGTCCGTGGTGGTAGGGTACGCCGCCGGAAGTGCGCACACGTGGGAGCGAAGGAGGTGGCGTTAGCGTGTTCCTCGAAGTTTTGTACCTGATCTCTCTGGCGGTAGTTGCGGTGATAATGTACTTGAGAGGAGGTGTATCCCATCTCGTCTTCACAGCCGGAGCCGTTGGCTCTCTCGCGGTATTGCACGCAGTGGGAGTGTGGCGTTCAAGTCTATTGTTCGGCGTTGTGGCGGGCGCTCAACTGCTTTCCATCTGGCTAAATGTGTCAATCCTGATCGGCACAAAATTGAACCCCTTTCGTGCCGCACTCAACTCGGCTGACTTTCGTCGGCTAAAGGGTTCGTGGAAATCGCCTTCGCCCACCGATGACGTTCGATATGTCACACCGCCCGTGCGCTGGCCCACGATCTGCCTCTTCGCGGTCGGGGGGGTAGCACTAGTTCTTGGAAGGCCGGACCTATTCGGGCTCTAGTGTCGCGTGTCGTAGAAGACTTTATGGTTCATGGTTGGGATCATGGGGTATGGCGAATCGACCTGCTCCCAGTTTGATCCTTCGCGGCGGTGATCGTGCGGAGCTGGAACGGTGGACGCGTTCGACGACGGTGTCGGCGGGCCTGGCGCGGCGGGCGCGGATCGTGCTGCTCGCGGGTGCGGGTGTGGCGAACACCCAGATCGCGCCGGCGGTGGGGGTCTCGGTCCCGACGGTGCTGACCTGGCGTGACCGCTACCAGAGGTCGGGGCTGGCGCGGCTGGGAGACGCGCCGCGCCCGGGGCACCCCGACGCATCGATCATGCGGCGATCGTGACGGCGACACTGACTCCGCCGCCGAAGCGGCTCGGCGTGAAGCGCTGGTCGTGCCGGTTGCTCGCGTCCTGGTTGAAGGGGACCGCTGCCACCAGGCGCCTGGCCATGGGAAGCGTGGAAATTCCTCTCATCGTGCCAATCTCGCCGTTCTGTAACACCCTCCGAAACTCGGTATATAGCTGCGGCGGCCAGGGAGGCAGGATTGCATGAAACGGACCAGCGTTCTCTACTTCGAATACGACTCTTCCCACAGAGGCGCCGTCGGAGCGGCGCTTTTGGCGGTCGGGGACGAGTGGAAGCGAGTCTGGTCGGCTTTTCATGGGACAACACGAGCGACGTGGATTTTGAGCGCGGGATGACGAGCGCACCGGTCGCGCTCGCAGCTGCGGCTCGCAAGGGTGTCGGTACCGCGAAGTTTAGCGAACCGGGAGTTAGGGAATGGCTCCGCGCATTCGGCGCTGGCTCCAACTCTCTTGACCTGCTGGGTGTTGATGGCAGCCGAAGGAGCGTGGGAATAGCGGATGCCTCTCTGCTGATTATTCAAGGCACGCGTGAAAGCCTTGTAGAACTGCTCCGATTGCCAGAATTGGCGAAACTGTCAACCCTGGCGTCGCCCATGTGGCGAGACTGAGATCGAGTTGGATCTGGTTGCGTCCGAGCGCCAAGGCTTCGTCGCGTGACGAAGCGCGGCTCTCTCTGGAGCTTGTGTGCTGCTTCTTGATTCACGCAACTGCGTAGGGTCGGCTAAGAGGTTGTCTCACGTGGCGGCCTGGAGCTTCTTGAATGCCGTGATGGTGGCACCGAGGGCGACGAAGGCGGCGTAGAGCTTGCCGTGGCGTTCGTAGCGGATGGTCAGGCGGCGGTAGCCGGTGAGCCAGGCCAGGGTGCGTTCGACCTTCCAGCGGTGACGTCCGAGGCGTTCGGCGGAGTCGATGCCGCGGCGGGCGATCTTCGGGATGATGCCGCGCTGGCGCAGGAAGGTGCGCAGGTGGTCGTAGTCGTAGCCCTTGTCGGCGCGCAGCTTGTCCGGGCGGCGCCGGCGCGGGCCGCGCCGGGATCGCAGCGGCGGGATGCCGCGGACCATCGGCTCGGCCGCTTGGGAGTCGTGCAGGTTGGCCGCAGAGACGCCGACGACCAGCGGCAGGCCGTTCGCGTCGGTGATGACGTGGATCTTGGAGCCCTTCTTGCCCCGGTCGACCGGGCTGGGCCCGGTCAGCGAGCCCCCCTTTTGGCCCGGACGCTCGCGGCGTCCAGGATCACCGAGCTCCAGTCCACCATCCCGGCCGCCCCACACCGGTCCAGGACCCGCCGCTGCACGCGGGCGAACACCCCGGCCCGGGCCCAGTCCGTAAATCGGCGGTGCGCCGTGGCCGGCGAGACCCCGAACGAGCCCGGCAGCATCCGCCACGCGCAGCCGCTGGTCAGCACGTACACGATCGCGGTGAACACCGCCCGCGCGTCCACCGGCGCTGTCCCGCCGCCCTGCGGACGCGGCTCGAAGGCGGGCAGGTCGGGTTCGACAAGCTCCCACAGCTCGTCCGGGACCAGCCGCAACGACAACGGATCGCTCACGCCCCCGGATCATGCCGCCCCAAGCATCGCGAACCGGGCAAACACGCCGAACCAGGGTGAACCACGTGAGACATCCTCTAAACCAAGCACTCCGTTGGCCGCCGCAACTCTGGCCCTGGATGGGGGCCAGGGGGCCGTGCACTTGCTCCCAGTATCGCGTATCGTAGATGACTTTATGGTTCGTGCTTTGGGATCATTTGTCGCGCGTCAGACTATGTGGCAAGGCCCGTTGTTGCGGGCCGGACCTGTGAGGAGTCTGATCGTTCATGGTAAGACCACCAGCCGTCCCGGCTGAGGAGAAGGCGGATCGCGTTGTCGGTCCTGGCCGGTGAGGTCACCGTCGCCGAGGCCGCCCGGAGGGCGAAGGTGTCCGAGCAGTCCGTGGGGAACTGGAAGCGGGCGTTCCTTGAGGCCGGCAAGACGGGCCTGGCCGCTGGGAAGTCCGGGCCGTCCACGCGTGAGCGGCAGCTGGAGGCCGAGGTCGCCGAGCTGACTCAGGCGCTCGGCGAGGCGCACCTGGAGGTCCGGGTGTGGAAGAAGTCGGCGGAGGGCTGGCTGGGCCCTTCGAGGACCCCGAGGTGATCCGCGTCGAGGCGGGCATGCCGACCACGAGGTTCTGCTCTCTTGTCGGCGTGCCCGAGCGGTCGTGGCGGCGCTGGCAGACCCGCGCCCGGACCGTAGCACCGACGAAGGGCCGTGGCCGCGCCCGGCCCGGGACGCGGTGCGTGAGGCCGCCCGCGGGCACGCCCTCGCGTACCCGGCGTGGGGGCACCGGAAGGTCTGGGCCATGTGCCGGTACGAGGGTCACACCGCGTCGCAGGCGTCCGTGCTGCGGCTACTGCGTGACGAGGGCCTGCTCCTGCCCGCCGCCTACCAGCGTGAACGCCGCCAGCTTGCGCCACGCCGCAAGGCGGTGTTCGCCCAGGAGCCGACGGGGCCGAACCAGGTGTGGCAGCTCGACTTCAGTGAGTTCGAGACCGCCACGGGCGGCAGAGCCTGTCAACTTCTCTGTGTAAGTGGCCTGGTCAGTAGGTCAGGTAGGGGTTGATGCGCTCGGGGTAGGCGAGCGCGAGCTGGGCCAGGGCTTGCTTCCAGTTTGTGGTGACCTGGCCCTCGACGAGCCTGCCGGAGGCCTTGCGCTTGCCGGCGGGCAGGCCGCGTTCCTTCGCCCTCTCGCGGGCGCGTTTGTCCTCGATGTTGCAGATCGCGAGCCACAGCAGCTTGCGCACCGCGTCGTCGGTCGGGAAGTGGCCGCGGTTCTTGGTGACCTTCCGCAGCTGGTAGTTCAGCGACTCCATCGAGTTCGTGGTGTAGATGACCCGGCGCAGCTCGGGCGGGAACGCGAGGAACGGCGTGAACCGTTCCCACGCGGCCTTCCACGTCGCGACCGCGTGCGGGTATCTCGCGCCGAGCGGTGAGGCCTCGAACGCCGCCAGCTCGGCCTCGGCGGCCTCGGCGCGAGGAGCGGTGTAGATGGGCTTGAGCGCCGCGGAGACGGCCTTGCGGTCGCTGTAGGACACGAACCGCATCGACGCGCGGATCAAGTGGACGACGCACGTCTGGACGACGGAGTCGGGCCAGGTCGCCTCGATCGCGTCGGGGAACCCCTTGAGGCCGTCGCAGCAGACGATCAGCACGTCACGCACGCCCCGGTTGGCGAGCTCGGCGCAGACGCCCGCCCAGAACTTCGCGCCCTCGGTGTTCTCGATCCAGATGCCCAGCACATGCTTGATCCCGTCGAGGTCGACCCCGACGGCGATGTGCGCGGCCTTGTTGCGCACGTGCGCCCCGTCGCGGATCTTGACGATGATCGCGTCAAGGTAGATGACCGGGTAGAACGCCTCCAGGGGACGGTTCTGCCAGGCCATGACCTCCTCGAGGACCTCGTCGATGACGTTGCTGATCGTCTCGTGCGACAGTTCGGTCCCGATCGTCGAGACCAGGTGGTGCTCGATGTCCCGGATCGTCATCCCGCCCGCGTAGAGGCTGATGATCATCTCGTCCAGCCCGCCCAGACGCCGGGCGCCCTTGGGCACCAGCATCGGGGTGAACGTCCCGTCCCGATCCCGCGGCACGTCCAGGCGCACGTCACCGACCTCGGTGGAGACCGTCTTCGGCGTCGTGCCGTTACGCGAGTTCGGGAAGTGCTTCGCGTCCGGGTCGCCCTTGTCGTAGCCCAGATGGTCCGACAGCTCGGCGTGCAGCCCACGCTCGAGCGCGGCCTTGATCATCGCCGGCAGCATCCCGCCGTCCCCGGTGAGCCGAACCTGCCCGGAATCGATCTTGCTGAACAGCCCGTCCAACGCGCCCGTTGCGACCAACTCGGCAGCCATCGCCGACGTCGCGTCCTGCTTCTCGTCCGTCACGGACATACATGCTCCTCTCAGAAGGACCCTGACCAGCCCTTACACAGAGAAGTTGACACCCCCGGGCGGCACGTGGCGCATCGCCGGCTGCCGGGACTACTGGAGGAAGTACGAGCACCCCTGGCACACCTCACCGACCGCGAACCAGCACGACGCGAGCGCCGCGAACGAACTCGCCCTGGCCGACCACGAGGAGATGTTCGGTCGCCCGCTCATCGACGCGGGCGCCCGTGACGAGGCCGAGAACGTGGTCCCGGCGGTCACGGTCGTGACGGACAACGGCGGCCCGTTCCGCTCTTCCGGTTCGGGCATTTCATCACCGCCCACCCCGAGCGGGTCACGCGAACGCGGCTTCCAGTCGCTGAAGTACGAGCGGCTCTACCTCGAAAAGATCGACGACGTCCTGTCTCTGGTCGCCCACGCCGAGCACCACCGCACCGAGTACAACACCGTGCGCCCGCACGAGGCGATCGCCTGGAACCGACCCCTCGAGGTGCACCTCGGCTACGCCGACCCCACGACCCCCAACTTTGAGAACACCCAAATCCTGCCAGCTGCTTGACGCGGGACATCATGAGGTATGGCGAATCGACCTGCTCCCGGTTTGATCCTTCGCGGTCGTGATCGTACGGAGTTGGAGCGGTGGACGGAGCCGGCAACATCGCTAAAGCCCTACGCGCCGGCGCCCGCCAGGCCCGACGCGCACTCGACACTCTCACCCAACATCAACTTTGAAACCGCCCTGCCGGGAACACGCCCCCGCCCCGGACGGTTGACCGGGGCATGAGTGAGCCCGTGCGCGTCTCCGTGTGGTCCGACGTCCAGTGTCCGTGGTGCTACATCGGCAAGCGCCGGTTCGAGCAGGCGGTCGCCGACACGGGGGTCGACGTCGAGGTCGAGTACCACTCGTTCGAGCTCTCGCCGGACACGCCCGTCGACTACGACGGCACCCCCGCGCAGTTCCTGGCGGATCGCAAGGGCCTGCCGATGGCGCAGGTCGAGCAGATGATCGACCGCGTGACGGACATCGCCGCCTCGGTAGGGCTCGAGTACGACTACGCGCACATGCACCAGACCAACACCGTCAAGGCGCACGAGCTGCTGCACTACGCCAAGGCGCGCGGCCGCCAGGCGGAGATGAAGGAGGCGCTGCTGCGCGCGTACTTCGTCGACGGCGCCCACGTGGGCCGGGTCTCCGACCTGGCGGATCTCGCCGCGGGCCTCGGCTTCGACCGCGCCGACGTGCTCGCCGCGCTCGAGGCCGGCACGTACGCCGCGGCCGTGAAGGCCGACGTCGCGCAGGCGGAGGCGTACGGCATCCGGGGCGTCCCGTTCTACGTGATCGAGGGGAAGTACGGCGTCTCGGGCGCGCAGGAGCCGGCGACGTTCGCCCAGGTGCTCCAGACGGTCGCCGCGGAGAAGTCCGGGCAGGCGCTCGCATGACCGGGCTGACGATGGTCGGCACGGGTGGCGGGCTCTGCGAGGGTGACGCGTGCGCCCTGCCCACCCCGGCGCCGGCCGCTACGCTCGCAGGCGTGCGATACACCGTGCGCGTGACCTCGCTGGGCGACCGGTGGCGGGCCGACGTCGAGGGTCTCGAGGACGCGAGCGTCGAGGTGGTCGAGTGGTCACAGCTCGACGCCGCGGTCCGCGCCCTCGTGGGCGACCTCACGGGCGCGTGGATCGACGACGTCGAGCTCGACTGGGCCGACGCCTGAGACGTCCCACGTCGCGGCGCCCGCCGCGGATGCGGAAGGATGGGCGCGTGGATCTCCGTGAAGCCCGACCCGTCCGCCGCGCGCTGGTCTCCACAACCGCCGCCGCCCTCGCCGCTGGGCTCGTCGCCGGGCTCGCCGCCTGCACGCCGTCGGCCGGCCCCACGGCTCCCTCGCCGTCGGCCGCCCGCGCCGCGGAGGTCCGTGACCTGAAGATCCACGCGGTGACGCTGCCCTCGGCCGACCCGGCGGAGCTCGCGCTCACCGCGAGCCAGCTCGTCTTCGAGCGGTCCCCGGTGATCGTGGTCGCGACCCGGGGCGACGACGTCGCCGCTCCGGCCATGACCGCCGTGGCGACCGCCCTGCACGCACCGGTGCTGCTGGCCGACGGCCCCGACGACCGCGGCGTGCGCAGCGAGGCCGAGCGTCTCGGCGCACGTGCCGCCGTCATCGTCGAGGAAGACCCGGCCGAGCTGGCCGTCGACACGGGGGCCAGCGCCGCGCCGTCGGCGGCCGAGGGGGCGGCGCGCGCCGCGGGGCTCCAGGCCGTGCGGCTCGATCCCGACTCCGTGGTGCCCGGCGGCGCGGCCGACGGCGCCGCGACAGGCGGGCCCGACGACGCCGCGGTGGCGGTCGACCGGCGCCGCCTCGACGAGCTGCGGACGCAGCTCGGCGACGTCCTGCCGGAAGCGGAGCCCTCGCTGCTCACCGAGGTGCTCGCGCTCGTCGACCCGCAGCCCGGCCAGGAGGCCGCGCTCGCCACGCTGCGCGCCGCGGGTGCCGTGACCGAACCCGCCCCGGGCGGTGACCCCGGCGCGTCGGGCACCACCGTGCGCACGCTGAGCGATGCGCAGGCGCTCAGCGTGGTGGGTGTGGGCCCCGGCTTCGCCGACGCCGACACCTTCGCATGGCAGGTGGCCGCCGCCGAGGGCGGGCAGCTGCTGCCGACCGGCAGCCAGCGCGTGCTCCCGGCGCAGTTCGACGCCGTCAGCGCGCGGGTCGGCAACGCGCAGGACCGCCTGCTGGCGGCGACGGACACCGCGTCCGCCGACGGGACTCCCGTCGTGCCGACGCTGGTGCTGCGCGCCGCGGCGCGGCAATGGAGCGCAGGGCCCGAGCGCACCTACGTGAGCACCGAGACGGTCGAGGCGCTCACCCCGATCGTCGAGGCCGCGCGGCGCAGCAACAGGTACGTCGTCCTCGAGCTCGAAGGTGGAAGCATCGCCCTCGTGGACCAGGTGCGCGCACTCGAGCCGCTGCTCGTGCAAGGCGGCGTCGGGCTGCTGGTGCACCCGGAGCAGCGGCGGTCTGGCGCCGGCCTCACGCGCGGCGGGAGCGTCCCTGCCGCCGAGCTGCAGGCCGTCGTCGACTATCTCGCCGGGCTCGCCACGCAGAAGGCGCTGCCGCAGGTGCTGCTGGCCGTGCACTCGCTGGACTCCGCCGTCGACGGCGCGGACACGCTGACGCAGCGGCCGCAGGTCGGCGTCGTCGACGCCTCGGTGCTGGCGGGCGCGCAGTGAACGCCGCGTTCCCGCTGGTCCCGTGGCCGACGGCGGTCGAGCCGCGCGACGGCGAGCTGGCGTTCCCGGCGGCCCACGTGGTCTCGCCGGAGCCGTTGCGCTGGACGCTCCTGGCCGCGGAGCTGCTGACACCGCTCGGCGTCTCGGTCACGGGCGGCGGGCCCGAGGCGCTCGCGGAGGGCGCGCCCGCACCCGACGGGGTCGTCGTCGAGCTGCGGCTCGAGGACTCCGCGGACCGTTCCGCGGGCGGCGAGGCCTACGTGCTCGACGTCCGCGACGACGGCATCACGGTCACCGCGCCCGAGCCGGCCGGGCTGCTGCACGGCCTGCGCACGCTGCGTCAGCTGGTCACGCCGCGCGCGACGGTGCCGACCGTCGTCGTGCGGGACGCACCGCGCTACCCGTGGCGGGGCCTAACGCTGGACATCGCGCGGCACTGGTTCGGGCCCGCCGTGCTGCGGCGCGTCGTCGACCTCGCCGGGTCCTACAAGCTGCGTGTGCTGCACCTGCACCTCACCGACGACCAGGGCTGGCGGCTCGAGATCCCGTCGCGGCCCGGGCTCACGGAGCGGTCGGGTCGTACGCAGGTGGGCGGCGAGGTCCCGCCGGGGGAGCGCGGCTGGCTCACCGTGGAGGAGTACCGGGAGCTGCAGGACTACGCGGCGGCCCGATTCGTCGAGGTCGTGCCCGAGGTCGACCTGCCCGGGCACACCAACGCCGCCACGCACGCGTACGGCGAGCTGCGCCCCGACGGCCTGCCCACCCCGCTTTACGGCGGCATCGAGGTGGGGTTCTCCCAGCTGTGGGCCGACAACCCCGCGACCGAGCCGTTCGTGCGCGACGTGCTCGGCGACGTCGCCGCCATGACCGCCGGGCGGTACGTGCACGTGGGCGGCGACGAGGCGCTGACGCTCGAGGCCGGGGAGTATGCGCGGCTCGTCGGGCTGGCGCTCGACGCCGTGCGCGCGGCCGGCAAGACGCCTGCCGCCTGGCAGGAGGCCGCGACGGCCGCCGTCGAGCCCGGCACGGTGCTGCAGTTCTGGGACCCGCGCGCCGACGCCGCGCCGCTCCTGCGCGCGGCCGCCGCCGGGGCGCGGTTCATCATGTCGCCCGCGTCGCACGCCTACTGCGACATGAAGTACGACGCCGACCACCCGATCGGGCAGGACTGGATGGGGCTCGTCGAGCTCCGCGACGCCTACGGCTGGGAGCCCTCGACGGCCCTGCCCGGCCTGCCGCCCGAGGCCGTGGAGGGCGTGGCCGCCGCGCTGTGGACCGAGACGATCGTGACGACCGACCACCTGTTCTCGATGCTGCTGCCCCGCCTGCCCGCGCTCGCCGAGGTGGCGTGGACGCCGCCGTCGGGTCGCGACTGGGCCTCGTTCCGGGCACGCGTGGCAGAGCACGCGCGGACGTGGGACGCCGAGGGGTGGGCTTACCACCCCACGCGACAGGTCGCCTGGCCCTGAGCCTGCGAGACCGCGCCCGCGTCAGATCCAGGAGCGAAGCCGCATGAGGTTGCGCCAGTAGTCGAACGGCACCTCCTGCGCCGTCCACACCGGGTAGAACGCCGCCGACACCACGACGATCGCGACCACCACGACCGTGATCGAGGCGACGACGCGGCGCCGGAGCCGCGGCCTGCGCTCCGTCTCCTCGAGCGCCACGACTCCCACGTACACGAGCGTGAGGATCACCCACGGCGTGAAGGCGATCGAGTAGAACGTGAACACGGTGCGCTGGGTGTCGAGGTAGGTGATCACCCACGGCAGCCAGCCGGCGATCGTGCCCGAGAGCACGGCGAGCGCGCGCCAGTCGCGCCGGCTCACGCCCAGCACGATCACCGCGATGATCGCCAGCGCGGCCAGCCACCACAGCAGCGGGTTGCCGAGCGAGGTGACGGCCGAGGCGCAGTCGCGCGCGACGCTGCACCCGCC
Organism: Xylanimonas sp. McL0601; assembly: GCF_049852175.1. Classification (GTDB taxonomy): domain Bacteria; phylum Actinomycetota; class Actinomycetes; order Actinomycetales; family Cellulomonadaceae; genus Xylanimonas. The sequence goes on from NZ_CP187527.1 coordinate 928,212, forward strand.
GGCGGCGGCGTCGGTGCGCTGCCAGAAGAACGACGTCGGCCGCCACTGGATGATCCAGCCGATCGGGTTGGACTTGTACGCGTGGTCGGACACGAGCGTGGTGTGGAAGTTCCACATCTGCTGGTGGTAGTGCACCCACGAGCGCAGCGCCTCGGGCAGCCAGGTGACGCCCTGGCCCGGGTTGTGCGCGGCCCACTGCCGCAGGTACGAGTCGGGGTGCACGAACCAGGACCACCAGCTCGCCACGTACACGGCCACCGCCGTCGGCACCATCACGAGGAGGGCCGGCAGGCCGTCCACGACGATCGCGTCCTCCCACCAGCGCCCGACGCCCGCCGCGCGCCGCGCGGCCACGTCCCACAGCACAGTCAGGATGCCGAACACGGCGAGGAAGTAGATCCCCGACCACTTGACGCCGCACGCCAGACCCAGCGAGACGCCCGCGGCGAGCCGCCACCAGCGGAAGCCGAGGCGCGGGCCGTAGCGCGAGACGTTCCCGCCGGCATCGACGATGGCGGCCACGCGGTCGGCCAGGCGCCGCCGCGCCCACTCCCGGTCGAGGAGGAGGCAGCCGAACGCGACGAGCACGAAGAACATGAGGAACTGGTCGAGCAGCGCCGTGCGCGAGTGCACGATCGCCGTGCCGTCGATCGCCATGAACAGACCCGCGACCAGGCCCATCGCCGTCGACGAGAACAGCCGCCGCGCGATCCGGATCACCAGGAGCACCGCGAGGATGCCGATCACGGCGTTCGCGAGCCGCCACGCGGTCGAGCTCGTCGCCCCGCCGCCCAGCTCCATGCCCAGCCCGATCAGCCACTTGCCCACCTGCGGGTGGACGACGTACGCCGCCTGGTCGAGGAACGTGTTGACGTGGCCCGCCTCGAACGCGGCGTTCGGGTCCTTCGGCCACTGCGCCTCGAAGCCGAGCCGCCACAGCGTGAACGCGTCCTTGACGTAGTACGTCTCGTCGAACACGAGCGTGTGCGGCCGGCCCAGGTTCTGCAGCCGCGCCACCGCGGCCAGCAGGACGATGACGGCGCTGCCCACCCAGTCGAGCAGCCGGTCGCGCGCGGACGTGCCGAGCGCCAGACGCCGGCGGCCCAGGAGGGCGCGCAGCAGCCGCTCGCGGGTCGGCACAGCCTCGACCGTTGCGGCTCCCGTCCCACCCCAGTCCGGGGACTCCGGGGCCGGCTCGAACAGGCCGCCGTCGGCGGGCAGCTCGCCCAGGTACCGCGCCCGGACGGGCGGGGGCGCGCCGACGAGCGGCGACTCCGAGGTGATCGGGGCCGGCGCGCCGGGGCTGGACCCGGTGGGGGTGTCCTGGGGGTAGGTCACGGGGGAATGGTAGGGGCGTGGGATCGTTGGCACCATGACACTCCCCCCCGACGGCGCTTCCGTGGACGCCGACGCGCGCGTCGACGTCATCCCGGCGGCGGAGCCCGTCGCCGCGGGTGGGCCGTCCCGCGAGGCCGGCTCGCTGGTGCTCGCCGCCACCCCGATCGGCAACGCCGAGGACGCGTCGCCGCGCCTGCGCCGGCTGCTCGCCACCGCCGACGTCGTCGCCGCCGAGGACACGCGCCGCCTGCACGCGCTGGCCGAGCGGCTGGGGGTCACCGTGGGCGGGCGAGTCGTCTCCTACTACGAGCACAACGAGGCCGCGCGCGCCGACGAGCTGCTCGACGTCGTCGCCGGCGGCGGCACCGTGGTGGTCGTGACCGACGCGGGGATGCCCGCCGTGTCCGACCCCGGGTTCCGCGTCGTGGCCCGGGCCGTGGAGCGAGGCGAGCGGGTCACCGCGGCGCCCGGGCCCTCCGCGGTGCTCACCGCCCTCGCGTTGTCCGGCCTGCCGACCGACCGGTTCACCTTCGAGGGGTTCGCGCCGCGCAAGCCGGGGGACCGGGCGCGTTCCCTGGCCGCGCTGGCCGCGGAGCCGCGCACGATGGTCTTCTTCGAGGCACCGCACCGGATCGGGGCCACGCTCGAGGCGATGGCCGTGGCGTTCGGGGAGTCGCGGCCGGCCGCGGTGTGCCGCGAGCTGACCAAGACGTTCGAAGAGGTGCTGCGAGGCTCGCTGGGCTCGCTCGCGGCCGAGGTGGCGGCGCGCTCGGAGGACGGCGGGCCCGGGCTGCGGGGCGAGATCTGCGTCGTCGTGGGTGGCGCGCCGGCTGCGGCCGCGCCGTCGCTCGAGGATCTGGTCGCGGAGGTCCTGGCGCGAGTGGCCGCGGGGGAGCGCCTGAAGGAGGCGGCGGCGGACGTGGCGGCGGCGGCGGGCGTGAGCCGCCGCGACGTCTACAACGCGGCGCTGGCGGCGCGATAACGCGCTGCAACGCACCGCGCCGTCAGAGCGACGCCGCCTCCCGCAGCTCCACGCCCGCCGCCTTCAGCTGCTCGCGCGCCTGCGCGCCCTGCTCCGGCGTGACCGGGATCGTCAGGTCCGTCAGGACTCGCGTGGCCAGGCCGATCCCGGCCGCGTCGAGGGCCGTGCGCTTGACGCAGTGCGACTCCACCAGCCCGACGACGTCGACCGCCTCGATGCCGGCGTCCAGGAGCACCGTCTCGAGACTGCGGCCCGACGGGTCCACGCCCTCGAACCCGGAGTAGCCGTGCGCGAACTGGCCCTTCTTGACCGACGCGTCCGGCGCGAGGTCCGCCAGGGCCGCGTGCAGCTCGGCGTTCGGCGTCCCGGCGACGCCGTGCACGGGCCACGAGTCGACGAAGTCGGGGTGGTCGCTGAAGTGCGAGCCGGGGTCGATGTGCCAGTCCTGCGTCGTGACGACGGTGGCGTACCGGTCGCGGTGCGCACGGACGTAGGCGGCGACGTCGGCGGCGACCTGGTTGCCGCCCTCGACGGCCAGCTCGCCGCCCTCGCAGAACGTGGGCTGGACGTCGACGACGATCAGGGCGCGGCGGGGGGTCTCGGTCATGAGGTCCAGCCTGTCACTGATGCCCGGGCCCGACGCCGGCGCGGCCGGTCCGGGCGTCGATCTCGTGCTAGGCGGCCTTAGGCTTCGCGCCGGCGAGCAGCAGCCGGTCGTCCACGGCGTCGTACACCAGCGTGCCCACCCACACGATCAGCGTTGCCAGCACCCAGGTGATGAAGTTGTCGATGCGGAACCCCGACCGCGGCGAGAGCACCGCGGTGACGATGAGCGACAGCAGCACCGTGGCCATCCCGATCGCCCACGTGTAGCTGTGCACGTGCGCCGACAACGTCCGCGTGAGCAGCGGCCGGATCAGCGTGATCGACAGCGTGAACAGGGCCCAGGCGATGAGGGCCCAGAGGAAGCCGATGTGCATGCCGGGCAGCAGCAGCGCGGCGATCGTCAGCGTGATGCCGTACGCCACGGCGGCGACGATGAAGCTCTTCACCCGGGCGCTCATGGAACCTCCAGACAACCCCGATCCGTCCTTGCGTTCAGCGTATCCACAGGTCGCGACCGGCGACAGAGGTGGCGAGCCTGCCCTGGGGGGCGACGATAGGCAGGTGAACGGGGGACGGCGAGGCCCGACGGCGGTCGCGGCCCTGGTCGCGCTCGTGCTCGTCGCAGCCTGCGACGCCGGCCAGCCGGTCGAGCCCACCGCGCCCGCGTCGGCGCAGAGCGGCCCCACCACGACCACGACGCCGATGCCGTCTCCGTCCGTCGTCGGCCCGGTGACCGCCACCGCCACGACCGTCGTCTCCGACCTGCGCGCACCGTGGGGTCTCGCCCCGCTCCCGGACGGCCGGTTCCTGGTGACGCTGCGCGACGACGCCCGCCTCGTCGTCGTCGACCCGGACGCCAAGTCCGTCACGACCGTCAGCGGCGCAGGCTCCGTCCAGCTCCAGGAGCAGACGAGGCCCGCCGGCGAGGGTGGGCTGCTCGGCGTCGCCGTCCAGCCGCGGGCCGGCGCGGCGACCGACAGCTCCGACACCGGCCCGTTCACCGTCTTCCTGTACCGCACCGGGGCGGACGACAACGCCGTCGTGCGCGCACGGCTCACCCTCGACCCGCGCGGGGAGACGACGCCGCGCGGCCCGGTCCTCGGTGAGCTCACCACGGTGCTCGACGGCATCCACAAGGCCGGGAACCACGACGGCGGCCGCCTCGCGTTCGGACCGGACGGTGACCTCTACGTCACCACCGGCGACGCCGGCGACGGCCCGTCCGCCCAGGACAAGGGCTCGCTCAACGGCAAGATCCTGCGCATCACGCCCGACGGCGACCCCGCCCCGGGCAACCCGTTCCGGGGTTCGCCCGTGTGGAGCCTGGGCCACCGCAACGTGCAGGGCCTGGGCTGGGACGCCCAGGGGCGGATGTTTGCGAGCGAGTTCGGGCAGAACACGTGGGACGAGCTCAACCAGATCGTCCCCGGCGGCAACTACGGCTGGCCCACCGTGGAGGGCGCGGCCTCGGGCACGCCGAGCGAGGGGCCCGACGGCGGCCCGGCCGTCGTCGACGGGTTCGTGCAGCCCCTCGTCACCTGGCCCACGGACGACGCCTCGCCGTCGGGCCTCGCCGTCACCGCGGACGCCGTCTACCTCGCGTCGCTGCACGGGGCACGGCTCTGGCGGGTGCCGCTGGCGACCGCGCCGGGGGCCTCGGCCGTCCCGGTCGCGGGCACCGCCGCGATCGGCGAGCCGCAGGCGCTGGTCACCGACCAGGGCCGGCTGCGCGCCGTCGTCGCCGACCCGGACGGGTCGCTGTGGGTGCTCACGAACAACACCGACGGGCGCGGCAGCCCGCGGGCAGGCGACGACCGCCTGCTCCACGTGGTGATCACGCCCGGCTGACGGGCGGCGCCCAACTACCATGGGCCGCATGCCCGCCGCTGCGAAGCCCTTCTACCTCACGACGCCGATCTACTACGTCAACGACGCCCCGCACATCGGGCACGCGTACACGACGGTCGCGGCCGACGTCGTCACCCGCTGGCACCGGCAGCGCCAGGAGGAGGTCTGGTTCCTCACCGGAACCGACGAGCACGGCGAGAAGGTGCTGCGCACCGCGGAGAAGAACGGCGTGTCCCCGCAGGAGTGGGCGGACCGCCTGGTCGAGTCGGCGTGGGAGCCGGTGCTCGACACGCTCGACGTCCGCAACGACGACTTCATCCGCACCACGCAGGCGCGGCACGAGTCGGCGGTCCAGGTGTTCCTCCAGGACCTCTACGACAAGGGCGAGATCTTCCAGGGCTCCTACGAGGGCCCGTACTGCGTGGGCTGCGAGGAGTACAAGCTCCCGGGCGACCTGCTCGACGGCACGGGCGACTTCGAGGGGCAGAAGGTGTGCCCGATCCACCTCAAGCCGGTCGAGATGCTCGCGGAGCAGAACTACTTCTTCCGGATGAGCGCGTACGCGGACCGGCTGCTCGCGCTGTACGAGGAGCACCCGGAGTTCGTGCAGCCGGCGTCGGCGCGCAACGAGGTCATCGGGTTCGTCAAGCAGGGTCTGCAGGACCTGTCCATCTCGCGCTCCACGTTCGACTGGGGCGTGCCGATCCCCTGGGACTCCTCGCACGTGCTCTACGTGTGGTTCGACGCGCTGCTCAACTACGCGACGGCCGTCGGCTACGGATCCTCCGACGCGGCCGAGCGGGAGCGGTTCGAGCGCCTCTGGCCCGCGAACGTGCACCTCATCGGCAAGGACATCCTGCGGTTCCACGCCGTCATCTGGCCGGCCATGCTCATGGCCGCGGGCCTGCCGCTGCCGCACCAGGTGTTCGCGCACGGCTGGCTGCTCGTGGGCGGCGAGAAGATGTCGAAGTCCCGCCTCACCGGCATCGCGCCGTCGGACATCATCGAGACGTTCGGCTCGGACGCGTTCCGTTACTACTTCATGCGGACCATCGCGTTCGGCGGCGACGGCTCGTTCTCGTGGGAGGACATGGTCGCGCGCTACAACGGCGAGCTGGCCAACGGCTTCGGCAACCTGGCGTCGCGCGTCGCGGCGATGATCGGCAAGTACTTCGGTGGCGCGCTGCCGACGGCCGGCGTCGCGACGGACCTCGAGACGGGGCTCGAGGAGGTCGCCGCCAAGGCCGTGGCCGACGCCGAGGCCGCGATCGACCGCCTCGCGATCCACGACGCGCTCGCCGCCGTCTGGACGCTCGTCGACGCCGCCAACGGGTACCTCACCGAGACGCAGCCGTGGAAGGTGGCCAAGGAGCCGGGCGAGGCCGACGCCTCCGGTCAGGGCGTCGACGGCGGCCGCCTCGCGACGTCGCTGGTCACGGCCTCGGAGGCGCTGCGGGCGCTCGCGGTGCTGCTCCACCCGGTGACGCCCAAGGCGGCGCAGGGTCTGTGGGAGTCGCTCGGCGCGGAGGCCGCGCTGGGCGCCCTGGAAGACCAGCCGGTCGCCTCGGCGGCGAGCTTCGGCGTCCTCCCGGCGGGCACGCGGGTGACCAAGGGCGCGGCCCTGTTCCCGCGCCTCGAAGAGAACTAAGTCGACCTGTCAGGCCCACGGAGCGCTCGAGCGCCCCGTGGGTCTGACACGTGAAGGAGAGTCGTGGCGCGTCAGCGTGAGCGCGGGTTCCCCGCGGACCCCGAGCCCTTGCCCGTCCCGGTCGCCGACAACCACACCCATCTCGAGTCGATCGCCGGCGTGCTGCCCGACGACGTCGCGGCACCCACGGTGGCCGAGCACGTCGCGCGGGCGGCGGCGGCCGGCGTCGACCGCGTGGTGCAGGTGGGCTGCGACCTCCCGTCCGCGCGCTGGACGGATGCGCTCCTCAGCGGGAAGATCCCGCTCGACGTCGTACCTGATGCCGGAATGGCCCCCCGGAACGCCAGCAGGTACGACGGCGAAAGGGAGGTGGGGGAGCCCGTGCTGCGCGCCCTCGTCGGGGCGGTCGCCATCCACCCCAACGAGGCCGTGCTCCACGCCGACGCGCACGACGTCGGCCCCGACGGGCAGAGCTACGAGCGCGAGCCGCACCACCACGTGCCGCTCGACGACGCGATCGCCGAGATCGGCGACCTCGCCCGGGCCAACCCGCGCATCCGCGCCATCGGCGAGACCGGCCTGGACTTCTTCCGTACAGGTCCACGCGGCGCGGCCGTACAGCGCGAGAGCTTCCGTGCGCACCTCGCGCTCGCGAAGGAGCTCGGCCTCGCCCTGCAGATCCACGACCGGGACGCCCACGCGCAGGTCATCGACGTCCTGCTGGCCGACGGTGCGCCCGAGCGCACGGTGTTCCACTGCTTCTCCGGCGACGTCGAGATGGCCCGGGTGTGCGCCGAGCACGCGTGGTATGTCAGCTTTGCCGGGCCCGTCACGTACAAGGCGAACGACCATCTCCGCGAGGCGCTCCGCGCCGTGCCGCTCGAGCTCGTGCTCGTCGAGACGGACGCGCCGTACCTCACGCCGCACCCGTTCCGCGGGCAGCCCAACGCGCCGTTCTCCGTCGCGCACACCGTGCGCGCCATGGCCGACGTGCTCGGACGCCCGCTCGAGCAGGTGTGCGCGGCCCTCTCGACGACCAGCGAGTCCGTCTACGGTCCTTGGTGAGTCGTGGCCGGACAGGCTACGGTCTGGTTCCCGTGGCACAAAGGGCGCGAGCGGCGCATACCAGCGGCAATCGCCGTCGGTTCGCCAGGCCCTCTCCACGCCGCGCCGGCCTCCAGGAGCAGAGCCGGGCGGCGACCCCGCCGGCCGGCCCCGACCGTCCCGCATCACCACAGCCCCGCCGTGCCTCCAGCCCTGCGCGTCCGGCGCGCCGGGTGCTGCACGCCCTCGTCGTCCTCGGCCTCGCCGGGTCCACCTACGGGCTCACCGCGGCGCACAAGACGGTCACCATCGACGACGACGGGCAGATCCGCCGTGTCTCGGCCTACGGCCGCACCGTCGGGGACGTGCTGCACTTCCAGGGACTGACCGTCCTCCGCGGCGACGAGGTGACGCCCGACCAGAGCGCCCCCGTCGCGGACGGCGGCACGATCGTGGTGCGCTCGTCGCGTGAGGTGACCTTCGAGGTCGACGGGCGGTCGAGCACGTTCACCACGACCGCGCTGACCGTCGGCGACCTCATCTCCGCGCTCGGTGCGCGTGGGGACGGCGCCGTCGCGACGGCGTCGCGCTCGGAGCCGCTCGGTCGCGAGCCGGTGCGCGTCTCGACGATGAAGACCGTCAACGTGGCCGTCGACGGCTCGGTGCTGCCCATCCGCACCACCCAGGCGACGGTCCGCGACGTGCTCGCCGACGCCGGGATCACCCTCGCGGACGCCGACGCGACCTCGGTGCCGCTCGGTGCGGCCGCCGCGGACGGCATGGTCGTGCTCGTCTCGCGCGGATCGACCGGCGCAGACACCGTGACCGAGGTGCTGCCGTTCGAGACCAAGACCATCGAGGAGCCGGCCCTGCCACGGGGCTACCAGCACGTGCGCACCACGGGCCGTCCGGGCGAGGCGGTGACGACGTACGCGACGCGCTCGCTCGGCGGTGCGGAGGTGGAGCGCACGGTCGTGTCGCGCACCGTGACGCGCGAGCCGCGCACCGAGATCATCGTCGTCGGGACGATGGACCCCGCCACGGTGGTGGTCACCCCGGGCACCGCGAAGGCGACGGCGCAGGCGCTGATGGCCGAGCGCGGCTGGGGCGCGGACCAGTTCGCATGCCTCGACAAGCTCTGGACCAAGGAGTCCGGCTGGCGGGTCAACGCCCAGAACGCGTCCTCGGGCGCGTACGGCATCCCGCAGGCGCTGCCCGGCTCGAAGATGGGGTCCGCGGGCGCCGACTGGCGTACCAACGCCGCCACGCAGATCACGTGGGGTCTGGGCTACATCGCGGGCCGCTACGGGACGCCGTGCGGGGCGTGGTCGCACTCGATGGACACCGGCTGGTACTGAGCCGGACAGACCGATCAGCGAGCGCCGCGGAAGCGGTCGCATCGCCCCGGCGGTCTTGGGCCGGTGTAGGCGCCCTGGCTACGGTCGCCACCGCCCGTGCCCACCGCGTACCCGTCCGACGGGGCGCCGACGTCAGGATCCGCGTGACCGCGAACCCCGACCGTATGACAGACACCGACACCCCCGACCTCGACCCGACGTCCGCCCTGGGAGCTCCCGTCGGGGAGACGGCGCCCGGGGCCGACGAGGAGGCCCGGCCCGTGACCCGGGCCTTCGCGCGCATCGCCAAGCGCCGTCGCCACCGCGGCACCGCACTGGCGGCCGGGCTGACCGCCGTGGCAGTGGCCGCGGGCGGGTTCGTGCTCGCGGAGGCCCGCAAGTCCGTCACGCTCGACGTCGACGGCGAGGTCAAGGCCCTCACCACGTTCGCCGGCTCGGTGGACGGGCTGCTGCGCGACGCCGGCGTCGAGCTCGCGGAGCACGACGCCGTCACCCCGGCGGCCGACGCGGCGCTGCTCGACGGCGCCGAGGTCGTGGTCCGGATCGGCCGCCAGCTCGCGCTCGAGGTCGACGGCGAGCCGGCCGACGTCTGGGTCGCCGCCCTCGACGCGGGCGACGCGCTGACACGGCTCGCCGGACGCGGCGGGGACGTGCGCCTCGTCGCCTCGCGCTCCGGCGACCGCGTGGAGGTGCCGCTGCCCCTCGATGCCGAGAACGGCGACGTCGCGGTGGTCGCCGACGGCGAGACGCAGACGCTCCGGTACGACGACGGCATCGAGAGCCTGCTCTCCGTCGCCGGCCTCGAGGTCGACGACGACGACCAGGTCAGCGTCGTCGACGTGGCCGGGGCGAGCATCGAGGATGCGGGCGACGCCCGGGTCGCGGTGGTCGTGCAGCGCGTCGAGACCCACGAGGTCGCCGAGACGACGGCGGTGCCGTTCGGCCGTACCGAGCAGCGCGACGCGAACCGCTACTCCGACCTGCCTCCGCAGGTGGTCCAGGCCGGCGTCGAGGGCGAGCACACGCGCGTGACGCGGGTGACCACCGTCGACGGCGAGGTCACCGAGGAGACGGTCGTGAGCGACGCCCGCACACGTGAGCCGGTCGAGGAGATCGTGGCGATCGGCACCCGCGCGCGGCCTGCCCCGGCCCCGGCTCCCGCCCCGGCCCCGGCTCCGGCTCGGACGTCGGGCGGGGGCATCCCGGAGAGCGTCTGGGTGGCCCTCGCGCGGTGCGAGTCGGGCGGCCGCCCGAACGCCGTCTCGGCGAGTGGGCGGTTCCACGGGCTGTACCAGTTCTCGGTGGCGACCTGGCAGTCGGTGGGCGGCACGGGGCTGCCGTCGCAGGCCTCGCCGGCGGAGCAGCGCGCTCGCGCGGTGGCTCTCCAGGCCCGTTCGGGCTGGGGCCAGTGGCCCTCGTGCTCGCGTCAGATCGGCGTCCGCTGAGCCCGGCACACGCGGTGAGATAAGGGAAGCCACGGGACAAACCGGAGGATAACGACACCCCTTCGCTTGGCGTCAGATCACGATGCGGTTACGGTCACCGGGACCCTGTGTGCCCGAGCCCGCCCGGCCAGCGCCGGACGGCACGACCGCAAGGACCAGCGTGGCCGCACCCAAGAACGCCGTCCCGCCCGTGCTCGTGCCCCTCGCCGAGGAGCCCGAGCGACCCGCTCGGCGCGGCCTCCGGCGAGGTCTCGCGGCCGGCCTCGCCGCCGTCGCGCTCCTCGCGGGAGCCGCCACCGGAGCCGTGGCGGACGCGCGCAAGACCGTCACGCTCGACGTCGACGGGCAGGTGACGCGCGTGTCGACCTTCGCCGGCTCCGTCGAAGGGCTGCTGCGCGGCCAGGGTGTCCGCCTGGGCAAGCGCGACGCCGTCGCCCCCGGCCTCGGCGCCAGGCTGCGCGACGGCGCCGACGTCGTCGTGCGGTACGGGCGCCGGCTCACCGTGGAGACCGACGGCAAGAAGACCACGACGTGGGTGACGGCGGTCGACGCCGACGACGCCCTGCGGCGGCTCTCCGCGCGCGGCGCCGACGTGCGCCTGATGGCGTCACGGTCGGGGGACCGCGCCGCGCTCCCGCTGCCGCTCGCGGCCGACGGCGGCGCGGTCGCCGTCGTCGCCGACGGCCGCACCCGCACCGTCCCGGACTCGGGGAAGGGCATCGAGGCGCTGCTCGACCGCGCCGGCGTGAGCGTCGACGCCGACGACCTCGTGAGCGTCGTCGACGCGCGCGACGCCGATGCCGCGGGAGCCAAGGGAGCCGAGGTCGCGCTGTGGGTGCAGCGCGTCGAGACGAAGGACCGTGCGCAGACCTCGCCCATCCCGTTCCAGCACGTCGAGAAGCGGGACCCCACGCGGTACTCCGACCTCGCCCCGACGCTGGTACAGGCCGGCGTCGCCGGCGTGCACACGCGCGTGGAGCGCGTGACGACCGTCGACGGGACCGTGACCGGCCGCCTTCTCCTCTCCGAGGGCGACACGAAGGCGCCCGTCGACGAGGTGGTCGCGGTCGGCACCAAGGAGCGGCCGGTCGCGCCGCCGCCGGTCCCCACCGGCTCGCACGCAGGCACCCAGCAGCCTTCGCCTCAGCAGCCTTCGCCTGCGCAGCCCGGACCGGCCGCCCCACCCGCCCCACCCTCGGGCGACGTCTGGGCCGCGCTCGCGCAGTGCGAGTCGGGCGGTCGCGCGGACGCCGTCTCGTCGAACGGGCTCTATTTCGGGCTCTACCAGTTCACGGTCTCGACGTGGCGCTCGCTGGGCGGGTCGGGCCTGCCCTCGGGGGCGTCGCCCGCCGAGCAGACCCAACGCGCCCAGGCGCTCCAGGCGCGCTCGGGCTGGGGTCAGTGGCCCGCCTGCGCGCGCAAGCTCGGGCTCCTGTGAGGCGCAAATCGATCGGCCGGGCGTCGCGTGGCGTTCGCCACGATCGGCCTCAGAGATTTGGGCTCCAATAACAACTCGGTTACGGTCGAGTGTCTCGCGCACGTTCGAACGGGTAGTGGTGTAGGGCACTGAGCCCGGCTTGCCAGCCTCCCGCAGCGCGCTGACCGGCCCGGATCCCGGGTCGCGACCGCCGGATCGGCCGGTCGAGTCCGCACTCGCGGCTCCCTCCCAGGGGCCGTGCGCGCGCCCGGAGGCGTGGGTGCGGAGGTCCCCGTGGGCCCTTGCTCGTCCTCCCGTGCCCGGAGAGCACGACGTCTGGAACTCAGTGACCTACACAGCACCCGAGACGACGGCGACCCTGACCGAGCCGAACGTCGTCGACAGCGCCCCGTCCACCACCTCCACCACCGACACTCCCGCCCAGCGCCGCAGTGTGCGCAGCCACAGGCTGCCCCTCGTCGCGGGGCTCGTGGCCGCATCGCTCGCCGTCTCCGGCGGAGCCGTCGCCTATGCAGGCGCCCACAAGAACGTCACCCTCGACGTCGACGGCCACACCACCACGATCTCCACGTTCGCAGGCTCCGTCCAGGGCCTGCTCGACGCGCGCGGCGTGCGCCTCGGCGAGCACGACCTCGTCAGCCCCGCCACGGACCAGCCGCTGACCGACGGGGCCGACGTCGTCGTGCGCTACGGGCGCGAGCTCACCGTCCAGACCGACGGCAAGCAGTCGCCCACCTGGGTCACGGCGCTCGACGCCGACGAGGCGCTCGCCGCCCTCAGGACCCGCGGGAACGACGTCGCGCTCGTCGCGTCGCGCTCCGCCGACCGCGCGAGCCTCGCGCTCCGGCTCGACGCCAAGGGTCCGGTCGCGGTCGTCGCGGACGGCAAGACCACCGTCGTCCCGGACGGCCGCAGCGGCCTCGACGCGGTGCTCGCCACCGCCGGCGTCAAGCTCGGCAGGCAGGACACGGTCCGCATCCTCGACATCGCGGACGCCGGCATCAAGCCGGCCGCCGCGAAGGGCGCCGGCGTCGCCGTCGTCGTGCAGCAGGTCGTCACCAAGAACGTCACCACCAGGTCTGCGGTCGCGTTCGAGACGCAGACCAAGGACGACGCCTCGCTGTACCAGGGCGAGTCGAAGGTCGCCCAGCAGGGCAAGAACGGCGTTCGCACCGTCGTCGAGTCGGTCGTGACGGTCGACGGCGTCGAGAAGTCGCGCACCGTCAAGTCCGACGACGTCACGACGCAGCCCGTCCCGAAGATCATCGCGAAGGGCACCAAGGCGCGTCCCGTCGCGGCCGCCCCGAGCACCTCGAGCTCGGGCTCAGGCTCGGGCTCCAGCACGAGCTCCGGCTCGTCGGGCCCGACCATGTCCGGCTCCCCGCGTGCCATCGGCCAGCAGCTCGCCGCCGCGCGCGGCTGGACCGGGTCGCAGTGGCAGTGCCTCGACTCCCTCTTCCAGCGGGAGTCCGGCTGGAACCCCAACGCGCAGAACCCGTCCTCGGGGGCGTACGGCATCCCGCAGGCGCTGCCCGGCTCGAAGATGGGCTCGGTCGCCTCCGACTGGCGCACCAACGCGGCCACGCAGATCACGTGGGGCCTCAACTACATCGCCGGCACCTACGGCACGCCGTGCGGCGCGTGGGGCCACTCCCAGTCGTCCGGCTGGTACTGAGCCGCGACCCAGACCGCAGCTGAGCCTGCCGAAACCCTTGGCTCGGTAGGCTTCGCTGCATGACTCACACCCCAGGCGCCCTGCTCGGCCCCGCGGAGATCCGCGAGCTGGCAGGGCGTTTGGGCGTTCGCCCCACCAAGACGCTCGGCCAGAACTTCGTGCACGACGCCGGCACGGTCCGCAAGATCGTGCGCGCGGCGGGCGTCCAGCCCGGGCAGCGGGTCGTCGAGGTGGGCCCAGGGCTCGGCTCGCTGACGCTCGGGCTGCTCGAGGCCGGGGCCTCCGTCGTCGCCGTCGAGATCGACCCGGTGCTGGCGGGGCAGATCGCCGCCACGGTGCAGGCGCACCTCCCGGGTGCCGACTTCGAGGTCGTGCTGTCCGACGCGCTCGACGTCACGTCGCTCCCGGGGGAGCCGCCCACCGCGCTCGTGGCCAACCTGCCGTACAACGTCGCGGTGCCGGTGCTGCTGACCATGCTCGAGCGGTTCCCGTCGCTCGAGAGCGTCCTGGTCATGGTCCAGGCCGAGGTCGCCGACCGGATCGCCGCCACCCCCGGCTCGAAGATCTACGGCATCCCGTCGGTCAAGGCCGCGTGGTACGCGCGGGCGTGGCGCTCGATGAACGTGAGCCGCAGCGTGTTCTGGCCGATGCCCAACGTGGACTCGGCGCTGGTGGCGCTCGAGCGGCGCGACCCGCCGCCCACCACGGCGACCCGCCAGCAGGTGTTCACCGTCGTCGACGCCGCGTTCGCGCAGCGGCGCAAGACGCTGCGCGCGGCGCTGTCCGGGCTGTTCGGGTCCGGCGCTGCGGCCGAGGTCGCCCTGCGCGCGGCCGGCGTCGACCCGACAGCGCGCGGCGAGACGCTCGGCGTCGTGGAGTTCGCGCGCATCGCGGAGCGGTGGGCGCTCGACGGCGTGCAGCGCCCCACACCCCCTGGCACGGTGGAGGCGTGAACCACCCTGGGACGACGCCCTTCGCACGCCTGACCGCCGCGCCGCCGCCCTCGGCGCGGGTCCGCGCCCCCGGCAAGGTCAACCTCTCGCTGCGCGTCGGCGCCCTGCAGGACGACGGCTACCACCCGCTCGTCAGCGTGTTCCAGGCGGTCGCGTTGTTCGAGGAGGTCACCGCCACGCAGGTGCTCCCCGGCTCCGGCGTCTCGCTGACGGTCGACGGCCCCCAGGCCGCGGCCGTCCCGCTCGACATCAGCAACCTCGCGTGGCGCGCGGCCCTGTTGCTCGCCGCGCACACCGGCGTCGAGCCCGACGTCGCGCTGCACGTGCGCAAGGGCGTGCCGGTCGCCGGGGGCATGGCGGGCGGCTCGGCCGACGCCGCCGCGGCGCTCGTGGCGTGCGACGCGTTGTGGGAGACGGGCGTGCCGCGCTCCGAGCTCGTGGAGCTGGCCGCACAGCTCGGCTCCGACGTGCCGTTCTGCCTGCTCGGGCACACCGCCGTCGGCACCGGGCGCGGGCACCTGCTCACGCCCGCGATGACGCGCGGCGAGTTCCACTGGGTGTTCGGCGCCTCGGACCGGGGGCTGTCCACGCCGGCCGTGTTCGCGGCGTTCGACGAGCTCACGCAGGGCGGGGCGCCGCCTGTGGGGCTCGAGGACGACACGGCGCTCATGCAGGCCCTGCGCGCGGGTGACCCGACGGCGCTCGGCGCCGCCCTGCACAACGACCTGCAGGACGCGGCGCTCTCGCTGCGCCCGGAGCTGGCGCGGACCCTCGAGATCGCGCACGAGACGGGCGCGCTCGGCGCGATCGTCTCGGGCTCGGGCCCGACCGTCGCAGCCCTGGCCCGCTCCCGTCAGCACGCGCTGGCGATCGCCGCGACGTGGACGGCGGAGGGCGCGGCCGACACGGTCTGGACGACGACCGGCCCGGCCCACGGAGCCCGCCAGACGTCCTGACGCGGGGCCGGCCTCAGGCGGTGCGGGTGCGGAACCAGGCGAGCTCCGGGGCGAACCGGTAGGCCTGGCCGCCCTCGTGGTCGTTGTACGGGTAGACGTCGATCTTCTTGTCCGTCGTGCCCCAGGCGTTGTACGCCGCATAGACCGTCGACGGCGGGCACGTCATGTCCATGAGGGCCACCGAGAAGAGGGCCGGCGCCGTCGCGTGCCGCGCCAGGTTCGCGCCGTCGAGGTAGGCGAGCGTGCGCCACACGGTCGCCTCGACGTCCGGGTCGCGGCGCACCGACAGGTACTGCGTGATCTCGCGGTACGGGTGCGAGTCGACGATCTGCACGGCCCGGCGGAAGTGCGTCAGGAACGGCACGTTCGGCATGGCGGCAGCGACGTCGTCGCCCGCCATCGACAGCAGCGACGCGACCGCGATGGTCCCGCCGCCACCCTGGCTGGTGCCCGTCACGGCGACGCGCGCCGGGTCGATCCCCGGGACCTGCCGCACGGCGTCGACGGCGCGGACGCCGTCGGTGTAGAAGCGGCGGTAGTAGTGGTCGTGCGGGTCCTCGATGCCGGCCGTCATGAAGCCGGCGACGCCCGCGCTGCGGCCCACCGGGTCGGGCGTCTCACCGCCGCCGCCCCAGTGCCCGCCCTGCCCGCGCGTGTCCATGACCAGGTGCGCGACGCCGGCCGCGGCCCACGCCAGGTGCTCGTGCGGCAGCCCGCGGCCGCCGCCGTAGCCGATGAGCTCGACGACCGCCGGCAGGGGTGCATCGGTGTGGGCGTCGTGGCGCGCGGGGCGCAGCAGCCAGGCCTTGATGGGGTGGCCGCCGAACCCGGGGAACGTCACGTCGTCGACCACGACCTCGGTGAGGCCGGTCTCGACGCGCTTGAGGAGGGGAGCGTCGGCGGTCGCGCGGGCCTCGCCCACCGTCGTCGTCCAGAACTCCACCAGGTCGGCCGGGCAGACCACGTCGGGGGCGTACCGCTCGAGCTCCTCGAGCGGCAGGTCGAACTGGGCCATGGGGGGTCCTTCCGATGATGCGTCGGTGGTGAGAGCCCGACTGTATCGAGGAAGGGCGAGCGGCCCGGAACGTCACGCGTCGAGCCCTATGGCGGAGCAGACCGGGACGCTCGACGGTCGTTCGGGTGCGGCGTCCCGGGTCCGTACCCTTGTCCGGTGGCACATCTCCTCGGGGCGGAAGCCCTGCACCTGGAATACCCGACGCGCGTGGTGTTCGACTCGGTGACCCTCGGCATCGACGAGGGCGACCGCATCGGCATCGTCGGGCGCAACGGCGACGGCAAGTCGTCGCTGCTGGGGATGCTCGCCGGGCGCATCGAGCCCGACGGCGGCCGCGTGACCCGCCGCGGCGGCGTGCGGGTGGGTGTGCTCGACCAGGCGGACACGCTCGACGACGACGCGACCGTCGGGCACGCCGTCGTCGGCGACCGGCCGCACCACGAGTGGGCCGGGGACTCCGCCGTGCGCGACGTCATCAACGGGCTCGTCCCGGACCTGTCCTGGGAGGCACGGCTGGGCACGCTCTCCGGCGGGCAGCGGCGCCGGGTGGCGCTCGCGGCGCTGCTCGTGGGCGAGTGGGACGTGCTGATGCTCGACGAGCCCACCAACCACCTCGACGTCGAGGGCATCGCGTGGCTCGCCTCCCACCTGAAGTCGCGCTGGCCGAAGAACCAGGGCGGGCTGCTGATCGTCACCCACGACCGCTGGTTCCTCGACGAGGTCGCCACCGCCACCTGGGAGGTCCACGACCGCATCGTCGAGCCGTTCGAGGGCGGGTACGCGGCCTACGTGCTGCAGCGTGTCGAGCGCGACCGGCAGGCGGCAGCCGTCGAGGCCAAGCGGCAGAACCTCATGCGCAAGGAGCTTGCGTGGCTGCGCCGCGGGGCGCCCGCCCGGACGTCGAAGCCCAAGTTCCGCATCGACGCCGCCAACGACCTGATCGCAGACGTCCCGCCGCCGCGCGACGCGCTGCAGCTGTCGCGGCTGGCCGTCGCCCGGCTGGGCAAGGACGTCGTCGACCTGCTCGACGCCGGTGTCGCGTTCGACGGGCGCCCGATCCTCGAGGGGATCGAGTGGCACATCGCCCCCGGCGAGCGGACGGCGATCCTGGGCGCCAACGGCGCCGGGAAGTCGACGCTGCTCGCGCTGATCGCCGGCACGCTCGCGCCGACCACCGGGCGGGTCAAGCAGGGCAAGACCGTGCGGCTCGGAGTGCTGGACCAGCAGTTCACGCACCTCGAGGACATCGCCGACGACCGCGTCCGCGACGTGCTGGCCCGCACCCGCACCACCTATGAGATCGACGGCAAGGAGCTCACACCCGCCCAGCTGCTCGAGCGCCTCGGGTTCGCGCGCGAGCACCTGTCCGCACGCGTGCGGGAACTGTCCGGCGGTCAGAAGCGGCGGCTCCAGCTGCTGCTCGTGCTCCTGTCCGAGCCCAACCTGCTCATCCTCGACGAGCCCTCCAACGACGTCGACACCGACATGCTCGCCGCGATGGAGGACCTGCTCGACTCCTGGCCCGGGACGCTCATCGTCGTCTCGCACGACCGCTACCTGCTCGAGCGGGCGACCGACCAGCAGTACGCCATCCTCGACGGGCGGCTGCGGCACCTGCCGGGCGGGGTGGACCAGTACCTGGAGCTGCGGGCGGCCGCGTCGGCCGGCGACAGGCCGCGCGCGGCCTCGGCGGCCGGGACTCCGTCGACCGAGAGCGCGGGTGCGGTGCCGGCAGGCGCGCTCGCCGCGGCACCCCCGGCGGCGTCGGCTGCCGACGTCCGCCAGGCCCGCAAGGACCTCGCCCGCATCGAGCGCCGCCTGTCGCGCATCGCCGACGACGAGGCGAAGCTCCACGACAAGATCGCCGCCGACCCCACCAACTTCGACTCGGTTGCCGAGCTCGACACAACGCTGCGGGCGCTCGCGGACGAGCGCGAGAACCTCGAGCTGGAGTGGCTCGAGGCCGCGGAGACCGTCGGCTGACCAGACCGCTTTCGCCGGGGGGAACGCGGGGCTAGCGTTCGCTGGTGAAGCATCGTGACGTCCGCGCGACTGTCACCTTCGACCTCGAGCCCGAGGACGAGGCGCCGTCTGGCGTGCCGGACGATGCGCACGCCCGCGGGACGGACCCTCGGCCGTCGGTGGCGGGCCGCGTCGCCCGCACCGTCAGGGCCTGGAGCCCGCGGCGGAGGTTCGTCGTCGCGGGGACTCTCGTAGGCCTCGCGGTCGCGGGGTTCGGGGCCGTCCGCGTGGTCGACGCCGTTCACGACCAGACGCTTCGTGCCCGGGTCGCCACCGCGCCCGGCGGCGTCGTCAGCCTCGCGCACGCCCCCGCGCGGCTCTGGCGGACCGAGATCGACCACCCGGAGCCGCTCGCGCTGATGGACGGCCTGCTCGTCGTCTCGGAGCGCGCGTCGACGACCGGCTCCGGCATCGGCGACGGGCTCACGCTGAAGGCACTGGACCCGGACGACGGACACGTGCGGTGGTCCACGACGGTCGGGGGTGCGCGCAGCTGCGGCACCGCGCCTGGCCCCACGGGCTGGGGGCGGGACGTCGGGACCGCCGCCGAGCTGGTCTGCCTGACCGGCCCGGCGGGCGGTCGCGTCGTCGTCGTCGGCGAGGGCGGCCGGGTGACGGCGGAGCGCGCCCTCCGTGGGCGCACGGCCGGGGAGGTCGCCCTGGCGGTACCGGGGGCGGTGCTGCGGGTCAGCCGTGTCGGCTCGCCCGTCCCCGCTCCACCGTTCGTCGACGGCGCCCTGAGTGCCGCGTTCGCGACCCGGGACCTGCGCGTGCGGCTCGAGGACGCCCAGACCGGCGCCGAGCGCTGGGCGGCCACGGTCCCCGGGTCGTCCGCACCGGCGGGCACCGCGATCGACACGATGTACCTGTGCAGCCACTGGTCCGCCGACGCCGCCGAGGTCGAGACGGTCGACGACCAGAGCGGGCTCTCCTCGGACATCGGCGCGCGGCGCGTCTCGCTCCGTGCGTGCGGGATCGCCGCCACGGTCGACCTCGCGACGGGCGCGATCGTGCAGAGGGTCGACCCGTTCGACCCGTCCGCCGGCTGGGACCCGGGGGCGGTCCCGCTCGACGGCGCCGGCTATGCGACGAGGCTGCCGTCGGACGGGTCCGGTGTCGAGGTGGATCGGATCTGGCGAGAGGACGGCTCGCTCGTCAGCGACGTCGTCGGTCCGGTGGCGCTGCCCTCGTCGACGGACGGGTCGCCTGCGGACGTGCTGCTGACGAACGGGTTGCAGGGCCTCGCCGCCTTCGACCCCGCCGACGCCACCAAGCTGTGGGTCCACGCCTCGCAGGGCGCGGTCCCGATCGCCCGCTCGGCGCGCGTCCTGGTGGTCGCGGTCGGCGGCGACGTCGTCGCGCTCGCGCCGCGGACGGGGCGCGAGCTGTGGAACCGACCGGTGCTCGCGCCGGAGCCGGACTCCAGCGGGCACCCGGAGCAGCTCGTCAGAGCGTTCACCGACGGGCACCGTGTGGTGCTCGTGGGGCTGCTCAACGGCGGGTTCCTCGACGGCGACGGCAACGGAGACGTGTGGCTGCACGCCCTGGACCTCTCCACGGGCGAGCTCCTGTGGAGGGTCGAGCGGAGGGGGCCCCTGCCGCAGTCGATCGGGGGGAGGCTCTACGAGGTCGGCGCCGACGCGGTGGTCGCGCTCGGGTAGGTCAGAACCAGCGGCCGAGGACCGTCGTCGACTGCTCCTCGTACCCCAGCCGGTCGTAGAAGCCCAGCGCCTGCGCGTTGGTGGTGCGCACCATGAGCTGCACCTTGCGGGCGCCGCCCGCGCGCAGCCACTCCTCGCCCGCGGAGACGGCGGCGCGGCCCAGCCCGCTGCCCTGCAGGCCGGGCGAGACGGCGACGTAGTAGAGCCAGCCGCGGTGACCGTCGTAGCCCGCCATGACCGAGGCGACGACGGCGCCGCCCTCGCTCGCCGGAGCCCGCGCGGCCAGCACCGTCGACGTCGGGCTGAGCCGAGCGTCCGCGATGTCGAGCGCCGGGTCGTTCCACGGGCGGGTCAGGCCGCACTCGTGCCAGAGCGCGACGACGGCGGGGACGTCGTCGTCGGTGATCTCGGCGAAGACGAGGGCTGAGGTGGTGGCATCGAGCGCGGTCACCCCGGCAGGCTACCGGCATGGCGGACTTCCCCCTCGACCAGAGTGGTCCCCCTGGGCTGAGCGCGAGAGCTACGGCACCCTCTGGTCCAGAGTGAACCCGGCCACCGAGCACGTCGCCACCGGCTGCCCGTCCACGAGGAAAGACGTCGCTACGTCGACCGTGTCGCCCAGCGCCGGCGTCTGCTCCCCGCCGACCGAGGAGCTCGCCGTCGTCAGCACCGGCCCGGACCCGGACTGCGTCGCCTCGACGGTGGTGACCTCAGAGGAGCGGCCTGCGATCCCCACCCGCCCGGTCACCGCGCCGCCGCCGGTGCCGGTCACGGTCGTCTCGATCGCGAGGTCGCCCGTCGCCGTCAGCGTCTCGTCCCAGTGCCAGGTAGCGGTGTACGAGCGCGCCGTCCGGACCGGGTGGCTGATCCAGAGGCGTCGCTCGACACCCTGCGTCTCGCGCCCGTCGAGCCCCACAAAGGCCGAGCGGGCGACGGCCGCGGCACCGTCCCCGGCGGCCACGGCCGTGCACACCTGGTGCCCGCTCACGACGTCTTTGCTCCAGCCCGACCAGGAGGTCTGGAGGCCCGCCCCGACGAGGCAGAGCACCAGCGCAGCGGCCGTCAGCGCGAACTCCCACCCGCGGGCCAGCCTCTCGGGCCGTCGCCGTACGACGACCGTCTCGAGCATCGTGTCGGCGAACGTGCGCCGCTTCGGCTCCCACAGCGGCCGCAGGTAGCCGATCATCAGGATCGCGTCGAGCAGGTGCGCGCCGACCCGCGCAAGGTTGCGCAGGAACCCTGCCGGCCGCAGGTCCCGCTCGCGCACGACGGCGATGCCCGCCACGAGCTTTCCGGGCGTCCACCCGGTGTCCGACTGCAGCCCCAGCAGCACGACGAAGCCGCCGACCACCCACAGCGAGTGCCACCACGACGCCGCGTCCGGCGCCGCGTTCGAGCTGAACACGGGCGCGAGGCTCGGGGCGTCCACCCCGTCCCCGAGCGCCAGCCACGTCAGGCCGCCGAGCAGGCCGTCGTCGAGCAGTGTGGCCACCACCCGGCGCCTCCACGAGGCGTAGGCCACCTGGGGCGGCGACGCGACGGGCTCCGAGGCGGCGTCCCACGGCGGCGCGGGCGGCGGCGTAACCGCCGCGATGCTGGTCATGGGCTGGATCTTGGCAGAAAGCACCCTCCCTTTGCCCAGTCCGGGCGGCTCGGGACGCCGTGTCCCCCCGCTCGGGACCGGTCTTGCCGCGTTGTCCCTGTCCGGCGGGACACTCGGCCCGGCAGCCTCAGGTCATCGGCAAGACCACCTCGAAAGGAAGTGCCGAGCGCGAGGTGCTCGGGCTGCTCGCGGCAGGGCGCTCGAACGACGCGATCGCCCGGGAGCTGTTCCTGTCGGGCAAGACGGTCCGCAACGTCGTCTCGTCGAGCCGAGCACCGCGCCGATCGCGGCGATCGTCCCCGCCTGCGCGGCCACGATCCGCTTCCGCGTGCTCGGCGCGGAGCCGACGGCCGCGAGGGTGGCCAGGTCCGGCCGCGACTCGGTCGGCGCGAGGGCCGCGGCGATCCACGCCGCCGCGAGCGCGAGAAGGCCGGCCCCGCCGACGATGAGCAGCGTCGTCAGCCACTGCGGGGAAAGGAATAGTTACTGCGTAAGCAGACGACGTCAAGAGCAAGTTCCGCCAGACTCTCGCGCATGGCCTCCGAGATCACGCGCCTCAACCCCGCCGAGCTTCACCCGACCCCCGGGTACAGCCACGTCACCGTCGTCGAGGCGGGCCGGACGGCCCACCTGGCAGGGCAGTGCCCGCTGGACCCGGCCGGGACGCTGGTCGGTCGCGGCGACCTCGACGCCCAGATCGACCAGGTGGTAGCCAACGCCCTCGCGGCGCTCGGGGCGGTCGGCGCACGCCCCGAGCACGTGGTCCGCTCGGTGATCTACGTGGTGAGCGACGACGTCGAGGTTCTCGGCGCCGCCTGGCACCGCCTGACCAGCTCGGCGATCGGGCCGGCGTTCACCACCGCGAGCACGCTGCTGGGTGTTGCTCGGCTCGGCTTCGGTGGGCAGCTCGTCGAGGTCGACCTCACCGCCGCTCTGCCCGACTGAGGGACGTCGAAACTGAGGGTTTCCCGGAACCGTCGAGGACGCAGCGCCTAGCGGACGCCGAGCCGCTACTGTGCGCGCGTGGCCCGCAGACGCGCCTCCAGCAGCATCGTCGCCTTCGACCTCGTGCCCGACGACGAGCTGGTGGAGGGCGTGCCCGACGACGTCACCGCGGAGACCCCGTCGCACCGCGGGGAGCGCCTGGCCGCCGCGCGGTCCCGCCTCGCCGCCGTGGTCCGCATGATCCCGCACCGCCGGCTCCTCGCCGTTGTCGCGGTGGCGGTGCTGGTCGTCGTCGCCGGGACTGCGAAGGCCGACGACGTGCGCGACCACCGCCAGGCCGCACGCCTCGTGGGCGTGCCGGGCGCCGTCGTCGACCTGGGGCGAGCACCCCGCGAGCGGTGGGCCGTCGACCTGAAGAACCCGATGCCGCTGGCGGTGATGGACGGGCTGCTGGTGGTGGCCGAGAGCACGGGCGGCGCCCGAGGCCTGACGTTGCACGGTGTGAGTCCGGACAACGGCAAGGTGCGGTGGACGAGCCGCCTGCCGAACGCGGATCGGTGTGACGGTGCCGACGCCTCGGGAGGCACTGCGACGGTGGGCACAGCGGACCGCCTCGTGTGCATGACGGTCGTCGGGGGGCAGCCCGGGGTCACCGTGGTCGACGCGGGCGGGCGGGTGCTCGCCGACCGCCTGCTCGAGACGCAGGGCGCCTTGGAGTTCGTGTTCCCCGCGGGGGACGCCACTCTTCTGCACCTGGCCCAGTCCGACTCGGCGATGCAGGCCCCCGCGCTCGTGCCGGTCGAGGCGGACGACGCCGAGGATGACGGCCCGTGGACCCTCCAGGGCCCGTTCACGGCAGGTGGCCTGCACGTCTGGCGTGAGGACGCCGTCAGTGGTGACGTGCTGTGGGACCAGTCGCTGAACGGGGCCACCCTGGCCGCGGGCAGTGAAGTCACGGGCGGGATGTGTGTCGGCCAGGTCGACGGCGGGCCGGTCTTTGCCTCGGGGGGCTCCGTGTCGAGCCAGTTCGCTCACCAGCTCTGGGTGCGGACGTGCGGCATCGACGCGGCTCTCGACCTGGACACCGGCGACGTCCTCAGCACCCGCCCGCCGTTCGGCAGCGGCGACCTCGGGTCGGGTGAGATGCAGATGCTCGTCGGGGGCGGCTACACGGAGTCGCTGCCCACCGGCGCGGGCGCCGACGCGGCCGCGCCCGCCTCGGCGGACGTCGCCGTCGACCCTGCATCGCGCGTCTTCGCCGACGACAGGAGCGTCGTGGGTGACGTACAGGGCACCCTCCTCAGCCCGTTCGCGACCGACGAGGCGTCGCCCGGCCTGCTCGTCACGCAGCGGACCACGGGCCTCACCGGCTACCGCCGGGCCGACGTGTCCGAGCTGTGGACCGTCCCGGGCGCGTTCGGCACCGAGCTCGCGCTCACCGACGACACTGTCGCGGTCCAGCGCGACGAGGAGGTCGTCGCGCTCGACGCCCTGACGGGCAGCACCCGGTGGACACGCCCGGTCCTCCCCACCGGCGATGCTCCGGACGCCCTGCGGGAGTTCGTCGTCGACGCCGCCTTCACCGACGGCACGCGCGTCGTCGTCGTCACCGAGCAGCCCGACGACGTCAGCGCCGGCACGGCCCGGCCGGTCAAGACCTGGACGGCCTACGACCTCGCGAGCGGGGACCGCACGTGGACGACGAGGAGCCGCGACGCGGTGCCGATGGCGATCGCCGGGCACCTGTACCGGTTCGACGCCGACCGGCTGGTCGCCCTGGGATAGGCGGGCGGACACCGACCCTCCTCGACCGCGTCGAGAGGGGTCGCGAGCGAGCGTCGTCCGGGGCGGTCGCCGACGCAGCGCCGGACCCCCGTGCACGCGTTACTGTGCGGGCGTGGCCCGCAGACGTGCCCGCGGCGACATGGTCGCCATCGAGCTCGTGCCCGGCGCCGAGCTCCCGCCCGACGAGGGCGACGCCGGGGGCCCCGATGCGCCCGACGTGCCCCGCTCGCGTCTGCGCGACACGCTCCGCAGGGTGCCGCGCCGCCGGGTGATCGCCGCGGCAGCGGTCGCCGCACTGGCGCTCGGTGCAGGGGTCGGCGTCGTCGCCGTCCGCGACCACCGCGTCGCGGCTCGCCTCGCGACGGCGTCCGGCGGCGTCGTCGCCCTGGACCACGCTCCGCGTGCGCGGTGGCGGGTCGAGCTCGACCACCCGAGACCGGTCGCGGTCATGCGCGGGCTGCTCGTCGTCGCGGCGCAGCCGGCCGACGTCTCCGAGGGCACCGACGGGATCACGCTCGAGGGCGTGAGCCTGACGGACGGCAGGGCGCGCTGGACCACCACCGTCCCCGGCGCCTTGACCTGCGGCGGGGGCTCCGCACTGGCGGAGCCGCACCAGGACCGCGTCGGCACGGCCGACGAGCTGGTCTGCGTGACCGGGACCGCGCTGGACCACGTGGTGGTCGTCGGCTCGGACGGGACGGTCACGAGCACGCGCCCGATCGAGGGGCGGGGAGCGGACGAGACGCTGTTCCCCGCCCCCGACGGGACGCTGCTGCGTGTCGAGCAGGACGGGTCGCCCTCCTCGGTGCCGGGGCTGCGCGACGGCGTCCTCCCGTACACCCTCGACGGCCCACTCGTGACCCGCGGTGCGCAGGTCAGCCTCGAGGACGCCGTCACCGGAGGCACCGTGTGGCAGGCGGTCCTGGAGGGGCGCACGGCTCCCGCGGGCACTGCGCTCTGGGATGCAGGGTTTTGCCTCACGGGGACGGGCGAGGACGCGTCGCTCCACCTCGACCTGGACACCTCGCCGCACGTCGAGCTCGGCGCGCGCACCGTGTGGGTCGCGGCGTGCGGCCTCGACGCCACGCTCGACCTCGCCACGGGGGCGCTGCTCCACGGCAAGAACCCGTTCGCCCCGGGCTACCGGCTCTGGAACCGGGCGGTGCAGCCGCTGGACGGTGTCGGCTACGCCGTCGAGCTCACGGACGACGCAGTGCCCGGCGGCTCCGGTGACGTGACCTCGCGCCTCTTCCGCGACGACGGCACCGTCGTCGGTGACGTGCCCGGCGCCGCCGACAACCCGTGGGCGTCGGACGGAACGCCCGCCACGGTCGTCCTCACGCACCGGGTGGCGGCGTTGTCGGCGTTCGATGCCCAGAGCGCCGCGGAACGCTGGACCACCCGCGTCGTCGCGGGCACGCCCCTGCTGGCGCGCACCGCCTCTACCGTGCTGCTCGTGTCCGGCGACGAGCTGGTGGCCCTCGACGCCCGGACGGGTCGCACCCGGTGGAAGAACCCGTTCTGGGAGTCCGACCCCGACCTGGGCGCCAGCGCCCAGACCGGCCCCGCCGCGATCTTCGACGTGCTGACGGACGGCCGCCGCGCCGTCCTGGTCGAGACGCTTCCCGACGAGACCGGCGCGCCGAGCGCGCCGAACCTGCGGTGGACGGCGTTCGACCTCGCCACGGGGCACGTGGCGTGGACCGCGACGTCGACGGAAGGCTGGCCGGCGGCGATCGCCGGCCACCTGGTGCGGCTCGACCCGGATGCGGTGGTGGGGCTCGGGTAGCGCTGCCGGCGCCAGGGAGCGATACGAGCAGCGGCTCAGCGCCGCCCCAGCGCCGGCTCGGCGAGCGTGAGGCTCGCCGAGCCGGCGTCGAGCTCCGCCTCGACCCCCAGCGGCACGGTCAGCGGGTCGTCACCGTGCCCGAAGCCCAGCTCGCCGATCATCGGCAGCCCGAGCGGCCCGAGCACCGAGGCCACGACGTCTTCGATCTCCGCCACCGGTCCGCACCCGGCCCACGACCCGAGCACCACCCCGGCGGCGCCGTCGAGCCAGCCCGAGCGGCGCAGCTGTGTGAGCAGCGCGTCGACGACGGGGGCAGGTCGATCGACGTCCTCGAGGAGGACCAGCCCTCCGCGCGCGCCGGGCAGGGTGGACGGCGTGCCGAGCGACGTCCCGAGCAGGGCGAGGAAGCCGCCCGTCGTCACGCCGGAGACCGACCCGCTCGGGGCCCCGACCGCATGGGCCGACGGCCGCCGCAGCACCTGCACCGTCTCCGGCTCGAACAGCGTCGCCCGCAGCTGCTCCTGGGCCGTCGCCGTGGCGAGGAACTTCTCGCCCGCGACCATCGGCCCGTACAGCGACGCCAGCCCGATCCGCGAGGCGACCGCCTGGTGCAGCGCCGTCGCGTCCGAGAACCCGACAAACACCTTCGGGTCCGCGCCTCGCAGCGCGGACCAGTCCACGAGGTCGACGAGCCGCTGGGCCCCGTACCCGCCGCGCGTGCAGAAGACGGCGCGCACGTCCGGGTCGAGCCAGGCCTCGGCGAAGTCCGCGGCCCGTTGCGCGTCGGTGCCGGCGAGGTACGGGAGCGCCGGGTCGACGGCGAGCACGTGCGGCATCACGCGTGCCTCGAGCCCCCACGACCGCAGCAGGGTCACCGCGGCGTCGGTGCGGGCCGGGTCCACCGGGCTCGACGGCGAGACGACGGCCACGACGTCGCCCTCGCGCAGGCGGGGCGGCCGCATCCCGGGTGTCAGAGCCACGTCGCTCATCGTGTCGCCACCGCCATCGTCGTCCCCATCCCCTCGAGCATCGCGAGCACGCCCGCGACCGGCACCGTCCAACGCCTGTCGCAGTGTCCATGGCGCCGTCGGCGCGCGACGCGCACGCTACCGGATGGTCTGCCCGACGGCGGGAGCCGCGGCACATGCTCCCCGCCACCACTCCGCCGGGTGCGGTGTCACACCGGAGGGGCCAATCTCGTCCCTGGGAGAGAAGACGAGAGGAGACCGAGGATGAGGATCCTGGTCGCGGGCGCCACCGGCGTGATCGGTCGCCCGTTGCTGCACCTGCTTACCCACGGCGGCCACGAGGTGGTCGCCCTCACGCGCTCGCACCGGCCGGTGCCGGGCGCCACGTCCGTCGTCGCGGACGCGATGGACCGTGCCGGGCTGCTCGCGGCGGTCGACGGCCTGCAGGTCGACGCCGTCGTGCACCAGCTCACAGCGCTGAAGAAGGTGCCGACGCGCGAGAGCCTCATGGCCACCACGAACGCCCTGCGTGACGCAGGGACGGCGAACCTCCTGGGCGTCGCCCGCGCTACCGGCGCGGGCCGGTTCGTGAGCCAGTCCTTCTACGGCGGCTACGGCTACCGCGACCTCGGCACCGTGCCGCTCACCGAGGACGCGCCGTTCGGCGAGACGGCGGGCCCGTTCC
The DNA here is from genome assembly GCF_049852175.1 of Xylanimonas sp. McL0601. Classification (GTDB taxonomy): domain Bacteria; phylum Actinomycetota; class Actinomycetes; order Actinomycetales; family Cellulomonadaceae; genus Xylanimonas. The sequence goes on from NZ_CP187527.1 coordinate 955,976, forward strand.
CCCGCACGGTCGCCGCGATGCGCGCCGCCGAGGAGCAGATCTTCAGCGCCGACGGGATCGACGGCATCTCGCTGCGCTACGGCGGTCTCTACGGCCCGGGGGCGGTCGACGGGATGCTCGAGGCGCTCCGCCGCCGGCGGCTGCCGATCGCCCGCGGCGGCGTGGCCCCCTGGACCTACGTCGAGGACGCCGCCGCGGCGACCGTCGCCGCGCTGGAGCACGGCCGCGGCGGGCAGGCGTACAACATCTGCGACGACGAGGCCGCGTCCTGGCTCGACGTCGTGGCAGAGACAGCCCGCGTCTTCGAGGCACCGGCGCCGATGGTCGTCCCCGGCTGGGTGGTGCGGCTGGTCGCCCCGTACGCGGGCGCCCTCATGACGCGGACGAGCATGCGCCTGTCGACGGACAAGGCCAAGGACGAGCTCGGCTGGCGCCCGTCCGTGCCGGGCTACCGCGAGGGCCTGGCCCGCACCCGAGAGCTTGCGAGCCGGGGCGCCTGACCGTGCCGAGCCCGGTCGGGCACCGGCGGTCGGCGCGGCTCGGCGTCAGTCGTCGATGACCAGCACGTCGTCGACGCCCGCCCGACGGGCGCCGAAGCCGCGCAACGCCGGGTCGGCGAGCACCGCGTCGACCATCGCCGTCGTCCCCGCGACCGCGATCTCCTCGGTGTAGATCGGGGCGCCGACGAACCACGTCCGGTCCTCGGGCCACACGAACGACGGCGGGCACCCGCGCTCGTGCGCGAGCGCCCCGGCCGACCGCCACGGCCCCGTCCACAGGTGGTAGCGCCGGTGCGGCAGCTTGAGCGGCGGGGTTGCCGGCCGCTGCACGCGCAGAAGTCCCATCGCGTCGCTCGCCGCGCCGTGCTCGACGGTGCCGTGCTCGACGGTGCCGGTCTCCGCGACGCGGAGCCCCGCCATGCCGGGCGCCGTCCGCGGGTCGTCACCCGCGTCGTAGAGGAACCCCCAGCCGTCCCAGAGCGCGCAGTGCACCTCCTGCCCGCCGGTCCGGGTGGCGAGCACCCGCAGCACGTCCATCAGCACGGACAGCGAGGTGGTGCCCGCGAAGCGGGGCCCGGTGTCGGGGACGTCGTCGGTGGGGCGCGGCACCGGCACGACGGCGTAGGCGTCGTAACCGTGCGGGACGGCGTGGCCCACGCTCGGGCCGAAGGGGCCGAGCCGAGACTCGACCCACGAACCCGCGGCGGCGTCGTCGTCCCAGCGGGCGCCGGCCGCACTCAGCCGCGGGTCGTCAGTCACGCCCCGCCAGCTCGTCGAACTGCGCGATGACCTCCCGCAGCAGCGCCGCGAGCTCGGGGCGCTGGTCGGACGGGAGCGCCTCGAGCATCCCCGCCTCGTGTGCGAGCAGGTCGGTCATCGCCGCGTCCACCCGCGCGCGCCCCGCCGGGGTGAGGCGCACGACGACGCCGCGGCGGTCGTCGGGGGAGCGGTGCCGCTCGACGAGCCCGCGGCTCTCGAGCCGGTCGATGCGGTTGGTCATGGTGCCGCTGGTGACGAGGGTGGCGGTGACCAGGGCGCCGGGCGAGAGCTCGTATGGATCACCGGCGCGGCGCAGGGCCGAGAGGACGTCGAACTCCCACGTGTCCAGGTCGTGCGCGAAGAACGCACCGCGGCGGGCGCGGTCCAGGTGCCGGGCCAGCCGGGTGACCCGCGAGAACACCTCGAGCGGCTCGACGGCGAGGTCGGGACGCTCACGCCGCCAGTCGGCCACGATGCGGTCGACCTCGTCGGTGTGGGCGACCCGCGCGTCGGTGCGCTGGGCCGGTTCGGGTGCCTCCATGCGTGGAGACTACCGCCGATCTCTCGACGTCAAGACTCTTGAGCCCGTGCCCTCCACGCGTCGTCTCAGGCCCGCAGCGCATCCCTGAGCCGGACGCGCGCCCCCGTGCGGAGCACCGCGTTCGCGTAGATCCGCCCGGCCAGCCACACCAGCAGCGGCAGCACGATCAGCGCGAGCGCGAGCGCGACCAGCACCTCCCACGTCTCGGCGACGCCGAGCGCGATGCGCATCGGCATGAGGAACGGCGAGAAGAACGGCACGAAGGACAACGCGGTGCCGAGCGAGTTGGTCGGGTCCCACGGCAGCACGCTGATGCCGTAGATGTAGGGCAGCACCATGATCATGGTCACCGGCGTGGTCACCGAGCCGACCTCCTCCTGGCGCGAGACCAGCGCGGCCAGCGAGGCGAGGACGAGTGAGTACGTCACGAACCCGGCCAGGAACCACACGAGCGCCCAGAGCATCGTCGAGCCGACGTGCAGCTGCGACGTGTCGAGCAGCCCGGTCAGCGACGCCGCGACCGCGGCCGCGCCCACGGTCAGCGCGACCTGCAGCAGCCCGATGATGCCGATGCCCAGCACCTTCCCGGCCATGAGCTGCGACGGTCGCACCGTGGCCAGCAGCAGCTCCACGACGCGCGACGTCTTCTCCTCGACCACGCCCTGCGCCACGAGCTGCGAGCTGATCATGAGCGCCATGAACATGAGGATCCCGACCAGATAGCCGGCCACGACCTGCGTCACGTCCCGCTCCGGCTGCGGGTTGAGCGGCGTCACCTCGGCGTGCGCCTGCCCGACGGCCACCGCCACGGTGGCGGGGTCGCCGCCCAGCGCGGTCACCTGGGAGGCCAGCGCCTGCTGCTTCGCCAGGCCGTCGAAGAACGGCTGCAGCGTCGGGTCCAGGGTCGAGTCGACCACGACGGAGAGCGGGCCGCCTTCGCCCGGGACGAGCAGCGCGTCGAGCGTGCCGTCGCGCACCTCCGCCTCCCCGGCGGCCCGGTCGGCCACGGTGGTGACGTCCGCGTCGACGCCGCCCGCTCTCGCGGCCTGCTCGACGGCGGTCGTGGTCGCCGGGTCGGTCGTGCCGATCGCGGTCGCGGACCCGCTGCCCGCCGCCGCGTGGGCGACGAGGATGCCGGCGACGACCGCGACGATGAGCACCACCGTCGTGATCAGGAACGAGCGCTGTCGCAGCCGGATGCGGATCTCGCGCTCGGCGATCAGCCACGCGGCGCGCACGGAGCTCAGGGCGCCGACGGTGCGCGCGGCACTGGGGGCGAGGCCGGCAGGAGCAGTCATCGGGAGACCTCCTCGGACGCGACGACGTGGCGGAACAGGTCGGTGAGCGAGGGCCGCGCCGGCGCGAACTCGTGCACGGGCCCCGCCGCGAGGGCGGCCCGCAGCACCGCCTGCCCGTCCCCGTTCGCGGTCTCGACGACGGTGCGGCCGCCGTCGCTCGTCAGCACGCGCGCGCCCGGGACCTGCTGCACCCAGAGCCCGTCGGGCGGGCCGGTCACCACCCAGCGCGGGCGGTCCGTGGTGCGCAGCTCGTCGATGGAGCCGACGGCGACCATGCGGCCGGTCTTGATGATGCCGACGCGGTCGCACAGCCGCTCGACCAGGTCGAGCTGGTGCGACGAGAAGATGACGGGCACCCCGGCGCGGGCGCGCTCGCGCAGCACGCCGCTCATGACGTCGACGGCCACCGGGTCGAGGCCCGAGAACGGCTCGTCGAGCACGAGCAGGTCCGGGTCGTGGACCAGCGCGGCGGCGAGCTGGACGCGCTGCTGGTTGCCGAGCGAGAGCTTCTGCACCTCGTCGCCCAGGCGCTCCGCGACGCCCAGCGTCTCGGCCCAGCGCTCCGCGGACGCGCGCGCCGCCGGCGCGTCGAGCCCGTGCAGGCGGGCGAGGTACTCGAGCTGGTCACCGCCGCGCATGCGCGGGTACAGGCCGCGCTCCTCGGGCATGTAGCCGATGCGGCGGCGGTCGTCGAGGGTGAGGGGGCGGCCGTTCCAGCGGACCTCGCCTGCGTCGGAGGCGAGCACGCCCAGCACGATGCGCATGGTGGTCGTCTTGCCGGCGCCGTTCGAGCCGACGAACCCGAAGATCTCCCCGGCGTCGACCCCGAAGGTCGCGCCGTCGAGGGCCTTGAGGTCGCCGTAGCGCTTGGTGAGGTTCTCGATCTCGAGCGCGGTCACGGCTCGATCCTGCCCGACCGGCGCGGAGGCGGCCAGGGGTCGGGTGCGTCCGGTCGACGCTCAGCCGCGTGGCGGGCGCGGCTTCGCCAGCTCGGGCTTCTTCTCCATGCCCTTGAGCCCGTTCCACGCGAGGTTGACCAGGTGCGCGGCGACCTGCTGCTTGCCGGGCGAGCGCGCGTCCAGCCAGTACTGCCCGGTGAGCGCGATCATCCCGACGAGCATCTGCGCGTACAGCGGCGCGGTGCGCGGCTCCAGGCCGTTGGCCTTGAACTGGTCCTCGAGCAGGTGCTCCACCTGGGTAGCGACGTCGCCGATGAGCGACGAGAAGGTGCCGGTCGCCTGGGCGACGGGGGAGTCGCGCACGAGGATGCGGAACCCGTCCTCGTGTGCCTCGATGTAGTCGAGCAGGGCCAGGGCCGTGCGCTCGACGAGCACCTTGGGGTGTCCGCCCTCGGCGAGCGACCCGATGAGCGCCCCCGTCAGCGCCTGCACCTCGCGGTCGACGACGACGGCGTAGATGCCCTCCTTGCCCCCGAAGTGCTCGTACACCACGGGCTTGGACACCTCGGCGCGCGCCGCGATCTCCTCGACGCTCGTGCCGTCGAACCCCTTCTCGGCGAACAGGCCGCGGCCGACGACGAGGAGCTGCTCGCGGCGCTGGCTCGCCGTCATGCGGGCGCGCGTGGAGCGCCCGGTCGCGCGGCGGGTCTCGCGGGGGGCGTCGGACATGGACCCATTGTGCCTGGCCGGTGCCAGGTGCAGGGGCGGTCTCTCGTGTCCGCCGCACCGCGACGACCTGGCAGACTGTCGGGGGACGTGGGGCGGTGGTCGGCCACCGCAGACGGCCGTTCCGCCTTGGTGTAATCGGCAGCACAGGGGTTTTTGGTGCCCTTGGTCCAGGTTCGAGTCCTGGGGGCGGAGCACGCGCCCTCGAGCATCCCCAGCAGCCTGAGCAGGTCCGAAGGAAGGTTCCCCGGTGTCGACCGAAACCCCCGCAGCGGTGTCGCCCACCGCCGTCGTCATCCTGGCGGCCGGCCAGGGCACCCGGATGAAGTCCGCGCGGCCCAAGGTGCTGCACACCGTCGGCGGGCGGACCCTGCTGGGTCACGCGATGGTCGCGGGGCGTGAGCTCGCCCCGCAGCACCTCGCCGTCGTCGTGCGGCACGGGCGTGACCTGGTCGCCGCGGAGGCCGGACGCGTGGACGCCGCGGCCGTCGTCGTCGACCAGGACGACGTGCCCGGCACCGGGCGCGCCGCGCAGGTGGGCCTCGAGGCGCTCGACGCCATCGTCGGCTCGGCCGGCGAGGGCGACCGGCTCGTCGGCTCCGTCGTCGTCACCGCGTCCGACGTGCCGCTGCTCGACGGCGCCACGCTCGGCCAGCTCGTCGCCGCCCACCGTGCGGACGGCAACGCGGTGACGGTGCTGACCACCGTCGTCGCCGACGCCACCGGCTACGGCCGCATCGTGCGCGAGGGCGGCACGGGTGACGTGCTCGCCATCGTCGAGCACAAGGACGCCACCGAGGAGCAGCGCGAGATCCGCGAGATCAACGCGTCGATCTTCGTGTTCGACGCCGACGTGCTGCGCCGCGGCCTCGCGTCCGTGACGCGCGACAACGCGCAGGGCGAGATGTACCTCACGGACGTCGTCGCGTTCGCGCGCGCCGAGGGCGGCGTCGTCCGCGCGGTCATCGCCGACGACCCTATGACCGTCGAGGGCACCAACGACCGCCTCGCGCTCAGCGTGCTGGGCGCCGAGCTCAACCGGCGCACCCTCGAGCGGTGGATGCTCGACGGCGTCACGGTCGTCGACCCCGCCTCCACCTGGGTGGACGTCGACGTCGAGCTCGCCGAGGACGTGACCCTGCTGCCGGGCACCCAGCTGCACGGCGCCACCAAGGTCGAGACCGGCGCCACCATCGGCCCGGACACCACGCTCACGGACATGGAGGTCGGAGCCGGCGCGACCGTGACCCGCACGCACGGGTCCCTGTCGGTGATCGGCGCGGGCGCGAGCGTCGGCCCGTTCTCCTACCTGCGCCCCGGCACGGTCCTCGGGGCCAAGGGCAAGATCGGCGCGTACGTCGAGGTCAAGAACGCCGAGATCGGTGCCGGCGCCAAGGTGCCGCACCTGTCCTACGTCGGCGACGCGACTATCGGCGAGGGCTCCAACCTCGGTGCCGGGACGATCGTCGCCAACTACGACGGCGTGGCCAAGCACCGCACGCAGGTCGGCGCGCAGGTCCGCGTCGGCTCCGACAACGTCCTGGTCGCGCCCGTGACCATCGGCGACGGCGCCTACACGGGCGCCGGCTCCGTCATCACCCGCGACGTCCCCGCGGGCGCGCTCGGCGTCACGCGGTCACAGCAGCGCAACCTCGAGGGCTGGGTCGAGCGAAAGCGCCCCGGCACGGCGTCGGGCGACGCCGCGGCCGCTGCGTCAACCGCTGCCGCCGACGGTGCAGCGGTCCTCCCAGAGTCGGAGAATGCCCCCACGAACAGCGACGCGGTCGTCTCGCCGAACGAAGGAAGCACCCACTGATGAACACGTCGATCCACGGCACCGCCGACCGCGAGCTCGTCCTGGCGTCGGGCCGCGCGCATCCCGAGCTCGCCGAGGCGGTCGCCAAGGAGCTGGACATCGCGCTCCTGCCGGTGTCGGCGTACGACTTCGCGAACAGCGAGACGTACGTGCGGTTCGGCGAGTCGATCCGTGGCACGGACATCTTCCTCATCCAGTCGCACACGCAGCCCGTGAACCAGTGGCTCATGGAGCAGCTGCTCATGGTCGACGCCGCCAAGCGCGCCTCGGCCAACCGGATCACCGTCGTCGCGCCGTTCTTCGCCTACGCGCGTCAGGACAAGAAGTCGCGCGGCCGCGAGCCGATCTCGGCCCGCCTCGTCGCCGACCTGCTCAAGACCGCCGGCGCCGACCGCATCATGAGCGTCGATCTGCACACCCCGCAGATCCAGGGCTTCTTCGACGGCCCCGTCGACCACCTGTGGGCGATGCCAGTCCTGACGGACTACGTGCGCACGCGCGTGGACCTCGACAACGTCGCGGTCGTCTCGCCCGACGCCGGCCGCATCCGCGTCGCCGAGCAGTGGGCCGCCAAGCTGGGCGGTGCCCCGCTCGCGTTCGTCCACAAGACGCGCGACGTCACGCAGCCCAACAAGTCGCACGCCAACCGCGTCGTGGGCGAGGTCGAGGGCCGCGAGTGCGTGCTGGTCGACGACCTCATCGACACCGGCGGCACCATCGCCGAGGCCGTCAAGGTCATCCTCGACGCCGGCGCCAAGTCGGTGATCGTCGCGGCCACGCACGGCGTCCTGTCCCCGCCGGCCGCGCAGCGCCTCCACGAGTGCGGCGCCTCCGAGGTGGTCATCACCGACACGCTCCCGATCGAGCCCGCCAAGCGGTTCGCCGAGCTCACCGTGCTGTCGATCGCGCCGCTGCTCGCGCGCGCGATCCGCGAGGTGTTCGACGACGGCTCGGTCACCAGCCTGTTCGACGGGAACAGCTGAGCGCCGGCGCTCTGTCCGCGCCCCACGTTTTCGCCGACCGGCTCACGGCGGGTACAGTAACGAGGTTGCCTCGGCGAGGGACGTCTGGCGGGCCGCGACCATTCCACTGGGTTTGGCCGCGCTGCACCGTAGGACTCCGTGATCGACTGGGCGGTTCGGCACGGTGCTTCGCACCTCGCCGCCGCGCCCTGCGCGCGTCCGTCATGTGTCCCGCGCCGACGCAGCCGCCCACACGAACGACATCTTCCGCTGGTGCCCCCAGCGGCCCACCAGCGATCGTCAGGAGTATCCCCATGGCTGAGATCAAGCTCGTCGCCGAGACCCGCACCGAGTTCGGCAAGGGTGCCGCCCGCCGCATCCGTCGCGAGGACAAGATCCCCGCGGTCCTCTACGGCCACGGCAGCGACCCGATCCACGTCACCCTTCCGGGCCACCAGACCATGCTGTCGCTGCGTCAGGCGAACGCCCTGTTCGCGATCGAGCTCGACGGCAAGGCGCAGCTCGCCGTCGCCAAGGACGTGCAGCGCGACCCGGTCCGCAACGTCATCGAGCACATCGACCTGCTCATCGTGAGGGCCGGCGAGAAGATCGCCGTCGAGATTCCCGTCTCCGTCACCGGCGAGTCGGCCCCCGGCACCATCCACCTGGTCGAGTCGCAGACGCTGCACGTCGAGGCCGAGGCCACGCACCTGCCGCGGTCCATCGAGGTCTCGATCGAGGGCCTCGAGGCCGGCACGGTCATCACCGCCGCCGACGTCGAGCTCCCGGCCAACGTCACGCTGCTGGTCGATGGCGAGCACATCGTCGTCACCGTCAACGAGCCGCAGGCCGAGCCGGTCGAGGCGACCGAGGAGGCCGGCGAGACCGCCGCGGTGGAGGCCCCCGCCGAGGCCGCTGCCGAGTGAGCTGACGCTCCTCGCGCGATCGCCTGATCTGCGCCAAGGCGCCCGGTACCGTGTGGTGCCGGGCGCCTTCGCGCGTCCAGCCCAACCACCGGAGACGGAGACATGACCGACACCCCCTGGCTCGTCGTCGGGCTCGGCAACCCCGGGCCGCAGTACGCCGGCAACCGCCACAACGTGGGGCAGATGGTGCTCGACCTCCTCGCGGAGCGGGCCGGCGCCAAGCTCTCGCGGCACTCGCGGGCGCAGGCCGTCGTCGGCGAGGGCCGGCTCGGCGCACTGCCTGGCGGGCGGCCCGGACCGCGCGTCGTGCTCGCCAAGCCGTCGACGTACATGAACACCTCGGGCGGCCCGGTCGCGAACCTCGCCAAGTACTACGGCATCGACGCCGGGAACGTGCTGGTGGTGCACGACGAGGTGGACATCCCGTTCGACACGATCAAGCTCAAGATCGGCGGCGGCGAGGGCGGGCACAACGGGCTGCGCGACATCACCAAGGCGCTCGGCACCAGGGACTACGTGCGGGTGCGGGTGGGCGTCGGACGGCCGCCGGGCCGCATGGACACCGCCGACCACGTCCTCAAGGACTTCTCGTCCACCGAGAGGAAGGACCTGCCGATCCTGCTCGACGACGCGGCGGACGCGGTCGAGATGGTGCTCACGGCGGGGCTCCTCGCGGCTCAGGGGCGGTACCACGGCGTCGAGCGTTAGCATCCGGCCATGAGCACCGACCCCGACGGGCAGAACCCGTCCGACCAGTCTGAGCAGGGCCAGGCGGCGTCCGGGGAGACGCACGGGCAAGCCCCGTACCCCCAGCAGCAGTCCGGCCAGGAGCCGCACGGTCAGCAGCCTGACGTCCCGCCGCAGTACGGCCAGCAGCCGTACCCCGGGCAGTACGGCCAGCAGCCCGCGCCGTACGGCCAGCAGCCGTACCCCACGCAGTACGGCCAGCCTTCTACACAGCCCTATGCGCAGCAGCCGTACGGCCAGCAGCCAGAGCAGCCGCAGCAGCCGTACGGCCAGCAGCCACAGCAGCCGTACGGCCAGCAGGCACAGCAGCAGCCGTACGGCCAGTACCCCCACCAGTACGCGACCCAGCCCGGCTACGGCTACTCAACCGGTCCGGGCAACGACGGCCTGGCCGTTGCCTCGCTGGTGTGCGGCATCCTCGGTCTGAGCGTCGTGCCGCTGATCGCGTCCGTCGCCGCCGTCATCCTCGGCATCATGAGCCTCGGGCGCATCCGCGAGAGCGGGCAGGAGGGACGTGGGCTCGCGATCACCGGCATCGTGCTCGGCGCGGTCGGCGTGCTCTTCCTGGTCCTGCTGGTCATCGGGCTGATCGCGTTCTTCGGGTTCGCGACAGCCCACCACCCGGAGCTCAACACGGCCATCTGACCTGACCTGCGTTTTCACCCGGGTGGGGAGGGGGTGGAATCGCAGGCTCCAGGGGCCCGCGGCACGGGTGGCGGACCTAGATTCGGTGCGTGCCCGCAGTGATCAGCCGTGCCTCGTTCAGCCCGTCCGCGCCCGCCCGCAGGACGCGGTGGCGAGCGCTCGCGGCAGCCGTCGTCATCGCTCTGCTCGCCGTCATGGTGCCGACCGTCACCGCCTCGGCGGTGGGCGACCCCTGCACCACGGGTGGCAACCCGATCGTGTGCGAGAACTCGAAGCCGGGGGCGGATCCGGCCGAGTGGGACCTGTCGGACGGGGCGGGCGACCCGAGCATCCAGGGCTTCGCCACCGACATCAGCGTGGACGCCGGGCAGCGGATCAACTTCAAGATCGACACCTCGGCGACGTCCTACACGATCGACATCTACCGGACGGGCTGGTACGGCGGCAAGGGCGCCCGCAAGTGGGCGTCGGTCACCCCGGACGTCCGGCTCCCGCAGACGCAGCCTCAGTGCGTCAGCGACCAGGCGACCGAGCTCTACGACTGCGGCAACTGGGCGGTCTCGGCGCACTGGGACGTCCCCTCCGACGCGACGTCGGGGGTCTACATCGCCAAGCTCACGCGCACCGACGAGGGTCCGGACGGCGGCGCGAGCCACATCACGTTCGTCGTGCGCGACGACACCAGCCACTCCGACGTCGTCTTCCAGACCTCCGACACGACGTGGCAGGCGTACAACACGTACGGCGGGTCGGACTTCTACCAGGGCGCCGCCAACGGGCGCGCGTACAAGATCAGCTACAACCGCCCCTTCCTGACGCGCGGCGCCGTGAACGGCCGGGACTTCTACTTCAGCTCCGAATACGCGATGGTGCGGTTCCTCGAGCAGAACGGGTACGACGTCTCCTACCTCGCCGGCGTGGACACCGCGCGCAGCGGGTCGCTGCTGCGCAACCACCGCACCTTCCTGTCCGTCGGGCACGACGAGTACTGGTCGGGCGATCAGCGCGCCAACGTCGAGGCCGCTCGGGACGCCGGCGTGAACCTGGCCTTCTTCAGCGGCAACGAGGTGTACTGGCACACCCGGTGGGAGGGCTCGATCGCGGGGACGCCGACCGACCATCGCACGCTCGTCTCGTACAAGGAGACCTGGTCGAACGCCAAGATCGACCCCTCCGCGGAGTGGACCGGCACCTGGCGCGACCCGCGCTTCGCCTCGACCCAGAACGGTGCGGGCCGGCCGGAGAACGCCCTGTCGGGCACCATGTACATGTCCAACTTCTCGGACCTGCCCCTCACCGTGACGGCAGAGGAGGGCAAGCTCCGCATGTGGCGCAACGCCGCAGGCCTGAGCTCCCTGGCGGCTGGGACGTCGCAGGCGCTGGCGGCGCACACGGTCGGGTACGAGAGCGACGAGGACCTGGACAACGGTGACCGCCCGGCGGGCCTGGTCCGGCTGTCGACGACGGTCGGTGACGTCCCCGAGTACCTCCAGGACTTCGGCAACGTCGTCAAGCCCGGCCGGACGACCCACCACATCACCCTGTACCGCGCGGGTTCAGGGGCGCTCGTGTTCTCCGCCGGCTCCATCCAGTGGGCCTGGGGCCTGGACCAGACGCACGACGGCGACGGCGCCCCGGCCGACGCGCGCATGCGGCAGGCGACGATGAACCTGCTGGCCGACATGGCCGCCCAGCCGGTGACGCCGGCCTCCGGTCTCGTCACGTCGCCGGCGTCGACCGACCACACCGGGCCGACCGCGGTGATCACGTCGCCCAAGCCGAGCGCCGCGCTCGCCAACGGCGCGCGCGTCACGGTGTCGGGCACCGCCACGGACGTCGGGGGCAAGGTCGCAGGCGTCGAGGTCTCGCTCGACGGCGGTGCCTCCTGGCACCCGGCGGACGGCCGGGCGACGTGGACCTACTCCGGGATCCAGCACGGCGTCGGGCCGACGGAGATCCGCGTCCGCGCGACGGACGACAGCGCGAACACCGGCGCAGTGGCAGCCGTCGGGGTGACGGTCGCCTGCCCGTGCTCCGTGTTCGGCGACACGGTGCCCGCGGTCGCGTCGGACTCCGACACGTCGGCCGTCGAGCTGGGCATGCGGTTCGTTCCGCAGACCGACGGCGTCGTCAGCGGCGTGCGCTTCTACAAGGGCTCCGGCAACACCGGCACCCACACGGGCTCGCTGTGGAGCGCCACCGGTCAGCTCCTGGCCCAGGTGAGCTTCACGGGCGAGACGGCGACCGGCTGGCAGACCGCGACGTTCCGGACCCCGGTCCCGGTCGCGGCCGGGCAGTCGTACGTCGTGTCGTACACGGCACCCCGCGGCGGCTACGCGAACCTGGACGCGGCGTTCGCCTCGCGGAACGTCGACGCGGCGCCGCTGACCGTCGAGGGCGGGTTCGGCAAGGCACCGAGCGGCCTCTTCGGGTCCCCCGGGACCTTCCCGCAGGAGAGCTACGGCAACGCGAGCTACTACGTCGACCCCACCTTCGACACGTCCGGCTCCGCGGCGCTGACCGCGTCCGGCCAGGCGCCTGCGCCGGATGCCGCAAGCGTGCCGCTGAGCTCCGTCGTGTCCGCGACGTTCTCGACGAACGTCGACCCGGCCTCGGTCAAGGTCAAGCTCGTCGACTCCGCCGGCGGAACGGTGGCCGGCACCACGAGCTACGACGCCGTCTCCCGCACGGTGACCTTCAAACCGTCGGCCCCGTTGGCCGGCTTCGTCCAGTACACCGTGACACTCTCCGCTACCACCACCGACGGCCGCGCGCTCGGTGCCGGCAGCACGTGGACGTTCCGGTCGGTGCGTCCGCCGTCAAGCGCCTGCCCGTGCGGCATCTTCGACGACACGGTGCTGCCCACGATCCCGACCGAAGCGGACACGTCCCCGGTGACCCTTGGCATGCGCTTCCAGGCGAGCGCCGCCGGGACGGTCCAAGGCGTCCGCTTCTACAAGTCCGTGCAGAGCACCGGCCCGTTCACCGTGGACCTGTGGGGGGCGAACGGCGCGCAGCTCGCCCACGCCACCGTGACCAAGCCGGTCTCGTCCGGCTGGCAGGAGACCACGTTCGCCACGCCGGTGAAGATCACTGCCGGCACGACCTACACGGTGAGCTACCACACCGACTCGGGCCACTACTCGACCACGCCGAACGCCCTCGCCAACCCGTTGACCAAGGGCCTGCTGTCGACGCCGGCGTCCGCGGGCATCTACACCTACGGCAGCGGCGCGCCCAGCACCGCGACCTCGACGAGCTACCTGGTCGACGTCGCCTACGTGCCCGACGCTGCGACGCCCACGCTGTCGGGTCGCACACCGCCCGACGGCGCCACCGCCGTCGACGCGTCGACGTCCGTCGCGGTCACGGCGAGCGAAGCGCTCGCATCCGGCGCCACCCTGACCCTCGCCGACGCGCTCGGCGCGCCCGTACAGGGCACGACGAGGATGAGCACGGACAGCAAGACCGTCACGTTGACGCCGGCCGCCCCGCTGACGCACGGGGCGCGCTTCACGGCGTCCTTTGCAGGGAAGACCGCGTCGAGCGGGTTCGCGCTCGCCTCGACCTGGTCGTTCACCGTGCTGGCCGACGCGGGCGCGCCAGGCGACGGGTGTCCCTGCACCCTGTTCGGGTCGGCGGTACCGGCTGTCGAGGCCGACACCGACGGCGCCGCCGTGGAGCTCGGCACCGCGTTCACGCCGAGCCAGGACGGGTACATCAGCGGCATCCGCTTCTACAAGGGTGCCGGGAACACCGGCACGCACACCGGCTCGCTCTGGTCGGCAACCGGGACGCGGCTCGCCACGGCGACCTTTACCGGTGAGACGGCGACAGGCTGGCAGACCGTCGCGTTCGCATCGCCAGTCGCCGTCACGGCCGGCACGACCTACGTGGCGTCCTACTTCGCGCCCAACGGGCACTACGCGGCGACCAGCGGGTTCTTCACCCAGCCGTACACCAGCGGGTCGCTGACCGCGCCGGTCGACGCCGGGCGCTACCTCTACGGTGGCGGGTTCCCGAAGTTCACGTGGAACTCGACCAGCTACAGCGTCGACGTCCTGTACTCGCACGCGGCCCTCGGCATCGAGTCGCGGACGCCGGCGGCCGGAGCCACGGACGTGCCCGTCGCCGCCACCGTGTCCGCCACCCTGGCGTACGCGCCCGCCGGCCCCGACCCTGCACTCACGCTGACTGCAGGTGGGAGCTCCATCGCAGGCACGTCGTCGTACGACTCCGCGAGCCGCACCGTGAGGTTCACCCCTGCGGCGCCGCTACCCGCCGGTGCGACGGTGACGGCGACGGTCACGTTCAACGGCACCGTCGTGGGGACGTGGAGCTTCACCACCGCGGCGCCTCCCGTGACTCCGCCAGCCGGGGCGGTCGGCCTGTGGGCGGCGACGGACGTCCCCGCGGTCGCGTCGTGGAACGACCCGGGCCCGATCCAGGTCGGGACGCGGCTGCAGGTGACCGTGGACGGCGCCATCCAGGGCATCCGCTTCTACAAGGGCGCCGGGAACACGGGCACTCACACCGGCTACGTGTGGAAGCCCGACGGCACGCAGCTGGCGACCGGCACCTTCAAGAGCGAGACGGCCACCGGCTGGCAGACGCTGGTCTTCGCCACGCCGGTGACGGTCACGGCCGGCACGCAGTTCGTGGTCGCGTACTACGCGCCGGCGGGCCATTACGCGGCGACGATCGGCGCGCTCGCCAACCCCCGGGTCAACGGGCCGGTGCAGTCGCCCGCGAACGGCGGCGCGTACGCCTACGGCAGCACCGGGTTCCCCGGGACGACGTCGCAGCACAGCTACGCGGTGGACGTGCTGTTCGTCGCCAAGAGCTGAGCCCGCCGCCGGGCGTCAGTGCAGGACTGCCGGCGACCACGCGTCGGGGATAAGCACCGAGGGTGCCCCCGAACCGTCAGCGGGCAGCTCCCAGACGTCGCTGACGCCTGGCTCGTCCGCGCGCGGCATGCCATAGAGGATCGTCCCGTCGTCGAGCCACTCGATCTGGTCGTCGATCCCGCGCGTCTCGGCGTCGAGCACGGTCACCCGCCCGCTCGCGATGTCGTAGACCGCAGGGGACCAGTGGATGCCCGGGCCGTCGACCGTGTCGCGCTTGAACGCGATGCGCGTGCCGTCGGGCGAGACCGAGGGGCACTCGACCTGGTCGGCGACGGTGGTGAGCGTGCGGGCGGTGACGTTGCCCGCGACCAGCCAGGTGTGGCCGAGCTCCCGCGACTGGGCCGTGGCGTAGAAGTGGGTGTCGTCGACGAACGTGACGCCCCAGAGGTTGCGGTCCGCAGGCTTTCGCGGAGTGCCGTCCACCAGGAGCAACCAGTCCTCGAGGTTGCCGAGGTCGGTCGGCTCGCCGGAGGGGAGCGCGTCCAGCGAGTGGATCGTCGTCTCGGTCGACACGTCGTGGGTGCCGTAGGCATGACCGGTCACGAACGCCGTGACCCCGACGCGCGTGCCGTCGTCGGACAGGCGGGTGCGGCTCGGGATGCCCGCGAGCGGCCAGCTCGCGATCGTCCGCCAGTGGTCGTCGAGGATCTCGGCGGTGAACGTCGTCGTCGCGCGGACGGTGCGCAGGCAGGAGGCACGCCCCGGCACGGCGTCCACCCGGTCGCACGCGACGGGCGTGACGTCGCGCGGCCCCGCCGGGTCGTCGAGGGCGACGACGGCGACACGGCCGTAGAGGTCGCCGGGTGCGGTGCTTTGGAACACGATGCGGGCCGCACCGTCGAACCCACCACGAGGGGCTGTCGCGACGCCGGCCGTGTCGGTGGCGGGGTCGGCCTCACGGGAGCGGAGCAGGGCGCCGGCGGAAACGGCCGCGCCCAGCGCCACGACGCAGGCGCCCGCCACCACGCGCGCGCGGCGGCGTGGGGTCACGAACCAGCCCCGGCGGCAAGCACCCCGGACTGCGTGAGCCGGCACGCGTCGTCCGCGGTCACCGCCGCGACGGTCACGTGGCCGTCGTCGCGGGTGAACGTGAGATCGGCCCGGGCAGGGGTCTCCCGGGTGTCGGCACCCTCGGTGAAGTTGCCCGCGGTAAACCACGCGCGCAGGTCGGCCAGGAGGCCGCTGCACGGGCCGGGGACGGTCGCATCGAGCGCGAGCTGCGAGCGGCCGCTGTTGGTCGTCACCGCGCTGGAGAGGACGCTCGCTCCCTCGGGCACGTAGAGGACGCCGGTCGGGAAGCCTGCGGCGAGGCCGCTCGCGGCGCTCGCGTCCGCCGGCGGCGTCGGGAGCCGTCCGGCGGCGGGCGGGTCGGACGGCAGCAGGTCGGCGAGACTCGACGGGCTCGGCGTGGCCTCGGGGACGAGCTCGCTGCCGTCGCCTCGGGACTGACCGCCGCTGCGGCCCGTCACGGTGGGGACCGGCGACGGGGCGGACTCGCCGGGTGTGGGGGTGTCCGATCCCGTGGGCCCCGGTCGTGGGGCGGCGCCGACCGACGTGTCGGTGCCCTGCCCCTGGTCACCCGAGCTACGGGCTCCGGCGGTGCAGCCGGCGACGACCAGGAGCAGGACCAGGGCGATGGTGACGGCTCTGGTGCGCACGGGAAGGACCTCTAGATCGACGGGAGCGGGTCCGGGAACGGGCCCTCGGTCAGGCTAGGCCGCTGCCCTGCGGGGGCCTCGGCCGCAGGGGACAGTTCACCCCGCTCCACCCGGGTGAACTCGCCCAGCCCGCGGGCGTGTGGGGTGGTGGCCCGTAGATTCGAAATATGCGCGCCGGGCGCAGGACCAGCCTCGCCCCGCCTCCTGGGCACTTCGCCCGGAGGCGCTGGCGGGCGGTCGTGCCGGAAGTCGTCGTCGCACTGGTCGCGGCGCTGGTCCCGGCGACGGCCGCGTCCGCGGCGTCGGCAGCGGTGGACCCGTGCGCGGCGGGCAGCAACCCGATCGTGTGCGAGAACTCGAAGCCGGGGGCGGATCCGGCCGAGTGGGACCTGTCGGGCGGGGCGGGCGACCCGAGCATCCAGGGCTTCGCCACCGACATCAGCGTGGACGCCGGGCAGCGGATCAACTTCAAGATCGACACTTCGGCGACGTCCTACACGATCGACATCTACCGGACGGGCTGGTACGGCGGCAAGGGAGCCCGCAAGTGGGCCTCGGTCACCCACGACGCGCCGCTCCCGCAGCCGGAGTGCGCCGTCGACCTGGAGACGGGATTGTACGACTGCGGCAGCTGGGCGGTGACCGCGCACTGGGACGTGCCGGCCGACGCGGTGTCGGGCGTGTACGTCGCCAGGCTCACGCGCACCGACGAGGGTCCGGACGGCGGCGCGAGCCACATCACGTTCGTCGTGCGCAACGACACCAGCCATTCCGACCTCGTCTTCCAGACCTCCGACACCACGTGGCAGGCGTACAACACCTACGGCGGTGCGGACTTCTACCAGGGCACGAGCAACGGCCGGGCGTTCAAGATCAGCTACAACCGTCCGTTCGCGACCCGCGGCAGCGACAACGGCAGGAGCTTCTACTTCAGCTCGGAGTACGCGATGGTGCGGTTCCTCGAGCAGAACGGGTACGACGTCTCGTACATCTCCGGCGTCGACACCGCGCGCAGCGGGTCGCTGCTGCTCAACCACCGCACGTTCCTGTCCGTCGGGCACGACGAGTACTGGTCGGGCCAGCAGCGCGCGAACGTCGAGGCCGCTCGCGACGCCGGGGTGAACCTGGCCTTCTTCAGCGGCAACGAGATGTACTGGCGCACACGGTGGGAGGACTCGGTCGCGGGCGACCCGGCGGGCTACCGCACGCTGGTCTGCTACAAGGAGACCTGGTCGAACGCCAAGGTCGACCCCTCCGCGGAGTGGACCGGCACGTGGCGCGACCCGCGCCTCGCCGGAGCGAAGGATGGTGGCGGGCTCCCGGAGAACGCCGTGACCGGCACCATCTACATGGCCAACGACTCCGACCTTCCGGTCACGGTGACGTTGGAGGAGGGCAGGCTGCGCCTGTGGCGGGAGACCGACCTGGCGTCCATGCCCGCAGGCGCCTCCCAGGCGCTGGCGGCGCACACGGTGGGGTACGAGAGCGACGAGGACCTGGACAACGGCGCTCGTCCCGCCGGGCTCGTCCGGCTCTCGACGACGTCGGGCGACGTGCCCCACTACCTGAGGGACTTCGGCAACACCGACCCGCCCGGCCGGACGACGCACCATGTCACGCTGTACCGCGCCGACTCGGGCGCGCTCGTCTTCTCCGCCGGCTCGGTCCAGTGGGCGTGGGGCCTGGACCAGACGCACGACGGCGCCGGCGCGCCGGCCGACCCCCGCATGCGGCAGGCGACGATGAACCTGCTGGCCGACATGGGCGCCCAGCCGGTGACGCCCGCCTCCGGGCTCGTCGTCACGACGGCGTCGACCGACCACACCGGGCCGGCCGTCACGGTGACGTCTCCGAAGCCCGGCGCCGAGGTCGCGAACGGCAGCCTGCTGACCGTCTCCGGAACCGCCACCGACTCCGGTGGTGCGGTCGCGGGCGTCGAGGTGTCGCTCGACGGCGGGGCCTCGTGGCACCCGGCCGACGGACGGGCGAGCTGGTCGTTCACCGGACTCCAGCACGGCGTCGGGACGACCGAGGTCCAGGTCCGCGCGACCGACGACAGCGCCAACATCGGCCCCGTGGCTACCGTCGGCGTGGATGTCTCCTGCCCGTGCTCCGTCTTCGGCAGCGCTGTGCCGGCGCTCGCATCCGTGGACGACACCTCGGCCGTCGAGCTCGGGCTGCGCTTCGAACCCCAGGTCGACGGCGTCGTGGAGGGTGTTCGCTTCTACAAGGGCGCCGCCAACGCCGGCACCCACACCGGGTCCCTGTGGAGCGACACCGGTCAGCTCCTGGCCCGGGTCGAGCTCACCGACGAGACGTCGACCGGCTGGCAGGACGCACGGTTCCAGCGGCCGGTCCCGGTCGAAGCAGGGCAGTCGTACACCGTGTCCTACACGGCACCTCGCGGCGGGTACGCGAACGAGGCGGCCGCGTTCGCCTCTGGAAGCCTCGATGCCGCCCCGCTCACCGTCGAGGGCGGGTTCGGCGCGAAGCCGAGCGGCGTGTTCGGGTCGCCCGGCACGTTCCCCCAGCAGAGCTTCAGCAACGCCGCCTACTTCGTCGACGTCCTGTTCGACCTGCCCGGGGGCGCGCCGCTCACCGCGTCCGGCCAGGCGCCCGAGCCCGGTGCCGCGAGCGTGCCGCCGGACTCCGTCGTGTCGGCGACCCTCTCGACGAACGTCGACCCGCAGTCGGTCGCTGTCACGCTCGTCGACGCCGCAGGTGGCACGGTGGCCGGCACGACGCGCTACGACGCCGCCTCGGGCAGCGTGACCTTCACGCCGTCGGCGCCGCTGGCCGGGTTCGTCGAGTACACCGTGAAGGTCACGGCCACGACGGCCGACGGCCATGCGCTGGGCGACGGCAGCACCTGGACCTTCCGGTCGGCCCGCCCGACGTCCTCGGCGTGCCCCTGCGGGATCTTCGACGACGCCGTGCTGCCGATGATCCCGAGTGCCGCGGACCCGCTCCCGGTGACGCTCGGGATGCGCTTCCGAGCGTCATCGGCCGGTCAGGTCGTGGGGGTCCGCTTCTACAAGACGAGTGCCAGCACCGGGCCGTTCACCGTGCAGCTCTGGGGACCGGGCGCCGAGCAGCTCGCGCAGGCAACGGTGACGAACGCCGTGTCGTCCGGCTGGCAGGAGACACCGTTCGAGGCACCGGTGCAGGTCACAGCAGGCACGACGTACACGGCGAGCTACCGGACGGAGTCGGGCCACTACGCCGCAACGCCGGGCGGGCTCGCCGACCCGATGACCCGCGGGGAGCTGTCCACGCCCGAGTCCGCGGGCACCTACGCCTACGGCGGCGGTGCTCCCGAGACGGTGGTCTCGACGAACTACCTCGTCGACGTCGAGTACGTCCCTGACGCCTCCGTGGCGTCGTTGACCGACGGCGGCGCCGGGCGACCGGGCACGGCGTTCGCCGCAAGCCAGGGCTGGTTCGTGGTGGGCGCCCTTCGCTTCTGCGCACCTGCGAGAGATCGCCTGTTCGGGCGTCAGGCGAGCGCCTCGACCAAGGTCACTGCCGGCTGGCTCTGCCAGCGGTGAGCACCCCGAGCTCGGCGAGCATGCACGTCCTGCCGTCGACGGCCGTCGCGACCGTCACGTTGCCGTCGTCGCGGCTGAAGGTGAGCTCGGCCCCGCCCGACGTCTCCCGGGTGACCGCCTCGGTGAACCCGCCCCTGGTGAACCAGCGGCGCACCCCGACGAGGACGGTGCTGCACGCTCCCCGGATCGTTGCTTCGATCGCGAGCTGCGTACGCCCACCGGCGGTTGTCGCCGAGCTCGCGCGGAGGGTCGCGCCGACGGGCACGAACAGGACGTCGAGGAAGAACTGGGCATCGGCCCGGAAACCCAGGCCGAGGACGCTCGTCGGGCTTCGGTCCGCGCCGGACGGTGCTGCGAGCCGGTGGGCGCCTGGCGGGGTGGACGGCAGCAGCTCGGCGAGGCTCGCAGTCGGCTCAGGGCGTGGGCCGGCCGATCCCTGGCCGTCGGTGCTGCAGGCGGCGACTGTCAGAAGCACAGCCACGCCGGTTGCCGCGGCTCTGGTGCGCACGGGAACCCCTGGTTCGACAAGTTGTCGGTCGGGGAGATTGCCGCCCCCTCAATACAGGCTAGGACTGGCACCCGTGCCAAGAAGAGTTGCTCGCGGCACTTCACCCCGGCTCCACCCGGGTGAAAGCGGCCCGAATCCCTGAGCCCCGAGCGGTGGCGCGGTTAGGTTCCCAGCGAGGACGTGATTACCCGGCCTCGCGTCCACGCAGAATCGAGGACCACCCCCATGACCAACCGGCTGCGCGCCGCCGTGATCGGCGCCGGGTACTGGGGCCCCAACCTGGCCCGCAACTTCGCGGCGTCCGAGCAGTGGGAGCTCGCGGCGGTGTGCGACCTCGACGAGGCGCGCGCCGCCAAGGTGGCACGGGCCGCCGGCGGTGCCGACGTCGAGACGTCCGTCGACACGCTGCTCGCCCGCGACGACGTCGACGCCGTCGCGATCGCCACCCCGGCCCGCACCCACCACCCGCTCGTCATGGCGGCGCTGCGCGCCGGCAAGCACGTCGTCGTCGAGAAGCCCATCGCCGACAGCGCCGAGGCGGCCCGCGAGATGGTCGCCGAGGCGGCGGCGGGGGGTCTGGTGCTCATGACCGACCACACGTTCTGCTACACGCCCGCGGTCCTGAAGATCCGCGAGCTGGTCGAGTCGGGGGAGCTCGGAGAGATCCTCTACGTCGACTCGGTGCGCATCAACCTCGGGCTCGTGCAGCCGGACGTCGACGTGTTCTGGGACCTCGCGCCGCACGACCTGTCGATCCTGGACTTCATCCTCCCGGGTGGTCTGCGCCCGGCCTCGGTGGCCGCGCACGGCGCGGACCCGCTCGGCGCGGGGAAGGCGTGCGTCGGGCACCTCTATCTGCCGCTGCCGGGCGGCGCCGTCGCGCACGTGAACGTCAACTGGCTGAGCCCCACGAAGATCCGCAGCTTCACCGTGGGTGGGTCGAAGAAGACCCTGGTCTGGGACGACCTGAACCCGCAGCAGCGCCTCAGCGTCTACGACCGCGGGGTCGACCTCAGGACGCAGGCCGCGGACAGCCTCGAGCGCAAGCAGGCGACCGTCTCCTACCGGCTCGGCGACACCTGGTCGCCGGCCCTCAAGGAGCAGGAGGCGCTGGGCGCGATGGTCGGCGAGCTCGCCACGGCGATCCATGAGGACCGCGCCCCGGTCACCGACGGCGCCGCCGGCCTGCGGGTCCTGAGCATCCTGGAGGCGGCCTCCCGCAGCCTCGAGGTCGGAGGCGACGCTTGCGTCGTCGAGCACGAGCCGGAGCTGGTCGGAGGAGTGGCATGAGCGAGCGCAGCGAGCGAATCAAAGAGCACAGGGCGGATGGTGCCTCATGCGCGCACGGAGCGAAGCGAGTACGCGCATGAGCGAGCGCAGCGAGCGAATCAAAGAGCACAGGGCGGATGGTGCCTCATGCGCGCACGGAGCGAAGCGAGTACGCGCATGAGCACAGTGCAGGGAGCGGACGTCCTGGTCACGGGCGGGGCAGGGACGATCGGGTCGACGCTGGTGGACCAGCTGCTCGACGCGGGCGCGGCCCGGGTCGAGGTCGTCGACAACCTGGTGCGGGGGCGTAGGGCGAACCTCGACGACGCCCTGGCCACGGGTCGCGCGCACCTGATCGAGGGCGACATCCGCGACCGCGACCTGGTGCACGACCTGACGAAGGGCAAGGACCTGGTGTTCCACCAGGCCGCCATCCGGATCACCCAGTGCGCGGAGGAGCCGCGGCTCGCGCTCGAGGTGCTCGTCGACGCCACGTTCAACGTGTTCGAGGCCGCGGCAGAGCACAAGGTCGACAAGCTGGTCACGGCGTCGAGCGCGTCGGTGTACGGCATGGCGGAGGACTTCCCGACGACGGAGCGCCACCACCACCACAACAACGACACGTTCTACGGCGCGGCCAAGTCGTTCAACGAGGGCATGATCCGCTCGTTCCGGGCGATGACCGGGCTGGACTACGTGGCCCTGCGGTACTTCAACGTGTACGGGCCCCGCATGGACGTGCACGGCCTGTACACCGAGGTGCTGGTGCGCTGGATGGAGCGCATCGCCGACGGGAAGCCGCCGCTGATCTTCGGTGACGGCAAGCAGACGATGGACTTCGTCTGCGTGCCCGACATCGCGCGGGCCAACGTCCTGGCCGCCGCGAGCGACGTGGTCGACGGGCACTACAACATCGCCTCCGGCACGGAGACGAGCCTGCTCGAGCTCGCCGAGGCGCTGCTGCGCGTCATGGGATCCGACCTCGGTGTCGAGCACGGCCCCGATCGGGCCGTCAACGGCGTCGTGCGCCGCCTGGCCGACACCACGGCCGCGCGCGAGGACCTCGGGTTCGAGGCCACGATCGGTCTCGAGGCCGGCCTGCGGCTGCTCGTGGACTGGTGGCGGCCGCTGCGCGAGGAGATCGCCGCCGGGCGGAGCGTTGCGGCATGACCGCCCCGACGCAGGCGCCGGCCCGCATCAACGTGATGAAGCCGTGGCTCGGTCCCGAAGAGGTCGCCGCGGTCACCGCGGTCATCGAGTCCGGCTGGGTGGCCCAGGGCCCGCGTGTCGCCGCGTTCGAGAGGGCGTTCGCCGAGGCGATGCAGGCCCACGAGGCGGTCGCGGTCTCCAACTGCACGACGGCGCTGCACCTCGCGCTCGTCGTCGCAGGCGTCGAGGCGGGCGACGACGTCGTCGTGCCGTCGTTCTCGTTCATCGCGACGTCGAACGCCCCCACGTACGTCGGGGCGCGGCCGGTGTTCGCCGACGTCGACCCGCTGACGGGCAACGTCACCGCCGAGACCGTGGCGGCCGCGCTCACGCCCGCGACGCGGGCCGTGATCGTCGTCGACCAGGGCGGGATGCCGGTGGACCTCGACCCGATCCGGGCGCTGTGCGACCCGCGCGGGATCGTCGTCGTCGAGGACGCCGCGTGCGCGGCCGGCTCGACCTACAAGGGCCGTCCCGTGGGCGCCGGCGCGCAGGTCGCCGCCTGGTCGTTCCACCCGCGCAAGATCCTCACCACCGGCGAGGGCGGCATGCTCACGACGAGCGACCCTGCCTGGGCTGCGCGCGCCCGCCGGCTGCGCGAGCACTCGATGAGCATCTCGGCCGCCGACCGGCACGCGAGCCTCGTCTCGCCGCCCGAGGAGTACGACGAGGTCGGGTTCAACTTCCGCATGACCGACCTGCAGGCGGCCGTCGGGCTGGTGCAGCTGGGCAAGCTGCGCGAGGTCGTCGAGCGCCGGCGTGTGCTCGCAGCGCAGTATCGCGACGCGCTGGCCGACGTGCGGGGCGTGCGCCTGGTCGACGACCCGGCCTGGGGCACCAGCAACTTCCAGTCGCTGTGGCTCGAGGTGCTCCCGGCGTTCGCGCAGGACCGCGAGGGCCTGCTGCTCGCGCTCGCCGAGGCGGGCGTCTCGGCACGCCGCGGCATCATGTCCGCGCACCGCCAGCCGGCCTACGCCGACCGGGACACGGGCGACCTCCCGCTGCCGGTGACCGAGCGCCTGACCGACAGCACGCTGATCCTGCCGCTGTTCCACCAGATGACGGACGACGAGCTCGAGCGCGTCGTCGCCGCGGTCCGCGGCGTCGGCGAGGCCTGAACATGGCCGCGGTGCTCATCCTCGGGGCGAGCGGGCTGGCCCGCGAGGTCCTGCCCGTGCTGCGCGAGCTGGGGCGTGACGTGCTGGGGATCCTGGACGACCGTTACGCCACGCTGCCCCGCACCGTGGGCGGCGCCCCCGTGCTGGGCGGCATCGACGACGCCGGGATGTACCCCGACGCCGAGGTGCTGGCCTGCGTCGGGCCGAGCAAGGGTCGCGAGTCAGTCGTGGCGCGGGCCGAGCGGGCCGGGGTCACGACCTGGGCGACCGTCGTCGACCCGTCCGTGCGGAACCCCGGAGCCTCTCCGGTGGGGCAGGGGTCGATCTTGCTGGCCGGCGTGACCATCACGGCCGACGCCGTGCTCGGCGACCACGTGGTGGCGATGCCGAGGGTCAGCGTCACGCACGACTGCCTGGTTGCGGACGCCGCGACGCTCGCCGCTGGCGTGACGCTGGGCGGCGGCGTGCGCGTCGGCCGCGCGGCGTACCTCGGGATGAACGCCTGCGTGCGGCCCGGCGTCGTGATCGGCGCGGGCGCGACCGTGGGGATGGGGTCCGTCGTGCTCGGCGACGTGCCCGACGACGAGACATGGGCGGGCGTGCCCGCACGACAGCTAGGAGCTCACACGTGAAGGTTCCGTTCCTCGACCTGGCCGCGCAGTCGGCCGAGATCGCCGACGAGGTGCTGCCCGTCTGGCAGGCGCAGCTCCTAGGCGCCGGGTTCGTCGGCGGGCCTGAGGTTGCCGCCTTCGAGCAGGAGTACGCCGCATACGTCGGCGTCGAGCACGTGATCGGCGTCGGCAACGGGACCGACGCCGTCGAGCTCGCACTGCGCGCGGCCGGCGTCGGGCCGGGCGACGAGGTGGTCGTTCCCGTCAACACGTTCATCGCGACGGCCGAGGCCGCCTCGCGCATCGGCGCCGTGCCCGTGTTTGTGGACGTCGACCCCGAGCACCTGCTCATCGACCCGGCGCTCGTCGAGGCGGCCGTCACCGCGCGGACCCGCGCGATCGCGCCCGTGCACCTGTACGGCCAGACGGCGCCCGTCGAGGAGCTGCGGCCGATCGCGGAGCGGCACGGCCTGGCGATCGTCGAGGACGCCGCGCAGTCGCAGGGTGCGTCGTCGCTCGCCGGGCGCGCGGGCGCGCTCGGCCTGGTCGCGGCGACGAGCTTCTACCCGGGCAAGAACCTGGGCGCGGCCGGCGACGCCGGCGCGGTGCTCACGAACGACCCGGAGATCGCGGCGTTCGTGCGCAACGTCGCCGCGCACGGCAGCACGGTGAAGTACGTGCACGACCGCGTGGGCTTCAACTCCCGGCTCGACGCCGTCCAGGCGCCCGTGCTGCGTGCCAAGCTGCGGCGGCTCGACGAGTGGAACAAGGCCCGCCGTGCGGCCGCCGACCGGTACGCCGCGCAGCTCGCCGACGTGCCGGGCGTGCGCGCCCCCGCAGTCCGGCCGGGCAACGAGGACGTGTGGCACCTGTACGTCGTGCAGGTCGAGGAGCGCGACCGCGTGCTGAGCGAGCTGCTCGAGGCCGGGATCGGCGCGGCGCTGCACTACCCGACGCCGCTGCACCTCACGGAGGCCTACACCCACCTGGGGTACGGCACGGGGCAGTTCCCCGTGGCCGAGGCTGCCGCCGCCCGGATCCTGTCGCTGCCGATGTTCCCGCACCTGACGGCGGCGCAGCAGGACCTCGTGGTCGAGGCGCTCGCACGTGCGGTGCGGTGAATGACCGCTCTCGACGCCGCGAGACACGCGGCGACCGCCACCCCGGGCATCGCGCGGATGTCGATCCTCGTGTGCCCGCACGAGATGGTGCGCGGGGGCAGCCAGCTGAACGCGGTCGACCTTGCCGCGCAGCTGCGCGACCGGGGGCACCGGGTGCGGGTATACGCGCCCGCGGGACCCGTCGTCGCACGCGTGCGGCTGCTCGGGCTCGACTACCAGGAGGCGCCCGGACGCCGCGGCATCGTCGACGTCCGCGGCACCCGGTCGCTGGGACGGGCCGCCAGGGAGTTCGGTGCCGACGTCGTGCACGCCTACGAGTGGCCGCCCATCATGCAGGCGGCGTTCGCCCGCCTGGGCGGCGCCGCCCGCGTCCTGACCGTGCTCTCGATGGACGTGCCACCGTTCCTGCCCCGCACGCCGATCTTGCTCGTCGGGACCGAGGAGCTGCGCCGGGGCGCCGCGCAGACCCACCGGGACGTCCGGCTCGCCGAGCCCCCGGTCGACACGGACCACGACCAGCCCCGCGACCCCGCGGCGTCCCGGGCGTCGCTCGGGGTCGCCCCGGACCACCTGCTCGTCGCCGTGGTCGGGCGCCTCTCCGCCGAGCACAGCAAGGCTGAGGGAGTCCTCGAGGCCATCCGCGTCGTCGAGGCGATCGCCGACCTGCGGCCGGTCACCCTGCTCGTCGCCGGCGACGGCGATCGGGGCGACACGGTCCGCGCGGCCGCGGCCGCGGCCAACCGCCGGCTCGGACGGACGGTCGTGCGCATCCTCGGTGACGTCGCCGACCCGCGGCCGGTGTACGACGCCGCCGACATCACGTTCGGGATGGGCAGCTCCGCGCTGCGTGCGCTGGCGCACGGCAAGCCCATCGTCGTGCAGGGGCGCGACGGCTTCTGGCTCACCCTCGAGCCCGGAAACGCGTCCCGGTTCTTCGAGACCGGGTTCTTCGGCGAGGGCCCGTCCGGCGGGCCGGGGCTGACCGAGTCGATCCGGCTCCTGGCCGACGATCCCGCGTTGCGGGCGGAGCTGGGGCGGTTCGGTCGCGAGCTCGCCGTGGAGCGGTACTCGCTCACGCACGTCGCGGACGTCGTCGAGCAGGCGCACCTGGACGCGCGTTCTCGCCACGACGACCCTCGCCGCGGGGCTGCCGAGCGGGTGCAGACGGGGTACCGCTTCGCCAAGTTCTGGTTCTGGATGACCCTGGGCCGGCGTCCCGGGGTCGCGCGGCTGGTAGGCCGCCGATGAGCGGCGAGGCCACGCTCGGGACGAAGGCCACCCGCGCTGCGGCCTGGAGCGGCGTGAGCACGATCGTGCTACGCGCCGGCGGCTTCGCCGTCGGGATCGTCCTGGCGCGGGTCCTCGGCCCGGAGCAGTTCGGCGTGTACGCCGTGGCGCTGACCGTCCAGGCCGTGCTGATGGCAGTCGCGGACCTCGGGCTGTCCGCGGAGCTGATCCGTTCCGCCGACCACGAGCGTCGCGCCCCGACGGTCGCGACGCTCGGCCTCGTGACCGGCACGATCCTCGCGGCGGCGACCGTGCTCGCGTCCCGCCCGCTCGCCGAGGCGCTCGGGGCTCCGGACGCCGCGCCGGCGGTCGCCGTTCTCGGCGTCACGCTCGCCCTGGGCGGCGCCGGCGTCGTCCCGCTCGCCGAGCTCCAGCGCTCGTTCAACCAGCGTGCGCTGTTCATCGTCGCGATCGCCGACTTCGTCGTCTCGACGTCCGTCACGCTGGGACTGGTCACGCTCGGCTGGGGTGCGCTGGCGATCGCCGTCGGGCGGCTCGCGGCGCAGGTGGTCGCGACCGTGCTCCAGTTCGTGCTTGCCCGGGTCCGGCCCGTGTTCCGCGTGGACCGCTCGCTGCTGCGGCCGATCCTCGCGTTCGGCCTCCCCGTCGCGGGTGCGAACGTGCTGTCCTGGGCGCTGCTCAACATCGACAACGTGGTGCTCGCCCGCGTCGCGGGGGCGACGACGCTCGGCTTCTACGTGCTCGCCTTCAACATCTCGAACTGGCCGATGAGCGTGCTGTCCCAGATGCTGCGTTCGGTCGCACTGCCGTACTTCTCGCAGGCCGGCGACGCGCGGGGCGCACTGAACCGCCTGGTGGGGGTCGCGTGGGCGTTCTCCTTGCCCGCGGGCATCACGATCGCGGTTCTGGCGCGGCCCATCGTCGAGATGGTGTACGGCGAAGCCTGGCTCGCCGCCGTCCCAGCGCTCGCCGCACTCGGCTTCTTCGGCTGCCTGCGGGTGCCCTTCGACGTCTTCGCCTCCTACCTATACGCCATCGGGCGGTCCCGGCCCGTCCTCTGGGTCCAGGTCGTCTGGTTCGTCGTCCTGACGGCGGGGATGATCGTCGCGACGCGTGCCTGGGGGATCGTCGGTGCCGGCTGGGTGCACGTCGTGGTCGCCGTAGCGGTCATCCTCCCGGCGTTCGCGATCGCCCTGCGCTCCAGCGGGGTGTCGCTGCGCGCACTCGCGGCGGCGTGCTGGGTGCCGTGCGCCGCGGCGGTGCCGGCGGCGGCGGTGGCCATGCTGGCGACGCGGCTGGAGTCCCCCGTGGCCGCGACGCTCCTCGGGGGGGCCGGCGCCCTCCTGACCTACCTGGTGCTGGCCGGGCCCTGGCTCCTGCGCGGGTGGCGGACGCTGCGCGCCGCGCCCGCCGTTGCGGCGGAGCCTGCCGCCGCGCTCTAGCTTCGCCGACCCGGCCGGAGGAGCGCAGCGGTCACCACTCGCCGCGCCGGTGCCAGCGGCGCGCCGACACCTCGTTCCTGACCCTCCCGAGGGCCCTCCTGCCCAGGCGCACCGTCCGCAGGGGCGACATCCGGGCCTCGGCGCGCGCCCAGAGCGCGCCCGCCCCTGAAGGGTCGGCGGCCTCTGCGAACGCCCGGAGCGCGGCCGCGGCGTCGGGCGTGCACTGGCCCACGTCGTCGAGGTGGACCAGCACGTGGGCCGCCTCGGCCGCGAGCCTCCGCCCCGCGACGCTCCGGAGCTCGGCGGTCTGAGGGAGGAAGTCCTCGGACCAGTCGAACAGCACGGTGAATGCGAGGCGCCGTTCCTCCAGGTCACCGGTCAGGGGCGCGAGCGTGGTCGAGAGGCTCGTGGGGTGCTCACGGTGCCAGGCCTGGTCCGGACCTTGGACGTACGCGACGTCGCTGACGGTCGCGAGGCGGAGCCACATCTCGAAGTCGTGCGAGTGAGCGAGGTCGCGCTGCCCCCCGACGAGGTCGACGATGCTGCGTCGCATGAGCACCTCGGGCGACGTGATGACGTTGACGCCCGTGCGCACCCGGTCCGCCAACCAGTCGTGGCCGGGCCACAGGAGCCATCGGTCCACGGCAGCACGGGCGGGCGGCGGTTGCGTGCTGGAGAAGTGCAGGGGTCGCCCGTACACCAGGCCGACGGTCGGGTACGCCTCGGCGACGGCCGTCGAGCGCGCGAGCGAGCCCGGCGTGAGCAGGTCATCGGCGTCGAGGCGCACGAGGTAGTCGCCCGTCGCGTGCTCCATCCCCTCGTTGAACGTCGCGACGGGGCCGCCGTTCCGGGCGCGCCGGACGACGCGGACCCGGTCGTCGGTCGACGCGACCGCCTCGGCGACGTCGGCGCTGGCGTCGGTCGACGCGTCGTCGACGACGACGACGTCGACGCTGACGCCCTGCTGCGACAGCGCGCTGCGGATCGCCGCGTCGACGAATCGCGCGTAGTTGTAGCAGGGAATCACCACGCTGACGCTGGGCGCCCTGTCCTGAATCTCCGGGTTCCGGTTGCGGGGCGGCACCGCCGCCCTCGTGGTCAGCCCTCCGGCGATGCGGTCGGGCAGCTGCGTCGTCACTCCGGCGCTCCTGCTCGGTCGAGCGGGAGGCTCAGGCCGAGCTCGTCCGCGATGATCGCCGCCACCGCGGCCCCCGTGGGCTCCCAGGACCGCCCCACGACGCTCGCCGCCACCTTGCCGGCGTGCTCGTCGCGGTCCGGGCGCTCGACGGCGGCGCTCAGGGCGTCGGCGAGCGCCGCCGGGGTCGCGTCGGCCCAGGCGGCGTACGGGTTAGGCAGGTCGGCCCGCGCGAGCGGGCTGTCGTTGACGACGGCGGTCACGCCCGCGGCGAGCAGCTCCTCGGCGACGAGAGAGATGTTCGTGAACGACAGGGCGAGGCCGGCGACCACCGAGCCGTAGAGCTCGTTCAGCCGCGCAGGCGCGAGGTTCCCGTGGTTCACGGCTGGGAATGCGGCGTCGTCGACGCGGTCGCCGTAGACGTGGATCGGCTCTTCGGGATGCCGGGCGTGGAAGATCTCGAGCGCTCGGATCGCGAGGCTGTAGCCACGCCGGTCGTTGCCGCGCTTGGCGTAGAAGGTGACGCCGGACCGGCGTCCGGCGGGTGACGCCACGTGGTAGGTGGCCGTGTCGCAGCCGAAGGGCACCAGGTCGCTGCGCACGCCGGTCTCGCCGCGGATCAGGTCGTGCACCATCCGCCCCAGCGCGATGTTGCGAAACCCGAAGCGGTACGTGTCCTCGGCGAACGCGTACGTCGCCCCGCGGGGGTGGAAGAGCGGTTCGAAGTCCTGGATGAAGTAGAGGCGCTTGCCCTCGACGGTACGCCGGGCCGCGACGTGGGCGGTCGGCCAGGAGCTCGCGACGACGGCGTCGTACCCGGTGATCTGCTCGGCGAGCGGCGCGATCTCGGCATCCAGCCACGGCCATGCCGTCCGGATGGTGCGGACCCGCTGATCAAGGTCGCTCCCGTACCTGTCGTACAGGAGAAGGGTGTTCTCGAGTCCCGCGGCGCGCGCGGACTCCATGACGCGGAAGAGCGTCGTGTGCCCGCCGGAACCGGCACCGGGCGGGAAGGCGAGCCACGCGACCCGAGGCCGCGAGCCCGCCCGCCGGGCGAACGGCACGGTCGTCGGAAGGTCGTGGGAGTCGGCGAGATCCCGCGGGAGCAGCGGGAACTCGAGCTCCTCGGTGTCGAGTCTCCTCGCGAGCTGACGGGCCGCACGCTGGGCGACCTCCCGAGCAGTGTGCCGGCGCAGGGTCGACACGAGCTGCCGCATTCCGGACGTCATGTCGTTCAGCGTGGGCACGCGCTCAGTCTGCCGCCAGGACCCGCGCGGGTCCCGATCTGGCGGGGGTGATCCGGGGGATGAATTGCCCTGCCCGGAGGCGGGTGAAGATCGGGCGAAAACACCCGTCCGGGGCCGCCGAGCGTAGCAATCCGGGACCGCAAGATGCTCTGATCTGTGCTGAGGGTGGCGACCGGGTCCCCCAGGAGGCCGGAGGTGTGGTGGTGACGTTCGTCGACGCCATGCTCGCGATCTGGCGCCGGTGGTACGTCCTCGCGCTGGCGCTCGCAGTGGCAGGCGCGGGCTTCGTCATGCTCGACGCCCACGGCGGGCTCTACTCGAGCAAGCCGATCATCCAGTTCATGCGGCCTGGCGCGAGCATCCTGGAGATCTACAACGGGCTCGACAACGAGGACATCATCGGCTTCGCTCAGATCGTCGCAGAGGCGGTCAACAACGGCCATCCCATCGAACGCTATGCGCTCGACGAGGCACCCCTGTACGGGGCCGGGCTGCGGCAGCAGGTCCGGGTCGGTGTGCCCAACACCGGGGGTCAGTGGGGGACGAGCTACTCCCGCGCCGAGATCGCGATCTCGGTCGTCGGCACCAGCCGGGCGTGGGTCCAGGACACCCAGCGAGTCATGATCACGCGCGTCCTCGAGGCCGCGCGCGCAAGTCAGGACGCGCTCAACGCACCCGAGAACGACCGGGTGTCGTACGCGATCCTCCCCGCGTCGACGACGATCGAGCACATCACCAGCTTGAAGTCGACGCGGGCGGCCGCACTCGCGGCCATGATGGGCGCCGGGACGCTCGTGGGCGCGTGGTGCGCCCTCACGCTGGACAGGTGGCTCCTTCGCCGGAGGCACGATCCACCGCTGCGCCGGCAGAAACCGCTCGTCGTCGGGGAAGGTGAAGTGGGATGAACGTCGTCGACACGCTGCGGGCCATGGTGCACCGCTGGTACATCGTCGTCCCGGGCCTGATCGTCGCGGGCGTGCTGTCCGCCCTGGTGTTCTCCCATGGGACCGTCCAGTACGAGCGCTCCGCGAGCATCCTGCTGCTCCCCGCCAAGACGAGCATCCCCAAGAACGACAACCCGTTCCTCTACATCTCCGGCCTCGGCCAGACGGCGGACGTCCTCGTCCGCGCCGTCGGCGCACAGGCAGTGACCGACGAGGTCCAGGATCAGCACCCGGATGCTCAGGTGACCGTGGCGCGCGACCCGGCGACTCCGGGCCCGATCCTCGTCATCTCCGTCAAGTCGCCCGTGGACGCCGAGGCTGGAACGGTGCTCGCCGACATGGTCGGACGCTCGCACGCGATCCTCGCCCGCCTGCAGGACGACGAGTCCATCGCGACGCCCTACCAGATCACGGCGAGTCCCGTCGCGGTCGACACCAAGGGCACCCCCTCGCAGAAGACCCGGATGATCACCACGGCCGGCGTCGGAATCGTGCTGGTCGGCGCGACGGTCCTGGCCGCCGCTCTCGTGGAGGCGTTGGCCGGTCGTCGGCGATCGGCGCGGACGCGCGGCCCCAAGGGGCCGAAGACGGGGCAAGCAGTGGCGCTCCCGATCTCGATCCCGGCACCAGCGCATGCCCGGAGCGCCCCCCCGAGGGTCGGCGGTCGATGACCTCCGCCCGTGCGGGCGTAGCGCAGCTCGAGCCTCCTGCGGAGCTCGCGCCGGCGACGCCTGCGGCCAGGGAGCGCGACGCGGTCGGGATGCTGACCGTGTACCTCGTGCTGCTCTGCGCCGTGCCGTCGAACCAGGTGCTCGCGCCCCTCGCGTCGCTCGGGCGGCCCGCGTTCCTCTGGGGGTTGCTGCTCGCCTTCTGGTGGCTGGTTCACCGCGTCCAGGATCGCGTCGGGCCGCCCTGGCCGGTGTGGCAGCCCGTCCGGTTCATGTTCGGCGTGCTCAGCGTGGTCGTCCTGGTGAGCTTCGCCTACGCGCTCCTGCGCGGTCAGCCATCCGACCAGGTCAGCCCGGCCTTCACCTCGCTGTTGCGCATGGTCTCGTGGGCCGGCGTGCTGCTCGTGACGATGGACGGCATCCGCACCCGCCGGTCCTTGTCCGTCCTGCGTGATCGCATCGTCCTGGCCGGTGTGGCCCTGGCGATCCTCGGACTGGTGCAGACCGCCACGCGGATGCAGCTCGTCGACCTCGTCCCGCTCCCCGGGTTCGCCGCGTCCGAGGAAGGCGGCATCCAGTCGCGAGGCTCCCTGGTCCGTGCAGCCGGGACCGCGACGCACCCTCTCGAGTACGCCATGTTCCTCACGATGGCGTTCGCGCTCGCGCTCGGGAAGGTGAGCCACCGGCCGCTTCGCGGGAGCGGGCGTGCCGTCGTCGGGCGGTGGTTCCCCGTCGGCGTCATCGGGGCGGCGCTGTTCGCCTCGGCCTCACGGTCCGCGCTGCTCGCCTGGGTCGCCGTCGCCGTCACCATGCTGCCGGGGATGCCCCGCAGGACGCGGGCGTACTCCGTCGCCGGCGCGGGAGTTCTCGGCCTCGCTGTCGTCGTCGCCGTGCCGGGACTCGCACGCACGATGCTCGAGATGTTCACCGGGGCGTCGGAGGACCCGAGCGCGCTGTCGCGCACGAACGCGCTCGCGAGGGCACCGGGGTTCATCTCCGCCTCCCCGCTGGTCGGCACCGGGTTCGGCACCTTCTTGTCCCGCTACCAGATCTTCGACAACGAATGGGTGCACCTGACTGTCGAGCTCGGGGTGCTCGGCATCCTGGCCTTCGCCGGCCTGCTCGCCGCCGGCGTGTGGAGCGCCTACGCGGCGCGTCGCGACCTGCGCACCGACGACGTCGTCGCCGGGGGGCAGGCGCTGATGGCGGCGGTGGCGGGCGGCGCCCTGTGCTTCCTGGGGTTCGACGGTCTGGCCTTCCCGATCGCCGCGGGCGGCCTGTTCCTGGTGCTGGGGATGTGCGGTGCGCTCCGGGCGATCGCTCGGACGGAGAGGCAGGGACTGGCCCGATGAGCGGACGGCTCCACCTCCCCTCGGACGGCTCCGCGATCGACTGGTCGGCGGTGCCGGCCGCGCCGGTGGCCGTGGTCCCGGAAGAGCTGACCGGCGCCGTGATCATCCCGGCGCACAACGAGCAGGCCGTGATCGGGCGCACCCTGCGCTCGCTCGCGCCGCTGGCGGCGCTGCACCAGTTCGACGTCGTCGTCGTCTGCAACGGGACCACCGATGCGACTCCCGACATCGCCCGGTCCTTCGACTTCGTGCGCGTCGTCGAGCTGGACGAGCCGTCCAAGACGGCGGCGCTCAACGCCGGCGACGACGTCGCGACCCACTGGCCGCGCCTCTACCTCGACGCCGACATCGAGCTCGCGCCCGAGGCGGTGCGCGCAGTCTTCGAGGTGCTCACCTATCCCGGCGTCCTGGCCGCCAGGCCTGTCCATGTGTATGACATCGCGCACGCGTCGATGCCGGTGCGGGCCTACTACCGTGCCCGCGGCCGGGTCCCGGTTCCGGGCGTACGCCTGTGGGGCGCGGGCGGCTACGCCGTCAACGAGCGCGGGCACGGCCGGTTCGTTCGGTTCCCACGCGTCACGGCGGACGACTCCTGGCTCGACGGCCAGTTCCAGAACCACGAGAAGCGCGTCGTCACGACCATCCCGATGCGGGTTCGCACTCCCGCGGACGTCACGGGGCTGATGGCCGTGCTGACCCGGCAGCGTCGGGGGTACGTGGAGCTGGGGATCGAGTCGGCCGCAGGCCGGCGCCTGCGGACCCTCGTGGCGTCCATCCGCGGCCCGCGGAGCGCGGTGGACGCCGCCTGGTACGTGGTGCTGACCATGGCAGCGCGGCGGCGGTCGGCGCGCGCCCTGAGACACCGAGGTGACCGGGACTGGGAGCGCGACGCATCCAGCCGCACGATGCCCGACCCCGGGCGCCCGATGACGACCGACCGGCCCGCCCACCATCGTGCCGAGCGCGAGCGAGAGTCTTCCGAGCGCAAGGGAAAGCCTCAGGCCAGCGCGACGCGGTAGACGTGGTGGGTGTCCGCCGTCGCGAACGTGTCGGAGAACCGGCCGTGCGACACCCGGATCGTGCGGTGCTCGCCGACGACCTCGACAGCCGCGCCGTTGACCCCGGGCGGCAGCCGGAACGTGCGCTCCCCCGTCCCGCCGCTGGTCATCGCGAGAACATAGGCATGCCCTTCCCACGACCGCAGCGACGTCTGGAGCCCAGGCCCGAACTGCCACCTGTAGGGCTGGGAGTTCAGCACGGGCGCCAGCGCACGGACCTCGGCGTCGATGGTCTTGACCGCGTCTGCCCGCGTGGCGCCGCAGTCGACGAGGGCGTAGTTGCCGCAGCTCGGGTCGTTGTTGTGCTGGAAGTACGCGATCCCGGCGGCGCCGTGGATGAGCGCGCTCCAGACGGAGCCCCCGATCTCGGCCGCCGTGATCGTCCGCGCACCGTCGTCCGTCAGGTAGGGGCGAGCCACCTCGACGAACACCCAGTTGGGCTTGGACGCGGCAGGCGTGTTGAACGTCTCCATACGATCCTGGAGCCACCCGTAGGCGGACGCCGAGGCCGGGTCCGCGCCCGGCGGCCAGGCGGGGGAGTCGCGGATCAGGTCACGGACGCCCGGGCTGGTGCGGGCGTACTCGTCCACGCTGGAGACGTCGACGAGAGCGAGATGGTCGTCCATCGTGGTGGGCGCCCACCACGTCCCGAGGACCCCGCTGCCGAAGTTCGCCTGGAGGAACCGGCCGTCGTGAAGTGCGCGGGCCTGGTCGGCGAAGCTGCGTTGCTTCTCGACCCGCACGTGCTCGTCCTTGGACGCGCACCAATAGGAGCCCATCTCGCACTCGTCACTGATGTGCCAGCCGACGACGCGGTTGTCGTCGCCGACCTCGGCGGGTGTCCAGTCGGTGCTCGCGATCACCGAGATGCCCGTTCGCGTGATGGTGGAGATGGGTGGTTCGTGCTCTGCGCCCATGTAGGTGTTGATCCCGAGCGCTGCGAGGCGGGGCGCCTGCTGCGGCGGGCCGAAGAAGACGGCGATCGGGAAGAAGTCAGGGCGCGTCCAGCCGGACGCCACCGCGCGGGGGAACTTCGCGTAGTAGGCAGGGCCGCCCCACCACCGCTCGAGCTCCGCGTGGATGCGCGCAGCTTCCGGTCCCGCGTTGCCCCCTGGGCCCGCATTCGGCGCACCGAGGAGGGCGATGACCGCCACCGTCAGGACGCCGCCGGTCAGCAACCATCGCGGGCCGCGTGCTGGGCGGCGGCGTCGGACGCGCATGTCAGTCGGCGGTGGCCGCCTGGGCGGCCACGAACTCCAGGACCGCATCGCTGGTCCCGGTGTTCGACTGGATATGAATGGCCAGGTCGCTGGACTTCAGCCCGGCCAGGAACAGGCGCGCCGCCTCGAGGTCGAGTGCATTCAGGTCCCAGTGGCTGAGGCAGAGACTGTCGTCACTGACGAAGGATCGCTTGCTCTCGTCGGCGAGCGACATGACGTAGGTCCCGTAGGTGATGAACTCCGAGAAGTCGAGGCTTGACCCCACGCAGTCCTGCCAACGCTGACCGGTGACCTCCTGGATCCGGGCGAGCATCTCGCGCACCAGGGCCGGATCGCAGCTCATGATGCCCCCGATGTAGTCGGGGGACTCGGCCTCGACCTCGCCGACCGCGAGGAGCTCGAGCGCTCTCCGTCGCTCGGCGACATGCCGCTTCATCCCCGCCCAGATGCCGTTCGGCTTGCGGTACAGACGGACCACACCGTCCGGGCGCCGGAACGTCGACTCCTCGATGGGCCTGATGACGAGCACGTCGGAGTCGAGGATGAGCGCGACGTCGACGTCCAGCTCCGCGACGACGGCGAGCTTGACGATCTGCTGGAGGATCCAGCCGCGGATCGGGAGCCACGGGCGTGCGAGGTTGATCGACGCGACGCGGAACCCGCGCGGAAGGTAGGGCAGGCGCGCCAGCCTCGTTGTCTCCACGAACCACCTGGGAAGCACCTGACGCTGGTTGATCACCTCGAGCCGGGATGAGTCGATCGACTCGAACAACGGCACGTCAGCCCCGGGAACGGCGACGATGTGCCGCACCGACGGGTCGGTGTACTTCGCGACCGACTCGTGAAGCCGCGCAAAGCTCGCGAAGTCTGGCCGATAGCTGGTCGTGACGACGGCAAGGCTCATCGCGATGAGCCACCTTCAGCCGGCAGGGCCGGAGACATCGCCTCCGGGCCGGACGCCTGGAGCAGCGACGACCACGACCCCTCGCGGGCCAGGGTGCGCAGCACCTCGCGGTCCACCGGGCGATAGGCCCGGGCCGCCGCGTGGAGCATCACGAGGGCGCGGTACAGCGCCGCGTACGGGCGGCCGTGGTGCTTGCGCACGTACCGGACCCGGTTGACGTTCATGAGCTTGATCAGCTCCACGGACCGCCCCGAGCCACCCCTCTCGTGGCACACCTCTGCAGCCGGCTCGTACCAGACCGTGAACCCCGCCTCGCGGACACGACGGAGGAAGTCGGTCTCCTCCGAGTAGAGGAAGAACTGCTCGTCCCACGGCCCGACGGTGTCGGCGACGGACCGGGAGATGAACAGGGCCGCACCCGTCGCCCAGTCGGCGGTGCCGACCTGCTCGTACCGCGCGGGGTCGAAGATCGTCTCGCTCAGCGCTCCGGGCCGGCCCGGGAACAGCGGCCCGCAGGCGGCGTCGCCGATCGCCCGCAGGAGAGATGGCTCGCGGCGGAGCGAGGGGTACGTCGTCCCCTCGAGGTCGACGATGTGCGGCACCGCGACACCCGGCCCGGAGGTGGCCAGCCGGGCGCGCAGCGCCTCGATGCATCCGGGGCGCAGCTCGAGGTCGGAGTTGAGCACGAGCACGGCCGCGGCGTCGCCGGCGTGCTCCATGGCGACGTTGACGCCTCCGGCGTAGCCGAGGTTGCCGCCCGCGGCGACGGCGACGACATCGTCGTGGGCTCGGATCGCCTCGAGCGTGCCGTCGTCGGAGTCGTTGTCGACCATCACGACGCGCAGCCGCTGGTCGTCGCCGGTCTGTGCGCGCAGCGTCGTGATCAGCTGCTCGACGTGCTCTGCGTTGCGGTAGGTGACCACGAGCACGGCGACGTCCGCGTGCTCGCCCTCGCGGGCGAAGCCGGGGCCGGTCACCGGGGCGGGGAGGCCCGCGACGTCGGCCGCGGTCACGCGTCCTCCCCGTGCCTGAGAGCTCGGTACGCCGGTGGTCCGTCGACCAGGTAGCGCCGCGCCAGCCGCTTCGGCTCCAGGGCGAGCCGCCACGCCCACTCGAGCCCGTGGTGGGCGACCCACTCCGGGCAGCGCGTGACCCGGCCGGCGAGGAAGTCCACCACCGCTCCGAAGGCGAGCAGCACGCGTGCGCCGGAGGCGGCGCCGTAATGGTCGATCCACAGTTCCTGCCGAGGCTTGCCGAGGCAGACGACAAGGATCCCGACGTCCGCTGCGGCGATCTCGGCCGCCAGCGTGTCGGCCGACTCCGTGTCCAGCAGGACCGTGCGAGGCGGTGCCCACATGCCGGCGATGGCGAGGCCCGGATAGAGGGTCGCGAGCGCCGTGCGCAGCTTCTCGTGGGTCTCCGGCGACCCGCCGAGAAACCCCACGGAGACGCCGTCGGCCTCGGCGGCGGCCAGGATCGGCCCCGCGAGGTCACTTCCGGCCAGCCGCGGCCACGGCCTCCCGGTGGCCCGCCGAGCCTGCTCGGCGACGGGGGCGCCGTCGATCAGGTGCAGCCAGCTGACCGGAGCGCCGGCGCCCTCGCGAATGCCGAAGTTCCCGTTCAGCGGGGCGCCCCGCCCGAACCAGTGCAGGTGGTCGAGGTTGACGGAGACGACCCCGAGCGGGCGGCCCTCGGTGGCGACGCTGCGCGCGCGAATCGTGGACAGGGCGCCCGCGTGGTCGAGCAGGTCCACCGGCACGCCGCCCATCCGGATGCGGGAGGGGGCGGCGTGATCGGCGACCAGGGCGGTTCCCGGTCGGGCTGCGGGGTGGTCGACGACCGACGTCATCTGTCCTCCGGTTCCATGAGGCCTGGTGGCCTGAATCACGCTAGTCCGCGTCTCGCGAGCGGCCAGGGGGCGC
This sequence comes from Xylanimonas sp. McL0601, assembly GCF_049852175.1. Classification (GTDB taxonomy): domain Bacteria; phylum Actinomycetota; class Actinomycetes; order Actinomycetales; family Cellulomonadaceae; genus Xylanimonas. Next base: position 994,884 of record NZ_CP187527.1, read on the forward strand.
GGGGGCGAAAACCCCGGCACCCTGGGTGAAATGGCTGGCCGGGCCCGGTGGGTGAAATGGGTGGGTCAGGGCCGATTTCACCCCGCTCGGTCTGGGACACGGCGGCGTCGTCGGCGAGTGTGGACGCGTGAGTGCGCAGACCGGGAACCGTTCGCCCGCACGTCCGTCCCCGCGCGTCGCGACCGGCCGACGCCGTGCCGTGGCGGGCGGGCTGGTGGGGTGCGCGGCGATCGCCGTCCTGGTCGCGGCGCGCGTCGATGCGCTGCCCCTGCTCCTGCCGCACCTGACCGGATGGGACACGGTCATCGCGAGCCGGCTCGCGGACAACGTCCACGGGATGTGGCGAGTGATGCGGGGAGGCATCAAGTACCTGCTCGCAGCCGGCCTGTTCATCCTCATCCTCTTCTGCGCTCGCGACCTTGTGGTTCACGGACGCCGGCGCAGTGCCGCGGTCGCGATCGCCGTCGCCGTCGCCGCGTACGGGACCGTCGAGCTGGTCAAGGCAGTCCTGGTGCCGTCCCCCGCCTGGGTGGCCGAGGCCGCGCCGTGGCACGTGATGAGCGGGCACGTCGCCGCCGCGGCTGCGACGGCGGTACCGGTGCTCGCCGCGACGCGCCGGGCGCGCGGCTGGGTCGCCGTGCTGGCTGTCCTCGTCATCGCGGGCACCGGGGCCGGGGTCGTGCTGGCCCGGTGGCACACGGTCGCCGACGGGTTGGCGTCGATGGTGGTGGTCGTCGTGTGGGCGGTCGTGTCGGCCGCCGTGGTGCGGACGGCGTCGCGCGGCCGCGCGAGCGGGCAGGCAGCCGCGTACCGGTCTACGCGCAGCCGCCTGGGAGCGGCCGGCGCCCTGCTGGCGGGGGTCGCCGTGATGGTGCTCGCGACCGTGACGCCATCGACGGGCCACGTGACGACGGGCATGATCGCGGCGGCGGCGCTGCTGGCCGGCGCGGGGCTGGTCTCCGTCGCCGCCGCTCTCGAGCTGGGCGCCGCGCTGGCGCAACTGGATGGCGGGCCGACGGCCCGGGAGAGGGAGAGCTGATGCCGAGGATCGCGGAGTCCGCGGACGTCGACGAGCGCGCGACGATCGGGGAGGGGACGTCGATCTGGCACCTCGCGCAGGTGCGCGAGGATGCCGTCGTCGGGCCCGGGTGCAACGTGGGGCGCGGCGCGTACGTCGGCCCCGGTGTCCGCATCGGGGCGAGCTGCAAGCTGCAGAACTACGCGTTGGTCTACGAGCCCGCGGTGCTGGAGGACGGTGTGTTCATCGGCCCGGCCGTCGTGCTCACCAACGACCTGTACCCGCGCGCCGTCAACCCCGACGGATCGCTCAAGTCGGCGCACGACTGGGACGCCGTCGGCGTGACGGTGCGCACGGGCGCCTCGATCGGTGCCCGGGCGGTGTGCATCGCGCCGGTGACGGTGGGGCGCTGGGCCACGGTCGCCGCCGGCTCGGTCGTGACGAGCGACGTGCCCGACTTCGCCCTCGTCGCGGGGGTCCCGGCCCGCCGTCTGCGGTGGGTCGGCCGTTCCGGGGTCCCGCTCGTCGACGACGGCGAGGGGCGCTGGCGCTGCCCTGCCACGGGGGAGACGTACACCGAGACGGACGGGCTGCTCTCCGCGGACGCCGAGGGCTGAGCCGGCTTTCAAGTAGCGGGTGACCTCCGCTACGGTCGGTGCGCGTCGCACGACAAGGAGGTCCCGTGACCCGACATGCCGCACTCGAGCCGCACGTCCCGCCGACCCAGGAGCTGCCGGCGGTGCCGCGCCACGCGGCCCCGGGCGTGCATGTCCCGCCCCCCGACAGCACGGACGGACCCTCCGCTGCGGCGCTCGTCGCAGCACTGGTCGGTCTGGTGGTGCCGCTCGTGTCGGTGCTCGCGATCCTGCTCGGCAGCCTCGGCGCGAGCCGGGCGGCGCGGCGTGGAACCCGAGGGCGCGGCCTGGCCCGGGCCGCGGTGACGCTCGGCGTGCTCGAGCTGGCCGTGACCTTCGTCGTAGCGCTCGGGGCGTGGTGGGTGTGGGAGGCCTACGGCGACGACCTGCGCGGCGGGCTGCACGGCGTCGCGCAGGTCTCGGAGCAGTACGCGGCGCTCTCGGCGCAGGTGGACAGGCTCGCCGACGGCGACGTCGGCGCCGCCCTCGACCTGGCCCGCGAGCTCGGGCCGGACGGCCTCGTGCAGCTCGCCGGCGACGCGGGCGAGCTGCAGGGACTCGCCGACACGTGCCGGTCGGGTGACACGAGTGCCTGTACCGCGCTGCTCGACGCCCTGCCTGCGGGGCTCGCCGCAGGCGGATGAACCGTGCTCAGCGAGAGCGCGAGCCGGGGATCCGCTACCGCTGCTCTCCGCGCTTGCGGATCACCCGGGCGGGCACGCCGGCGGCGAGGACGCCGCCCGGCAGGTCCTTGGTCACGACGGCGCCTGCGGCGACCACCGTGCCGTCCCCGATGCTCACGCCGGGCAGCACCACCACCCGGGCGCCGAGCCACGTGTCGGCCCCGATCGACACGTCTGCCTCCCGCTTCGGCGCATCCATCACTGGCCCGGGAGCGGCGTCAAAGTCATAGTTCGACGCCGTGATGAACACGTCGGGGGCGAACAGGGCGTGGTCGCCGATCTCGATCCGCCCCGACGAGTCACCCGCCCACAGCGAGCAGGATGCGCCGATCTGGGCGCCGGCACCGATCCGGACGCGCTCACCGTTGCGGATCGAGACCGTCGGCGACACCTTGGCGCCAGCCCCGACGGAGGCGGCGCCCAGCTCGGCACCGTCGTAGGCCAGGAAGTTCGCGACGCGCGCCCACTGCTTCCAGGTGGAGAGGCGTACCAGACGCAGCGTGGCCGCGCGGGCCCCATGGTGCAGTCCCATCTGCTCTCCCGTTCCGCTCATCGATCCGAGCCCGACACTAACCAGGGCCTCCGCACGCCGGTCTGCCCGTCGGCGCAGATCACCCGTCGTTCACCCGGCCTTGCCATCAGCGGTCGACGTTCGCGGGCTTCGGGTGCGTCTTGACGGCGTGGAGGACGTTCGCCTTGGCATCCGTCAGGCGCATCACCGACGAGGTGCCACCGATCCGGAGCACGAGCAGCTTGACCAGCCTGCGGGATCCGTCCCGCAGCATGCGCAGTGGTGCGCGGAGCATCCGGTCGGCCAGCCGGTCACCGACGGCCGGCTCGGGCAGGTCGCCGATCGCGACGGTGAACCGACCGAGGTACGGGCGAGCGCTGACCAGCCGCCCCCGCACCCGGTTGCTCACATTCGCGCCGTGCACCACCTGGAGCCACGCGGGTGCTCCGCCCAGCCGGAGGGCGGGCATGTGGACCTCTAGGCGGTTGTGCCAGTCCGCCCAGCACGTCATGGCGTCCTGCCAGGGCTCGACGACCGAGCAGAACGCGTTCGAGCGGTCGCGTCGCGCGTACAGGTGCGTGCCCTGAAGGATCAGGCCGTTCTCGAGGTACACCGCGGTGCGCTCGGCCCGTGCCAGGCCGGCCTCCCGCAGCCGTGCCACGAAGTCGACCGCGACGGCGTCGTCGTTGTCGACGTTCGTCGTGAGCAGCCGCTCGGGAGGTGTTCCGAGAACCTCGGCGATGTCCTCGAGCATCAGGGCGCCGGTCACCGCGTCGCGCCGCAGCACCGTGAATGCTCCCGGCGCCGTGCGCTCGATCCACTCGACGAACCACGGCGGGCTGGCCGGGTCGACGTACACGATCCACGAGAAGTCACGGACCGTCTGCGCCAGCATGCTCGGCAGGCAGTACGTCTCGAAGAGTGTGACCCGGTTCCGCAACCAGCCCTCTTCCGCTCGGATGAAGGCTTCGGCGCCGACGGACGGCAGGTTGAACCGGGTGACGACGACGTGGCCGAGGGTCTGGCTCACCGGAGTCCTCCATTGACAATGGGTACTCGGTGCGGTGAGCAGGTCGGTGACGGCCGCACCGTTCTTGGCAGGATCGTTTTCACGTTAGTTCATCGACTTACCGCGGCCTCGAGCCACTCCGGGGTGAAAACCAGGGGTACCTGGGTGAACGTCACCGGCGGGGACGTGCCCGTGCGCGGATGCCGACGGTAGCCTCAAGGCGATGCCAGGGCGGGTGAGCGTGATCATCCCCGCGCATGACGAGGCCGCAGTGATCGGCCGCGTACTGCGTGCGCTGGTTGCGTCCGACGCCGACGAGCGCCTCGAGATCGTGGTCGTCGCGAACGGGTGCACGGACGACACCGCGCGAGTCGCGGCGGCGGCATCGCCCCGCGTCACCGTCGTCGACATTCCGACGCCGTCGAAGATCGCCGCGCTGAACGCAGGCGACGCTGCCGCGACCGCGTTCCCGCGGGCCTATCTCGACGCCGACATCACGGTCACCGCCGAGGCGATCTGCGCCGTCGCCGACAGGCTCGGCGCTGACGGGCCGCCCTATGGCGGCGCGCCGCGGCTCATCATCGACACCGACGGCGCGAGCCTGCCCGTGCGCCTGTACTACCGGGTGTGGGAGCTGACCGAGTACCGGCGCCGGGGGATGATCGGCTCCGGGATCTACGTCGTGTCTGCCGCGGGCCGTGCGCGTTGGGGGCTGTTCCCCGACGTCATCGCGGACGACCTCTATGCGCAGCGGATCTTCGAGCCGCACGAGCGGCTCGTGGCCGACGACCAGTTCTTCAGGATGCGCGCGCCGCTGACGTTTCGGTCGTTCCTGCGCCGTCAGACACGCATCGTCGCCGGCAACCACGAGTTCGCCGACCAGTTCCCCGAGCTCGACCACGAGGGCGGGGTCCGGAGCACCAGCGTGCTGGTAGGGCGTGTGGCGCGCAGGCCCCTGCTATGGCCGGCGGGGCTCGTCTACCTCGTCGCCAACGTCGTGCCCAGGTTCCGTGCCGCCCGGTTGCGGGCCCGCGGAGTGGGGCAGTCGTGGAACCGGGACCAGACGAGCCGGGACGCCGTCGCCGAGCCAGACGCTGTCTGAGCAGTCAGGATCGCGCCATGAGCGCAGCCTCAGACGACGGGCTCGGGTCGTGCGTGCACCTGGGCGAGCTGATGGGCCAGCCGCACCGCGAGGCAGGCAGCGAGGAACGTCGGGTTCGCCTCGCCGGCCGTGCGGAACACGCTGCTCGACGCGATGTACAGGTTGTCGGACCCGTGGACGCGGCACTCACGGTCGACGACTCCGTCGGCGGGGTCGGCGCTCATCCGCGTGGTCCCGATGCTGTGGAAGCCGTCGGTGGCCTGCTCCCACGCCGAGGCACGGACGCCCTCCGGGGTCGGCGCGAGGTACTCGATCCGGCCGATGCCCGCCCGCCGGAGCTGCTCGTCGAGCAGCTCGTGGCAGCGCAGCAGCGAGTCGATGTCCTGCTCGACGTACCGGTAGTCGATGCGCAGCTCGGGGCTCCCGTCCTCGCGCGTCTGGACGAAGACACGGCTGTCCGGGTTCGGGACCTGCTCACCGTGGTAGTGGATCGCGTACCGGCCGCCGTCGTTCCGCAGGATGAAGCCCGGGCGGCGAACCTTCGCCAGGTAGCGCTGCCGCAGGACGTCGAGCACGTCCGCCGCGGCCCGCCAGGGCTTGCGCAGGACGTTGATCACGTGGGCGCGGAAGTGGTACGGCGGCTGGCCGATATGGCGCAGGCGGATTCCCTCGGCGATGAGGCGGCTGCCGACAGGGCGGATGGCCAGGCCCAGGAAGACCAGCGAGAGCGTCGGGTTGCGGTGCTCGTACTCGTAGAACGGCGGGTTGTCGAGGTAGAAGCTCGTGTTCAGCACCCTGTGCCGGCGCTGCGCCTCCTCGGTCAACGTGAACCGGCGGCGCACGTAGGTGCCACCCGCGTCGCGCTCGAAGTCGAGCTCGGCCGCGCGCGACGGGTCGTCGAAGACGATGTCGGCGATGCTGCCGGTGGCGTGGCCCATGTAGTAGCGGCCGAGCGGTCCGTCGACGCCGCCGAACAGGGCGGGGCGGTTCTGCTGGACGCCCAGCAGGAAGCGCGTGATCTCGAGGCCACCCATCGCGAGCACGTAGGCAGGGGCGGTCAGCCGTGTCGTCGTGCCGGCACGACTGACGACGAGCGCCTCGACCGATCCGTCGTCGGCGAGGTCGAGGTCGGTGAGCCTGGTCTCCATCAGCACGTGGATCAGGGGGTGCTCGAGGACGCGTGCGCCGAGGCCGGGCGCGAGCTTGGGCTGCCGTGCCCAGCGCTCGAGCTGCGACATCTCGAAGTCGTCCAGCCCCTCCCAGTCGGGTTCGGTGCTGCGGAACGTCGCGGTGCCGCAGTCGAGGTATCGCGCGGCCGCACCCTGCCACTGCTCGACGTCGTGGACGTCGATCGGCCACTCGCTGTCGGGGACGTAGTCCCGGGCCTCGAAGTCGATCGGCTCGAACCGGACGCACCGTCCGCCCCAGAGCCAGGACGTCCCGCCGATCCCGCGTCGGGTGGTCTGCTCGAGAGGCGCGTGACGCGCGGCGTCGACGACGCGGGTGGGAAGGCCCTCACCGGCCAGGTCCACGTCGCGGCCGCCGGACGTCGCCGTCCCGGCGTCGACCAGCAGGACCCGCTTTCCCAGCTCTGCCGAGGCGAGCGCGGTGCTCAGCCCGACGGGGCCGGCGCCCACCACGCACAGGTCGATGTCGGCCGGAAGGGCGTCCTGGTCGGCGATGATCGTCACTTCCACGGCTCCCGTGCTCGTACGGCTCGCTGCGTCCCGCTCCCGAACTCGCGGTGCCAGTCACGGTAGTCGGCAGCCCGCGCCGGGCCCGGTGCGCGGAGCGGGCGAAAACCACGATACCCAGGGTGAAAAGGCCGGTCCCGGTAAGCCTTGTCCAGCGCGTCACCTGCCGCCGGTCTCGGCGAGGGCAGGGCCCGGCGGCGTACCCTGGTCGGAGCCCGGATGACCCCGCCCCAGGGGAGATCCGGGCCCGTCGTCGTGCGTGCTCCGGGGGCCGATCCTGTCGAGGCCTCCGGGCGCGGAGCCCCAACCACCGGAGCGTCACCCGTGAACCTCACCGGCCTCGTCCCCGCCCTCCTCGCCGACGCCGGCGCCACCGCCGCGCTGGAGGACGTCCGCGCGCGCGGGTTCGTCGACGTGGTCGGACCGCAGGGCGTGCGGGCCCCGCTGCTGGTCGAGGCCGCGAAGCAACGCCCGCTCGTCGTCGTGACGGCGACCGGCCGGCAGGCCGACGAGCTGGCCGCGTCCGTGCGCGCCTACCTGCCCGACGAGCAGGCCGACGACGTCGCGGTGCTGCCGAGCTGGGAGACGCTGCCGCACGAGCGCCTGTCCCCGCGCGCGGACACGGTGGCCCGCCGCATCGCCGTGTTCCGCCGGCTGGCCCACCCGGCCGCCCAGGCCGGGCCCACCGGGCCGATCCGCGTCCTGGTCATGCCTGTGCGTGCGCTGCTCCAGCCCGTGGTCGCAGGCCTGGGCGAGCTCGAGCCGGTCGCGCTGCACGACGGCGACACCGCGGACCTGACCGACCTTGCCGAGCGGCTTGTGGCCGCCGCCTACACGCGCGTCGACATGGTGGAGCGCCGCGGCGAGTTCGCGGTGCGCGGCGGCATCCTCGATGTCTTCCCGCCCACCGAGGACCACCCGCTGCGCGTGGAGTTCTGGGGCGACGAGGTCAGCGAGATCCGCTGGTTCTCCGTGGCCGACCAGCGCTCGCTCGAGATCGCGCAGCAGGGCGTGTGGGCGCCGCCGTGCCGCGAGATCCTGCTGACCGACGCCGTCCGGGCGCGCGCCGCGGAGCTCGTCGAGCAGCTGCCGGGCGCGATCGAGATGCTCGACAGGCTCGCGGCGGGCGTCGCCGTCGAGGGCATGGAGTCGCTCGCCCCGGTGCTGGTCGACGACATGGTGCCGGTGCTCGAGCTGGTGCCCGACGACGCGCTGCTGGTCGTCGACGAGCCCGAGCGCGTGCGCCGTCGGGCCCATGACCTCGTGGCGACCACGGAAGAGTTCCTCGCGGCGGCCTGGACCGGTGCGGTCGCGGGCGGCCAGGCTCCCATCGACCTCTCGGCGGCAAGCTTCGCGAGCCTCGCCGAGATCCGCGAGGTCGCGGGGCGGCGCGCGCTGGGCTGGTGGACGCTCTCGGCGTTCGGCCTGGACCCCGAGGCGGACGAGCTCTCAGGCTCGCCAGCGGTGGGCGGATCCGACGACGACGGCGTCACCACCCACGTCGTCGCCGCCCGCGACGTCGAGTCCTACCGCGGAGACCTCGAGCGGGCGCTCGGCGACATCCGCCGGCTGCAGCGCGAGGGGTGGCGCCTCGTGCTCACCACCGAGGGTCACGGCCCCGCCAAGCGCATGACCGAGCAGCTCATGGCGGCCGACACCGCTGCCCGTCTCGTCGCCGGGCTCGACGAGGAGCCCGGGTCCGGCGTCGTCCTGGTGCTGCCCGCCCTGGTGGGCAAGGGCTTCGTGGCCCCCGACCTGAAGCTCGCCGTCTTCTCCGAGTCGGACCTCACGGGCCGGCAGGGCACCGGCACGCGGGACATGCGCAAGCTGCCCAGCCGCCGCCGCAACGTCGTCGACCCGCTGCAGCTGCGTGCGGGCGACTACGTGGTGCACGAGCAGCACGGCGTCGGCAAGTTCGTCGAGATGGTGCAGCGCACGCTCGGGGCAGGCGCCAACGCCGCCACGCGCGAGTACCTGGTGCTCGAGTACGCGAGCAGCAAGCGGGGCCAGCCGGGGGACCGGTTGTTCGTCCCGATGGACCAGCTCGACCAGGTGACCAAGTACGTGGGCGGCGAGGCGCCGAGCCTGTCCAGGATGGGCGGGGCCGACTGGAAGAACACCAAGGCGAAGGCCCGCAAGCACGTCCGCGAGATCGCGTCCGAGCTGATCCGGCTCTACAGCGCCCGCATGGCCACCGAGGGCTACGCCTTCGGACCCGACACCCCGTGGCAGCGCGAGCTCGAGGACGCCTTCATCTACGTCGAGACGCCCGACCAGCTCTCCACGATCGACGAGGTCAAGGCCGACATGGAGAAGCCGACGCCGATGGACCGCCTCGTGTGCGGCGACGTCGGGTACGGCAAGACGGAGATCGCCATCCGCGCGGCGTTCAAGGCGGTCCAGGACGGCAAGCAGGTCGCCGTCCTCGTCCCGACGACGCTGCTGGTCCAGCAGCACTTCGAGACGTTCTCCGAGCGCTACCAGGGCTTCCCGGTCAAGGTCGCAGCGCTGTCGCGCTTCCAGTCCGCACGCGAGTCCGAGGAGACCATCAAGGGCCTCAAGGACGGCACGGTCGACGTCGTGATCGGCACGCACCGCCTCATCACCGGCCAGGTGCACTTCAAGGACCTGGGCCTGGTGGTCATCGACGAGGAGCAGCGGTTCGGCGTCGAGCACAAGGAGACGCTCAAGCAGCTGCGCACCAACGTGGACGTCCTGGCGATGTCCGCGACCCCGATCCCGCGCACGCTCGAGATGGCCGTCACGGGCATCCGCGAGATGTCGACCCTCCAGACGCCGCCTGAGGAGCGCCACCCCGTGCTCACGTACGTGGGCGCCTACGAGGAGAGGCAGATCACCGCGGCCGTCCGCCGCGAGCTGCTGCGCGAGGGCCAGGTGTTCTACGTCCACAACCGCGTCGAGTCCATCGAGCGCGCCGCGCAGCGCCTCAACGAGCTGGTGCCGGAAGCCCGCATCGGCGTTGCCCACGGCAAGATGGGCGAGCACCAGCTCGACCAGGTCATCCGCGGGTTCTGGGAGAAGGAGCTCGACGTCCTGGTGTGCACCACCATCGTCGAGACCGGCCTCGACATCTCCAACGCCAACACGCTCGTCCTCGAGCGCGCCGACATGCTCGGGCTCTCGCAGCTGCACCAGCTGCGCGGGCGCGTGGGCCGCGGGCGCGAGCGCGCCTACGCGTACTTCCTGTATCCGCCCGAGCGGCCGCTCACCGAGCAGGCGCACGACCGGCTCGCCACCATGGCCGCCCACACCGACCTCGGCGCGGGCATGCAGATCGCCATGAAGGACCTCGAGATCCGCGGCGCCGGCAACCTGCTGGGCGGTGAGCAGTCCGGCCACATCCAGGGCGTCGGGTTCGACCTGTACGTGCGCATGGTCGGCGAGGCCGTCCAGGCCTTCCGCGGCGACGCCCCGGAGGAGCAGCCCGAGGTCACGATCGAGCTGCCGGTCGACGCGCACCTGCCCGAGTCCTACATCGCCACCGAACGGCTGCGCCTCGAGGCGTACAGGAAGATCGCCGCGGCCGGCGACGCCCCTCTGCTCGCCGAGGTGCGCGCGGAGCTCGTGGACCGCTACGGCGCGCTGCCCGAGGTCGCCGCCGCGCTCTTCGAGGTCGCCGGCTTCCGCAACCACGCCCGCCGGGCGGGCCTTACGGACGTCACCGCACAGGGCAAGTTCGTGCGGTTCGCCCCGGTGGACCTGCCGGAGTCGGCGCAGCTGCGCCTCAAGCGGCTGTACCCGGGCACGATCCTCAAGCCGGCGATCCGCGCGTTCCTGGTCCCGTTCCCGACGACGGCCCGCATCGGCGGCCGCCCGCTGCGGGGCGCGGAGGTGCTGACGTGGGCGCGCCAGCTGATCGACGCGGTGATCGTGGGCGAGGTCTCGGCCGCCGCGGCAGCGGCGACCCGCTGACGCGCGGCCGGCCGTCAGGCGGCTGCCGCGTCCACCTGGGTCTCCAGGTGGCGGGCGATCTCCAGCGAGGCCGTCGCTGCAGGGCTCGGCGCGTTGATCACGTGGACCTGGCGGCGGCCCGTCACCACCAGGAAGTCGTCGACCAGCCGGCCGTCGCGGCCGAGCGCCTGCGCCCGGACGCCCGCGGGTGCGGGCACGACGTCGTCCGGCCCCAGCTCCGGCACCAGCCGCGCCAGCGACCGCGCGAACAGCCGCTTCGACGCCGATCGGGCCACCTCGCGCGCGCCCGGCATCAGGTTGCGCGCGCCCAGCCGCCACAGTCCCGGCCAGCCGAAGGCGTCGAGCACGTCGCCGGGCACGACGTCGCGCCAGCGATAGCCCTCCCGCGCGAGCGCGAGCACGGCGTTGGGCCCGGCGTGCACGCCCCCGTCGACGCCGCGCGTCAGATGTACGCCGAGGAACGGGAAGCGCGGGTCCGGCACGGGGTACACCAGCCCGCGCACCAGGCGCGCCGCCGTCGGCGTGAGCGACATGTACTCCCCGCGGAAGGGCACGATCCGCGCAAGCGGGTCGACGCCGCACGCGCGCGCGAACCGGTCGGCGTACAGGCCGGCGCACGCCACGACGGCGTCCGCGGTGAGGGCCTCCTCGCGCTCGCCGTCGAGCGCCACGCGGACCTCGACGCGGCCGGGCCGCTCGACGACGGACCGCACCGGCGCTGACAGGCGCACCTCGCCGCCGGCGTCGGCGACCTGCTTCGCGAGCACGGCGCAGACGCCCGGGTAGTCGACCACGCCGGTCGTGGGCACGTGCACCGCGGCGACGCACGCCACGTGGGGCTCGACGTCACGCGCCTCGTCCGGCGTCAGCCACCGCAGCCCCTCGACGCCGTTGGCGGTGCCGCGATCGAGCAGCGTGCGCAGCCGCGGCACCTCCTCGCCGGACGTCGCCACGACGAGCTTGCCGCAGATGTCGACGGCCACGCCGTGCTCGCGCGCGAACGCCACCATCGAGCGCGACCCGGCCACGCCGAGCCGCGCCTTGAGCGAGCCGGGGGCGTAGTACAGGCCAGAGTGGATCACCCCGGAGTTCCGGCCCGTCTGGTGCGCCGCCAGCCGCTGCTCCTTTTCCACGACGACGACGTCGTCGCCCCGTGCCGCCAGCCGCGCGGCCGTCGCGAGCCCGACGATCCCGGCACCGACGACGACGATCCTCATGCGTGCCTCCTCATCACCGGGGACGCTAGCGGCCCGCGCGCCGCCCCGTCAGGCGGCTCCCGGGTGAACTGCCGGGTGAGGTGGCTCCGGGCATCCACAATTGGTTCAACCGTTGCCGTTAACCCGACGGCGCCGTAGCCTCGGCTGCGCGGACGCGACGTCGCGTCCCAAGACGTGTGGGTCCCCCCCACCGACGTCGCAAAGGAGCGATATGAACACGAAGCTGACGCCGGCGCACGCCCGGCCAGCGAGCGGCAGGGCGCACGCCCCCGCACGAGACCTGGCGGGCCACCGCCGAGGATGGCGGCAGACGGTCGCGAGCGTCGCCGCCGCGGCGCTCACCGTCGGCGGCGCTCTGGTCGCCATCGGCGCCGGCGCGTCCTCGGCCAACGGCGCCGCCCCGACGATCGTCTCGGCGGTCGACTTCGAGGACGGCACCACGGGCACGTGGTCGCAGTCCGGCGGCCCGACGCTGGCCGTCGTCGACAGCCCGGACGGCACGGCGGACGGCAAGGTGCTGTCCATCACGCGCAAGGCGGACTACGAGGGCATCCAGTCCCCGGTCGGCCTGTTCAAGCCCGGCACCACGTACGGGTTCTCGATGCGCGCCCGCCTGGCCGCCGGCGGCCCGGCCTCCAGCGACATCCGCTTCGTGGCCAAGCCGAACTACAACTGGATCGGCAACGCGACCGTCAACGCCGCCGGCTGGACCACGGTCTCCGGGACGTGGACGGCGCCCGCGGCGGCCGACGCCGACCCGGCGACGCTCCAGATCTACCTCGGCACCTCGAACCTGGCCGACAGCAGCGCGTACACGATCCTCGTCGACGACATCGAGATCACCGGCCCCCCCGCTCCGAGCGGCGAGGCCGAGACCGTGATCGACACGGACTTCGAGAACGGCAGTGCCCAGGGCTGGACGCTGCGCGACACCGCCACGACGGGCGCGGCGCTCGCCGTGGTCGACGGCGGTGCCAACGGCACGGCCCACGCGCTGCAGGTCTCCGGCCGCGACAACCAGGGCGACGGCCCGCAGTACTCCGTCGCGGGCAAGCTCGCGGCCGGCACCACCTACCACTTCGACGGCTGGCTGCGGTTCGCCGACGGCCAGGAGCCGGGCGACCTCACGCTGTCGGCCCACACGGTGAACGGCACGGCGGAGAACTTCTCCAACCTGCTCGCGATCACCGGGGTCACCAACGCGTGGACGCACGTCTCCGGCGACGTCACGCTGCCGGCGTTCGACGGCGCGGCGGAGATGTACGTCGAGACCAAGTGGGCCTCGGGCGACGCCGGCAACATCTCGACCTTCCTGATCGACGAGGTCAAGGTCACCAAGCCCGGCGCGTCGCCAATCCAGACGGACATCCCGTCGCTCAAGGACACGGTTCCCTTCCCGGTCGGCGTCGCCGCCGGCTCGGCCGAGACCACCGGCGTCCGCTCGCAGCTCGTGCTCAAGGACTTCAATCAGCTGTCGCCTGAGAACGCGATGAAGCCCGAGGGCTGGTACGACGCGAGCCACAACTTCCGGATGAGCTCCGAGACCAGCGCACTCATGGACTTCGCCCAGGCCAACCACCTGCGCGTCCACGGCCACACCCTGCTCTGGCACAACCAGACGCCCGCGTGGTTCTTCCAGCACGACGACGGCACCGCGCTGACGAACAGCGCCGCCGACCAGGCGTTCCTCACGCAGCGCCTGCACGACCACATCTTCAACGTGGCCAAGACGCTGTCCGACAAGTACGGCCTGTTCGGCTCGTCGACCAACCCGATGGTGTCGTTCGACGTCGTCAACGAGGTCATCGCCGACAACGCGACCCCGGACGGCCTGCGCCAGAGCAACTGGTACAACATCCTCGGCCCGAACTTCATCAACCTGGCCTTCCAGTACGCGAACCAGGCGTTCGACCAGCAGTACGCGGCGCCGGGCACCAACCGCCCGATCACGCTGATCATCAACGACTACGGCACCGAGTCGATCGACAAGCAGAACCGGCTCTTCACCGAGGTCAAGTCGCTGCGCGACCAGGGCGTCCCGGTCGACGGCGTGGGTCACCAGTTCCACGTGTCCATCACGACGCCGGTCAGCTCCATGAAGGCCGCCCTCGACCGCTTCTCGACGCTGGGCGTCAAGCAGGCCGTCAGCGAGCTCGACGTGTCGGTCGGCGACAACGCCTCGAGCGCGCTCATCATCCAGCAGGGCTACTTCTACAAGGACGTCTACAACCTCTTCCGGGCGCACCAGGCGCAGTACGGCGACATCTTCGCCGTGACGCAGTGGAACCTCGACGACGCCCACTCGTGGCTCACGGGCAAGGCGGCGACGCTGTTCGACGGCAACCTCCAGGCCAAGCCGGCCTACTTCGGTGCCATCAACGGCGACCTGCCGGCGCTGCAGCAGCAGGCCAACGTGTTCGGCGGCGACGTCGCGGCCGACGCCTCCGGCTTCGGCGACGTCGCGTGGAAGAACCTGCCCCAGGCCAAGCTGTCCCATCAGGCCGGCTCGTTCGTCATGCGTTGGAACGCCGACCACCTGACGGCGCTCGTCACCGCGACGGGTGCGGCCGACTCGGTCCAGGTCCAGTACGGCACGCAGACCGCGACCGTCACGCGTGGGGGCTCGGTCTCCGGCTACGCGGGCGCCGTCGCCGTCACGAAGGAGCAGTCGGACGGCACGTGGCGCGCGATCGTCCACCTGCCCCACAGCGGCGTCGTCGCCGGTGCGAGCGGCAAGGCGGACGTCCGGGCGCTCGCCTCGGGCGCCGTGGTGGGCTCGTGGAACTCGGCCGGGACCACCGGCGCTGTCACGTTCCTCGAGAACCTCTCCTACACGGAGGTCGCGCAGGCCGACGTCGCCCCGACGATCGACGGCAAGGTGGACCCGGTCTGGGCCACGGCCGGCACCGTCTCGACCGACACGGTGCAGTCGGGCGACCCGAACGGCGCGACCGCCAAGGTCAGGACGCTCTGGTCGGGCGACAGGCTTTACGTCCTCGCGCAGGTCACCGACCCGACGATCGACGTGTCGTCGTCGAACCCCTGGGAGCAGGACTCGATCGAGATGTTCGTCGACGAGGGCAACCAGAAGAACGGCGCCTACACGGCCGGCGACGCGCAGATGCGCATCAACGTCGACAACGTGCGCACGTTCGGCTCGGGCGACGCCGCGCTGCAGAACGCGCGCGTGACGTCGGCGACGTCGCGCACGGCGACCGGCTACATCGTCGAGGCCGCCGTCACGCTCGAAGGCAAGGGCGGTGTGGGCACGTTCCAGGGTCTGGACTTCCAGCTCAACGACGGCACGGGCGGCTCGCGCACCTCGGTGCACTCGTGGGCCGAGCCCACGGGCACGGGCTACCAGACGACGGCCCGCTGGGGTGTCGGCCAGCTCGTGCCGTTCCCGACCGCGCCGATGTCGGCCGCCCAGCTGACCAACGCGGTGCGCGGCAACCTTGCCGTGCCCGGCTTCATCCCCGCGGGTGGCCAGGCGCTCCTGCGCGGCCTGCCGGTGAACACGCCGGTGACCGCCTGGGTCTACACCGCGGACCACGCCGTGCGCACGGTGGGCACGACCGACGCGAGCGGCGCGATCAAGGCGCTCGTCCCGGCGGGTCTGACGTCGGGCACGACGACCAAGGTCGCGGTGTTCGACGCCCACGGCACCTTGCTCGGATGGAATCAGGCCCGGGTCTCCTGACCTGACGCCTCCGTTGTGGGTATGACTTTGGCCCGGTTTCCCGACGGAAACCGGGCCAAAGTCGTACCCACAACAGTCAAGAGGCGGCGGCGACGGTCCGGTGCGCGCTGACCAAGCCCCCGGCGGTCGATCCCGCCTCCGGTGGTCGAGCCTGTCGAGACCACCAGCATGGGAACGGCCCCGTCCCTCCTCGCGGAGGGGCGGGGCCGTTCGTCGTGCGGGTGCAACTACTGGCCGGTGAGCTTCACGACCCACCCCGACTGCACGCCCAGCGCGGACCGCCAGGCCTCGGCCGTCTTGGTGACCGCCTTGGTCGCGCCGGTCGACGTCGTGGCCGTCAGGGTCTTGACCAGGCCGCCGGGGTAGCGGGCGGTGACGGTGACCGCCTTGACGTCCGCGACGGCGAACAGCGTCTTGACCTGCGCCTGGGTAAGCGAGTCGGTCCACGACGCGTACGGGTCGGTCGGGGCGCCCGAGGCGAAGGTCCAGGTGTCGGCGACCGAGACGAGGTACGGCAGCTGGGCGGTGCCCCAGACGTCCGCGTTGTTCGCGGTGCCCCACCCCGTGCCCTTGCCGGTCGAGGCGAAGTACGGGGTCTCGGCGAACGCGCCCGCAGCGTCGTGCACCACGGTCACCGTGTTCTGGCTGTCGTCCCGCGTCTGGTCGACGGCCTGGACCCACGGCGCGTTGGCGGTGAGCCCGGCCTTCTTCCACCCCGTGTAGTTCTGGCTGCGCGTGTCGTCGAAGACGTTGCAGTTGCAGGCGGGGTCGAGACCACCCGGGTACTTCTTGACGTTCTTGTCGTCGTTGAGCTTCCGGATCGCGTAGGTGCGCGTGGCGACCACCTGCGCCTTGAGCGCCTCCTGGCCTCCGGTCGTGCCCCACGACGCTGGCATCTCGTCGATGCCGTACAGGTACTCGGAGTTGAGGATCACGTTGTTGGCGACGTTGATGCGGCCCTGCAGCGACGTCACGTCGAGCGTGCCGTACCGGTACGTCCCCTGCGCGCCGGCGACGGTGGCGGTCGCTGCCGCCGAGCCGGTGGTCGTCCACGTGACCCGCAGGCGGGTCGTGGCGCTCACGGCCTTGTTCGTGACGGACCCGTCGTCGAGCGTGACCGTCGCCGTGACGTTGCTGGCCGACACGCTGGTGGTCACCGTCCCGGCCGAGGCGAACGCCGTGCTCGTCCCGATGGCCGGTGCGAGCGTGAACGGGCCGTCGACGTGGATGGTGGTGGAGGTGCGCGCGTCCGCGGGGTACCCGAGCACCTGGACCGCGATCGTCGTCCACGGGTTGTTAGCGGTGTCGACCTTGGCGCCCGTGTAGTACGTGCCGAGGATCTGCGCAGTCGTCTTGCCCTGCTTCGCCAGGGCGTAGGCCCCGTACTGCGACATGCCCGCGCCGTGCCCCGCGCCCGACCCGGCGATCGAGAACGTCGCGGGCACCACGCGCACCAGCACCGAGGCGCTGGCGACGTTGGCCGCGTTCACGAACCGGTACGTGAGGCCGGGCAGCGGCGGCTTGACCGCCACGGTGCCCTTGCCGGCGGTGATCTTGACCGTGGCCGCCTTCACCCACGTCGTGCCGTTCTTGTACTGGAGCGTCAGTGACGACGACGCGACCGCGGCGCCGTTCGCCAGGTAGGTGACCGACAGCGTGCGGGACGAGCCCTCGGTCACCGTGCCCGCGCCGGACGGCGTGATCGTGGCGACATTGACGGCGACGGCGTTCGATCCGACCTTGGCGGCGGTGCTGTAGAAGCGGTACGTGCGGCCCGTCGTCGGCGGCTTGACGGCCACCGTGCCTGTGCCCGCGGCGATCTTGACGGTGCCGGCGGAGACCCACGAGGAACCGCTCTTGTACTGCAGCGAGACGCTCGAGGAGGCGACCTTGGCGCCGTTGGCCAGGAACGTGACGGTGAGGGTCCGGGCGCCGCCAGGGGCCACCCAGCCTGCGCCGGACGCTGCGAGGGTGTAGGTGGTCGCGGCTGCGGCGGTGCTCGCCCCCAGGGAGATCCCCCCGAGGGCGAGCACCAGCGTCAGGAGCGAGGTGAGGAGCGCCGTCGTCGTCGAGCGGCGTGACAGGGGTGGCATGGCCGCCACCTTGGCACACGCTCTGCCGCAGGCCAAGGGCACGTCCGGACCTTTACGCGATCTGCGTGACCCGTCCGTCGGCGATCCGCAGGCGGCGCTTGGCGCGCTTCGCGACGACCGAGTCGTGCGTGACCATGATGACCGTCAGGCCCTTGTCCCTCCACAACCCCTCGAGCAGCTCGACGATCTCGTCGCGCGTGCCCTCGTCGAGGTTGCCCGTGGGCTCGTCGGCGAGCAGGACCTGCGGCTCCTTGACGAGAGCGCGCGCGATGGCGACGCGCTGCTGCTGGCCGCCCGAAAGCTCGCCCGGCAGGTGGTCGGCACGGTCGGCCAGGCCGACCGATGCCAGCGCCGCCTGGGCGCGCCCCGCGCGGGTCGCGGCGTCGACGTCGGTGGGGACCAGGGCCGTCTCGACGTTCTCCTGCGCGGTGAGCGTCGGGATGAGGTTGAAGGTCTGGAACACGAACCCGATGCGCTCGGCGCGCACCGTGGTCAGGGCCTTGTCGCCGAGGGTCGCGAGGTCGACGGGGTCGCTCGTGCCCTCGCCCGAGGCGCCGAGCCTCACGCTGCCCGATGTCGGCCGGTCGAGCCCGCCGAGCATCTGCAGCAGCGTGGACTTGCCGCCGCCGGTGGGGCCCTGGACGGCGACGAGCTCGCCCGTCGCGATGGTGAGGTCGACGTCGCGGAGCGCGTGCACGACGCGCTTGCCCTGGGTGTAGGTCCGGGAGACCTTCTCGAGCTGGTACATGTCGGTGTCCTTCGTGGATCAGTCGGGAGGTCAGGCGAGGGAGCGGAGGGCCTCGGCGGGGCGCAGGCGAGCGGCGCGGCGGCCGCCGACGACGCCGGCGAGCAGCCCGCCGAGCACCGCCAGGCCCACCGCGGCGAGCACGATCCAGACCGAGACCGGGGCGTGGAGCACCACGTCGACGGCGCTGCTCGCGCCGCGCAACGCGCCGCCCGCGGCGCCGAAGGGCCCTCCGCCCGCACCACCGGCGAACCCGCCGGCGTTGGCGGCGCCGTCGGCCGCCTGGGCCGCACGCGGGCCCCCGAACGAGAACCCGGAGCCGTTCGACCCGGTGAGCGTGATCCCGGCGAGGTTGATCGCCAGCACAGCGATGCCGCCGAGCACGACACCGGCGATGCCGCCGAGGATTCCCTGCGTGACGGCCTCGCCCGCGACCTGCCCGACGACGCGGCGGCGCGACCAGCCGATGGCCTTGAGCGTGCCGAGCTCGCGGGTGCGGCGGTTGACGCCCGAGACGGTGAACAGCACCGCGAGGCCGAACGCGGCCACGAGCACCACGATCGAGAGCGCCGTGCCGAGCTTCGAGACGAGCGACGAGGCGGTGGCGAGCGAGCCGGTGACGTCGCCGGCGAGGTCGGACTGCGTGCTCACGGAGACGTCGGGCAGCGCGGCGGAGATGGCGTCCTTGACGGCGTCGACGTGGGACGACGAGTCGACCGAGACGTAGAGGTTCGTGATCTTGCCGGCGGAGTCCGACAGGGTCTGCGCGACCTGCAGCGGGAGGTACGCGTCCGAGGCCGTCGCGACGCCCGAGCCGCTCGTCGAGCCGACGAGGCCGACGATCTCGAGCGAGGTGCCGCCGACGTCGACGGTGTCGCCGACGGCAAGGCTGTTCTGGTCCGCGTACTGCGCGTCGAGGACGGCGACGTCGGCCTGGGCGTCGCCGGCCTGGAGGGCGCGGCCGTCGGTGACGGTGACGGTGGTGAGCGGGCCGACGGCGTCGGCGGACGGGTCGACGCCGGTGACGCTCATCTGGTTGATGTCGAAGTTGCCGCCGCCGAAGGACCGACGCTGACCGTCGCCCTGCTGGTTCGAGCCGCCGGTCTGCGGGTCGCCGGACGGCGCGTCGCCCGGCTGGGGGAGCTCGCCGGAGAACTTGATGTTCTCGAGGCTGAGCGTCGCTGCCGCGCCCGAGACGTGGTCGAGCCCTTGCACGGTGGTCAGCGCGGCGGCGTCGTACGCCGTCGCGCCGCGGCCCACGATGAGATGGGACTGCGAGAGCTGGGTCGAGCCGCCGTCGGACGACGTCCGGCCGTCGTCCTGGCCGAACTGGAAGCGGCGGCCCTGGCCGCCCTCGCCCGGCTGCGCGGTCTGCGTGACGGTGATGTCGGTGCCGACGCCGTAGACGGCGTCGAGCACGGAGTCCTGGGCGTCGCGGACGCCCGAGGCGACCGCCGACACGACCATGACGAGCGCGATGGCGACGCCCAGTCCCGTGGCGACGACGACGGTCTGCTTGCGCCGGTGCCGCAGCTCGCGGCGAAGGTAGGTGAAGAACATCGCTGCTCCATCCAGGAGGGGCGCGCCGGAGCGCGGGGACGCCCCGACGCTAGGCCGCTCACCTGGGGAGACGTGCCCGCGCGGCTGAGCGGGCACTGGGAGCCGCCTCCCGCGGCGCAGAATGTGACGCGTGCTATGGTCCGACCACTGGTGAGTCCACCGGCGGCCGCTCGGCGGACGCGTCGCGCTTCCGCGCGGCAACGGAACTACGCTGACTCACGACCACAAGGCACATTCGACAAGGAGCACCCGTGGCTAGCATCGAAGCCGTTGGCGCCCGCGAGATTCTTGACTCGCGCGGCAACCCCACCGTTGAGGTCGAGGTCGTCCTGGACGACGGCACGTTCGCGCGTGCCGGCGTGCCGTCGGGCGCGTCGACCGGCGCTTTCGAGGCGGTGGAGCTGCGTGACGGCGACAAGGGCCGTTACCTCGGCAAGGGCGTGGAGCAGGCCGTCAACCACGTCATCGACGACATCGCCCCCGAGCTCATCGGTTATGACGCCGAGGAGCAGCGCCTGATCGACCAGACGCTGATCGACCTCGACGGCACCCCGAACAAGGGCAAGCTCGGCGCGAACGCGATCCTCGGCGTCTCGCTCGCCGTCGCCAAGGCCGCCGCCAAGTCGGCCGGCCTCGACCTGTTCCGCTACGTGGGCGGCCCGAACGCCCACGTGCTGCCGGTCCCGATGATGAACATCCTCAACGGTGGCTCGCACGCCGACTCGACCGTGGACTTCCAGGAGTTCATGATCGCCCCGATCGGCGCGGCCACCTTCAAGGAGGCCCTGCGCTCCGGCGCGGAGGTCTACCACGCCCTCAAGTCGGTCCTCAAGGCCAAGGGCTTCGCGACGGGTCTCGGCGACGAGGGCGGCTTCGCCCCCGACCTGCCCTCGAACGGCGCTGCCCTCGACCTCATCATGGAGGCCATCGAGAAGACCGGCTTCACGCCGGGCTCCGACATCGCCATCGCCATGGACGTGGCCGCGACCGAGTTCTTCAAGGACGGCGCGTACCGCTTCAAGAACGGCGAGGTCCACTCGACCGAGGACATGATCGCCCTCTACGCGAACATGGTCGCCAACTACCCGATCGTCTCGATCGAGGACCCGCTGTCCGAGGACGAGTGGGCCGCCTGGTCGGCCTTCGTCACCGAGGTCGGCGACAAGGTCCAGGTCGTCGGCGACGACCTGTTCGTCACCAACCCGGAGCGTCTTGCCCGCGGCATCCAGGAGAAGTCGGCCAACTCGCTGCTGGTCAAGCTGAACCAGATCGGCACGCTGAGCGAGACGCTCGACGCCGTCACGCTGGCCCAGCGCAACGGCTTCACCACGATGACCTCGCACCGCTCGGGCGAGACCGAGGACACGACGATCGCCGACCTGTCGGTCGCCACCAACGCCGGCCAGATCAAGACCGGCGCCCCGGCTCGTGGCGAGCGCATCAACAAGTACAACCAGCTCCTCCGCATCGAGGAGGCCCTCGACGAGGCCGGCGTCTACGCCGGTCGCAGCGCCTTCCCGCGCTTCAAGGGCTGAGCACGCATCCGGCGGTCGAGCTCGTCGAGACCACCTGAACGACGACGGCGGGCCGTCCCTCTCCGGAGGGGCGGCCCGCCGTCGTCGTCTGCGCGGAGGGGGCGCGCCGAGGCGCGTCCCCCGAGACCGGGGTCCGGGTCGGCAGAATCGGGGCGTGCCTGCTCGTCGTCCCGCCTCGTCCTCTGCCCAGCGGCCGGCCTCCCGGCCCGGCGCACGTGGGGGAGCGTCTGGCGGGCGCTCGACGGCGCAGCCGCGCGGCGCGGCGTCCCAGCCCAGCTCGACGGCGTCCGGTGGCCGTGGCTCGACGGCGTCCGGTGGCCGCGGCTCGGCAGCCCGCCCCACCGCCCCCCGGGCGCGCGCGACCGCCAACGGCTCGGTGCCGGCGTCGGCCCGTGGCAAGGGGGCGCGCGCGATCCTCAACCGGCCCGCCGGCCCGGCCCGCGACGCGCGGCGGCGCTCACGCAACGGCCTCGTGCTGCCCGAGGTCCTGACCGTGCGGCTGCTGGTCCTCACGGTCGTCGTGCTGATCGCGGCCGTGCTGCTGGTGCCCACGGTCCGCGCCGCCGTCCAGCAGTCGATGGAGCTGCACCAGCTGCGCTCCCAGCTCGACGCGGAGCACGCGGAAGCGGACCGCCTGCAGAGCGAGCTCCACCGCTGGGACGACAACGCGTACATCGAGGGCCAGGCGCGCGAGAAGCTGCACTTCGTCATGCCCGGCGACCGCGTGTGGCGCACCATCGGTGGCGACACGGTGGTCGACGACGTCGACCCGGTGACGGGCAAGCCCGTCGAGGCCGGCGTCGTCGGCACGGAGTCGGGCGCCGGCACGCCGTGGTACGCGGCCCTGTGGGACTCCGTGCAAGTCGCGGACGGGCCGGCGGACGAGCCGGGCGCGGCGCAGCCCGGCGCTGCCGACGGCGGCGGGGCGGCCAAGGTGCCGTCTGAGACAATCGGCCAGTGAGCCACCCCGTCCCCGAGAACCCGACCGACGTCACTCCCGCCGATCTCGAGGTGCTCGCCGAGCAGCTCGGGCGCGAGCCGCGCGGCGTCGTCGGCATCGCCGCCCGCTGCGTCTGCGGCCGCCCGCTCGTGGTCCGCACGGCCCCCCGCCTGCCTGACGGCACGCCGTTCCCGACGACGTACTACCTCACCCACCCGGGTGCCGTCGCCGCGGCGTCGACCCTGGAGGGGAGCGGTGTGATGAAGGAGATGTCGCAGCGCCTCACCGAGGACGCCGCGCTGGCCGCGGCGTACCGGAAGGCGCACGAGTCGTACCTCGCCGACCGCGAGGAGCTGGGCCACGTCGACGAGATCGACGGCATCTCCGCCGGTGGCATGCCGACGCGCGTCAAGTGCCTGCACGTCCTCATGGGCCACGCGCTCGCACGCCCGGGCATCAACCCGCTCGGCGAGGAGACCCTGGCGCTGGCCGCCCCGACCTGGCGCCGCGACCGCTGCACCTGCTGACGCGGGCCAACGTCATACCCGCGGCGGCGGCTTCGCGGGCTCTCGCGTCGGTGCGCGGTGAGAGGGTGTCCCGGTGACTCAGCACGTTCCCGCCTCCCACCCCGCCGGGCCCTCCGCCCGCCGCGTCGCCGCCGTCGACTGCGGTACCAACTCGCTCCGCCTCCTCGTCGCAGACGTCGCTGCGGACGGCACGCTGACGGAGGTCGACCGCCGTACGACGATCGTGCGGCTCGGCCAGGGCGTGGACCGCACGGGCGAGCTCGCGCCGGAGGCGCTGGAGCGCACGTTCGCCGTGACCCGCGAGTACGCGCAGGTCGTGGCCGCGACGGGCGCCGGGAAGGTCCGGTTCGTCGCGACGTCGGCCACCCGCGACGCTCGCAACCGCGACGCGTTCTTCGCGGGGATCCGCGAGGCGATCGGCGTCGACGCCGAGGTCGTCTCGGGCGACGAGGAGGCGCAGCTCTCCTTCCGGGGTGCGACCGGCGTCGTCGGCGCGACGCACTCCGGCCCGTACCTCGTGGTCGACCTGGGCGGCGGCTCCACGGAGCTGGTGCTCGGCGAGGCGGCACCCGAGGCCGCGCTGTCGATGGACGTCGGCTCCGTCCGTCTCCACGAGCGGCACCTCCGCTCCGACCCGCCGACGGCCGACGAGGTCGCGGCCGCCCGCGCCGACGTGCACGCCGCCCTGGACGCCGCGGCCGCCGTCGTGCCGCTGGGCCGCACGACGACGCTCGTGGGCCTCGCCGGCTCGGTGACGTCCGTCACGGCGTGCGCCCTGGGGCTGCGGGCCTACGACCGAAGCGCGGTCGACGGCGCGCAGCTCGCCGTCGACGACGTCCTCGCCACCTGCGACCGGCTGCTCGCCATGACCCGCGACGAGCGCCTCGCGCTCGGGTTCCTGCAGCCCGGCCGTGCCGACGTCATCGGGGCGGGGGCGCTGGTCTGGGGCGAGGTGGTGCGGCGCGTGCGCGACGACGTCGCTGCCGCGGGCGGAGCGCTGACCCACGTGCTCACGAGTGAGCACGACATCCTGGACGGCATCGCGCTGTCGATCCGCTGACGCCTCTCAGGCAGCTCAGGCCCGTGGTGGGCGCGGCCGCAGACCATGCCGTGGTCGTCTGAGTGGTTAGGGCTGGGGTGCTGCGCTCACCGTCGGCCCGTCTGGTGGTGATCTGCAAGACGTTTGACGAGCGGACCAAAGTCCCGACGTAGACTTCACCCATGCCTCAGAACGACCTGACCTCGGTCACCCCTGCCCAGGAGGCGGCTGGGTCGCCTCGCGCCCGCAAGGTGCCGCGCATCGTGGTGCTCGGCGGTGGCTCCGTCGGTCTCTACGTCGCCCGGCGTCTGCGCAAGAAGCTGAAGAAGAGCGACGCCGCGATCGTCGTCGTCGACCCCCGCCCGTACATGACCTACGCGCCCTTCCTCCCCGAGGCCGGCGCGGGCTCGATCGAGGCCCGCGACGTCGTCGCGCCGCACCGTTGGGCCCTCAAGGGCGTCGACGTGCTGCAGGGCAAGGTCACGCAGATCAACCACGGTGCCAAGCGCATCACCATCCAGCCCGAGGCGGGCGAGCCGTACGAGGTCTCGTACGACGAGGTGGTCGTCGGCCTCGGCTCGGTCTCACGCACGCTGCCCATCCCGGGCCTCGCGGAGTCGGCCATCGGCTTCAAGAACGTGGAGGAGGCCATCGCGGTCCGCAACCACGTGCTCAACCGCATGGACGTCGCCTCGTCCACCTGGGACGCCGACCTGCGAAAGCGCATGCTGACGTTCACCTTCATCGGCGGCGGCTTCGCCGGAGTCGAGGCGATCGCCGAGATCGAGGACATGGCGCGCTACGCGACGCGCAACTACGCCACGATCGACCCCTCCGACCTGCGCTTCGTCATGATCGAGGGCTCGGGCCGCATCCTTCCCGAGGTCTCCGAGCCCATGGGTGAGTGGGCCCTCGAGGAGATGAAGAAGCGCGGCATCGAGTTCCACCTCAACACGTTCCTCAGCTCGTGCGTCGACGGGCACGTCAAGACGTCGACCGGTGTGGAGTTCGAGTCCGACACGATCGTGTGGACCGCGGGCGTCAAGGCGAACCCGGTGCTCAAGGACGCCTCGGACCTGCCGATCGACAAGCTCGGCCGCGTCATCGTGCTGCCGACGCTCGAGGTCGCGACGGAGGACGGCGCGATCGTCGCCGACGCGTGGGCCGCGGGCGACTGCGCCGCCGTGCCGGACGTGCTGAACCCGGGCAAGTTCTGCCCGCCGAACGCCCAGCACGCGATCCGTGAGGCCAAGAAGCTGGCCGACAACATCGTCGCGAAGCGCGCGGGCAAGCCCGCCGAGGAGTACGCGCACAAGAGCGTCGGTGTGGTCGCCTCGCTCGGCATGTACAAGGGCGTCGCGGAGCTGTTCGGCTTCCTCAAGCTGCGCGGCTTCCTGGCGTGGGCCGCGCACCGCAGCTACCACGTGATGGCGATGCCGACGGGCAACCGCAAGATCCGCATCATCATCGGCTGGATGGGCCAGTTCGCCATGGGCCGCGAGATCATCTCGCTCGGCTCGGTGCACGACCCGCGCGACGAGTTCCGCAAGGCGGCCGTGCCGCCGGCGCCGCTCGGAACCAAGATCGAGCAGAAGGCGGAGTCGTCAGCCGAGACGGCCGCCGAGGGCCAGCCGGTGGAAGCCGCGACGGGCAAGTAACCCGTTCCGTACGCTGTCAGGAGCACCGCACGCCCCGGCGTGGGGTGCTCCTGGCGTCTGCGGCCCCGTGGCCGACGACGCCGGGCCCCCGTAGCCCAACTGGCAGAGGCAGCCGGCTTAAACCCGGCCGAGTCCGGGTTCGAGTCCCGGCGGGGGCACTCACCGTCGACCTCTTTCCGCCGCGACGACGTGGCAGATCGAGCTGCTGTTCACCGCGTACATCGCGGTCATGGCGATCTTCATGATCCCGGTGACCATCTCGACGGGGTTCTTCGCCACCGCGATGGTGCTGCTCATCGCCTTCGCCAAGGACCGCGCGTGGGTCGTCGAGCTCTACGAGACCTGCCTCGGCCTGGGCCTCCCGCTCGGTCCGCTCATCGGCGGCCTGCTGGGCCAGATCTCGTGGCGGGTGCCCTTCTTCACGTGCGGCGTGTTCATGATCGGCGCCCTCGTGTTGTCGCTGACCAAGCTCAAGGACCGGCCGAGCGCCCGGCACCGCTGACCGTGCGTCGCTCGTTCGCCGCGTTCCGGCGCCCGGCGTTCGTGATCGTGGCGATCGTCGTCGCCACCTACAACTTCGTGTTCTTCACCGTGCTCGGGTACGGACCCGTGGCGCTGGGGCTCGGCGTCGTGCCGCTCGGCCTCGTGTTCACCGGCTGGGGCGTGGGCCTCGCGCTCGGCATCCTCGTCATCTTCGGCCGCCGCATCACGGCCGCCGCGTCGGCGGCGGAGGTCGAGGCGGTGGAGGCCACCCCGGAAGAGGCGATGGCGGCGACCTGACCCCTACCGCGTGGGGAGGGGCCGCCAGCCGTCCGGGTCCGGCCCGCCCGGAAGGTCCGCCTCGGGGGCGTAGGGACTCCGCGTGAAGCAGAACGTCCCGACGTCGAGCGCGACGGTGCGCCCGTCGCGCTCGACCGGGCGCAGCGTCTCGCCCAGCCAGTAGCCGCCCTCGACCCCGACCCACGCGCCCGGCTCTCGCGACGGCGCGAACACCGTGCCGCGCCCGCCGCGGGCCGTCAGCTCCAGCAGCCCGTCGCGCCGCACCCGCAGCGTGAATGGTGCCGGGCCCCAGTACCAGGTCCCCGCCAGGTCGAGTGTCTCCGCCGCGACGCCGTCGTCCTCGCCCGGCGGGGTCCAGGGCTCCGCCGCGTCGAGCACGTCGAGCAGCGCGACCGGGTCGTACGCCCCCGCGGTCGAGGAGACGCACATGGCGACGACGTCGCCCGTCGCCGTGTCGGCGCGCAGCCCCGCCTGGAAGCCGGGCACCGAGCCGCCGTGCCCCGCCGTCCGACGGCGGCGGTGGGCCGCCTCCTCCTCCGTCTCCGCCTCGCGCGCCGCGCCGACAGGGTCTCCGCTGCCACGCTCGGAGTCCCAGACCATGACGCCCAGCCCGTACGCGGCGGTCCAGGCGGCGTCGGGCTCGTCGCGCAGCACGCGCGGGGTGCACATGCGCCGCCGCGCCGCCACGGGCAGCACGAGCTCGTCGTCGTCCGCCGACCAGGCCCCCCGGGGCCCGGAGGCCACCAGCCACGACCCGAACCGCGCCAGGTCCGACGGCGTCGACCACACCTCACCGGCCGCGCCCATCGCGGCGTACCCCGGCACGGGCTCGGCGTGCACCAGGTCGGCGTGCGGGTGCACGGCGTACCCCGTCACGTCCGGCCCCGTGGGAACCCGCCCCGTCGACGTCATCCCGAGCGGGAGCCACACGCCGTCGCGCAGCACGGCGTCCCACGGCTGCCCATGGACGACCTCGAGCAGGCGGCCGAGCACCGCAAAACCGATGTTCGAGTAGTGGAACCGGTCGCCCGGCGGCGTGAGCGTGGAGTGCCGGGTCACCTGCTCCCACGAGCGTCCGCCCGCACGCTCCCACCACGGGCCGTCCGGCTCGGCGGGCAGGCCCGCCGTGTGGGAGAGCACGTGCGCGAGCGTCGCGCCCGGCGCCGGCGCGTCGGGCAGGTGCATGCCGACGTCGTCCTCCAGCGCGACCGCGCCCGCCTCGACGAGCCGCATCACGGCGACCGCCACCATCGTCTTGGTGATCGACCCGACCCGGAACGCGTGCTCCGGCCCCACGGCCTCGCCCGACGTCCCGACGACGCCGTCCGCTCCCGCCCACGCCACGCCGCCAGCGCGGGCCACGGCCGCGGACGCTGCGGGCAGCCGCCCGGAATGGCGTTGCGCGGCGAGCGCGCTGGTCAGGGAGCCCCGGACGGCCGGGGAAAGGGCGGCGTGCATCACGTCGGCAAGGTTATGACGCGCCGGAACCATGCATCGCGCGGTGGCGTCGGCGTGCTCATGCTCGTCGGCATCGTGGTGTCGAACGCCCGAGCGGCGCGCCGGGCTGCCCGGCGTGGCCGGTCGGTGGAGGCCGCCGTCCTCGAGACGGCCGCTGCGGTGCGCGCCGGAGCCGGTCCGGCGTGACGACGAGGGCGGGCGCCCGTGCTGGTGCCCGCCCTCCTCCGCTCGCCCAGGGAGCGGGTCGCGCTTCTGGACCGCGGCGCGGGTGTCGTCACATGTCGGTGTCGAAGAAGACGACCCGCTCCCGGACGATCCTCCCGTCGGCGTCGAGCTCGATGGTGCGCGCCGACGGGAACGGCGACGGCGCGCCCACGGGCATGTGCTCGGTCAGGATCACGGCACGTCGGTCGTCGCCAAGGGCGGCGACGACCCGCAGGCCACCGGGCTCGAGGGCTGCGGAGAACTGGGCCAGGCCCTCCATGTAGGGCTCGATGCCGTCCAGGTGGACGTCGTTGACCCAGCACTGCACTCCGTCGGCCACGTGGCGGCGAGCGCCGGCGAGGTCGCCGTCCGTGGCGGCGAGCAGGTGTGCCGTCGCGAGGGCGACTGCGGCCGCGTCGACGACGGGCGGGTTCACGGTCTTGGTCATGGTGGGCTCCTTGGTGCTGCGGCCCGACGAATCGGGCTTGCGGGTACTGACGCCCGTACCGATACCGCCCGCCTCCGGAACTGGGCGCAGTCCCGCTATGCGAGGGTCGCGTCGGGTCCGAACGGGCCGAGCGCGGCGACCTCGAACCGCGTGAGCTCGCGCACCTGGCTACCCGAAAGCGTGAAGACCATGAGGCCGCGCGGCTCGTGCGGGGCGCCCGGTGTCCCCACCAGCGCGAGGGCAAGCGCGGGCTGGCCATTCGCCCGCGTGGGCCGGGCGTCGAACCTGGTGCCGGGCCTGAAGACGAACGCCGCCATGAACTCCGCCACCGGGTCACGGCCGACGTAAGCCAATGGGATCGGAGGCATGGTCAGCCGGACGTCGTCGGTGAGCAGCGCGACGAGCCTTGCGACGTCAGCGGACTCGTACGCGCGGGTCAGCTCGGCGACGAGACGGCGCTCCTCGGGCGAGCCGGCGTCGGGCGGGGCTGGGCGGCCGTCGGACCGGACCTCCCGGTCGAGCGTCGCCCGGGCGCGCTTGAGCGCGCTGGTGACCGACTCCTCCGTCGCGTCGAGCATCTGTGCGACCTCGCGCGCGTGGAAGCCGAGGACGTCGCGCAGCACGAGGGCCGCACGCTGTCGCGGCGGCAGAAGCTGGAGAACCGTGACGAACGCCAGCGAGATCGACTCGCGCGCGGTGTAGCGGGCCTCGGGGTCGTCGGGCGCGGCAGCGACCGGCCCCAGCACCGCGTCCGGGTACGGCTCGAGCCAGGTCGGCTCGAACGTCTGGTTCGCCGCGGGCAGCGCGGCGCCCGGCGGCGGCCAGTCGACGCGCGGGCGACGCCGGGCCGTCCGCAGCGCGACCAGGCAGCGGCTCGTGGCCACCGTGTACAGCCAGGTGCGCACCGACGCCCGCCCCTCGAACCCGGGCAGCCCCCGCCAGGCGGCGAGGAGCGTCTCCTGCAGGGCGTCCTCGGCGTCGGCGAACGAGCCGAGGATCCGGTAGCAGTGCACGTGCAGCTCACGGCGGTAGGGCTCGACCAGCCGCGCAAACGCGAGCTGGTCACCCGCTCGTGCGCGGGTGACCAGCTCGCGGTCCATCGTCAGGCCTCGGCGGCCGTGCGTGCCGTCACGCGTCGCGGCGCTTGATGACGAACGCCGCGGCCACGATCAGCACCGCCGTGTAGGCGCACAGCACCGCGAAGCCGGGCCACGCGTCGAACAGCGGCAGCGAACTGCCGGGCCCGCCGTTCGGGCCGCCGGGGGCGCTGCCACCGCTGAAGGCGGTGATGATGCGCTCGCCGGCCGAGCTCGGCAGCCACTTGTTGAGGTTCTCGGCCCAGCTGGCACTCGTGGCGGAGGCGATCGTGCCGATGATGCTCGGCACCAGGAAGAACAGCGCGACGACGGTGACGATCGCGCCGGGCGTGCTGCGGATGAGTGCGCCGACGGCCACCGCGAAGAGTGCGACCACCGTGACATACAGCGGGGTGCCGATCAGCGCGCGCAGCTGCTCGCTGTCGGAGAGGTCCACGTTGATGTCGTGCGACGACAGGATCGGTTGTGTCACGAGGTAGGCCACCGCCGTCGACACCGCGATGACGACGAAGACGACGAGGGCGATCATCGTGAGCTTGGCCCACAGGACGGGCAGACGCGCGGGGGCGGCGGACAGCGTCGCGCGGATCTGGCCCGTCGAGTACTCGCCGGTCATGGCGATCGCGCCGAGCGACGCGGCGACGAGCGCGCCGAACGAGTAGCCCGCCGTCACGAATGTGGTCGGCGGGATGCCACCGGCCTCTTGGACGCCCTGGGCCGCGTCAGGGTTGCCGCTGACGAAGTTCGTGAACGCGAGCGAGAAGATCAGCGCGAAGCCGATCATGATCACCACGGTCACGCCCAGCACCCACCACGTGGAGCGCAGGCTCCACAGCTTGCGCCACTCCGAGCGCAGCAGGTGGGGGAAGGTGACCTTCGCGTCCGCGAACGGGGATGTGAACGTGGGGCGGGCGGGGGACAGGGTGCTCATCGCGGCTCTCCCGTGGTCGTGGTGGCGGCGGGGGCGGCGGAGGTTCCGTCGACGTGCGTCGGGTCCTCGGTGCGGTACTCGACGGAGTCGGCCGTCAGCTCCATGTAGGCCTGCTCGAGCGTGGACGAGACCGGCGTGAGCTCGTGGAGCGCGACCCCGGCGGTGAGCGCGAGCTCTCCGATCGCCGGGGCCTCGATGCCGGAGACCTCGAGCGTCCCGGCCTCAGTGGCGTCGGCGCCGGCCGTCGCGGCGTCGTCGAGCACGACGACGGTGCCGCCCGCGCGCTCGATCGCGGCGCGCAGCGCGACCGCGCCGGGCGTGCGCACGCGCACGGCGCCACGCGAGGCGCCGTCGACGAACTCCTTGACGGGCGAGTCGGCGAGGATCTTGCCCCGGCCGATGACGATGACGTGGTCGGCCGTGAGGGCGACCTCGCTCATGAGGTGCGACGACAGGAACACCGTGCGGCCCTGGCCGGCGAGGTAGCGGGCGAGGTTGCGGACCCAGAGCACGCCCTCGGGGTCGAGGCCGTTGACCGGCTCGTCGAGGATGAGCGTGCCCGGGTCGCCGAGCAGCGCGGACGCGATGCCCAGGCGCTGGCCCATGCCGAGCGAGAACCCGCCGACGCGCTTGCTTGCGACGGACTCGAGCCCCGTGAGCTCGATGACCTCGTGGACCCGCTGCGCGGGGAGGCCGTGCGTGGCCGCGAGCACCCGCAGGTGCTGGACGGCGGATCGGCCCGGGTGCACCGCGCGTGCCTCGAGCAGGGCGCCCACCTGGGTGAGCGGGGACTTCAGCTGTGCGTAGGGACGTCCGTTGACGGTCACCGAGCCGGCCGTGGGCCTGTCGAGGCCCATGATCATGCGCATCGTCGTGGACTTGCCAGCGCCGTTGGGGCCGAGGAAGCCGGTGACGATGCCGGGGCGGACGTTGAAGGTGATGTCGTCGACGGCGGTCTTGGGGCCGTAACGCTTGGTCAGGCCGTGTGCCTCGATCATGCCCACGAGCCTAGGGCCCCACGCCACCGCCCGGCACGGGGTAAACCCTGATCCCACCCTGGAACTGTCCACAGATGTCGCCCTCTCGTGGCGCATAGGGCCCCGGTGCGGCGAAGATGGGAACCGCTCGGTCCCCGACGGCGTTGGCACAGGGGACAAGGCGAAGGACGCAGGGGCCCGGACCGGGCCGGACCAGGAGGAGCTCGTGAGCAACCCCTACTTCTCGAACAGCGACGTGTTCGGCGAGCCGCACCGCGATGGCGCGCGCCGCCCGGCGGCCGGCGGCGTCGGCACGCGCCAGGCCCCGGGCTACGGTGCCCCGGCGCAGCAGCCGCAGTACGGCCAGACGGCGTACCAGGCCGGTGGGTACGGCGCGCAGACCGCGGACGCTGCCTCGCTGGAGAACCTGTACAACGCGCCCTCGGCGACGACGGCGGACACCAAGCGCCTGACGTACGACGACGTGATCATCAAGACGGGCGGCCTGCTGGCCGTGCTCGTGGTGGTCGCGGCGGCGACGTGGCAGCTGGCCCCGCAGATCTGGCCTCTCGGCATGATCGTCGGGCTTGTCTTCGGCCTCATCAACGCGTTCAAGCGGCAGCCCAGCCCCGTGCTGATCACGCTGTACGCGATCGCGCAGGGCGTGTTCCTGGGCGGCATCTCGTATGCGTTCGAGAACGTCACCGCCAACGGGCAGCCGATCTCCGGCCTGGTCGCCCAGGCGGTGGTCGCCACCATGGTGACGTTCGCGGCCGCGCTGTTCCTGTACAAGTCGGGCCGCGTGCGCGTGACGCCCAAGTTCACGCGCTGGCTCGTGATCGCGCTGGTCGGCTTCCTCGGCTTCCAGCTCGTCAACCTAGTGCTCGTGTGGACGGGCGTGCTCGGCGGTGCGGGTGCTCGCGGGGGTCCCCTCGGCGTCGTCGTCGGCCTCGTGGCCGTCGGCCTCGCAGCGGCCTCGCTGATCGTCGACTTCGACTCGATCAAGCGCGGTGTCGACCAGGGTGTTCCGGCGCAGTACGCGTGGGCGGCGGCGTTCGGCCTGCTCGTGACGCTGGTGTGGCTGTACCTGGAGTTCCTGCGCCTGCTGGCAATCCTCCAGGGCCGCGACTAAGCATGGGGGCATGCGCTACGCAGAGCACGTCTCCGAGCTGGTAGGCCGCACCCCTCTGGTGCGCCTCACGTCCGTCACCGCGGGCCTGTCCGCGACCATCCTCGCCAAGGTCGAGTACTTCAACCCGGGCGGCTCCGTCAAGGACCGCATCGCGCTGAAGATGATCGAGGCCGCCGAGGCGTCGGGGGAGCTGAGGCCCGGCGGCACGATCGTCGAGCCGACGTCGGGCAACACCGGCGTCGGCCTGGCGCTCGTCGCCCAGCGCAAGGGATACAAGTGCGTGTTCGTGTGCCCCGACAAGGTCAGCAAGGACAAGCGCGACGTGCTCGCCGCCTACGGTGCTCGCGTCGTCGTGACCCCGACGGCGGTGCCGCCCGACGACCCCGACTCGTACTACTCGGTCAGCGACCGGCTGGTGCGTGAGATCCCCGGGGCGTGGAAGCCCAACCAGTACGCCAACCCCAACGGGCCGGCGTCGCACTACGAGTCCACAGGGCCGGAGATCTGGGCCGACACCGACGGGCGCCTCACGCACTTCGTCGCGGGCGTCGGGACGGGCGGCACCATCACGGGCACCGGGCGATACCTGCACGATGCCTCAAAGTCCCGGCCGGACGCCGACGGCGGCCGCGTGCAGGTGGTGGGCGTCGACCCGGCCGGCTCGGTCTACTCGGGCGGGGACGGGCGGCCCTACCTGGTCGAGGGCGTGGGCGAGGACTTCTGGCCCGCGGCCTACGACCCGACCGTGCCGGACGAGGTCATCGCCGTGACCGACGCGGACTCGTTCGCGATGACGCGTCGGCTCGCTCGCGAGGAGGCGCTGCTGGTCGGCGGCTCGTGCGGCATGGCCGTGACGGCCGCGCTGCGCGTGGCGCGCCGGCTCGAGGACGAGGACCCCGAGGCTGCCGCGAAGGCCGTCATCGTGGTGCTGCTCCCCGACTCCGGCCGCGGCTACATGTCGAAGATCTTCGACGACGCGTGGATGCGCTCGTACGGGTTCCTCGACGCGTCGGCGGGCGTGACCGCGGGCGACGTGCTGCGCTCGAAGGCCGGCGACATGCCCCAGCTCGTGCACGCGCACCCGACGGACACGGTGCACGACGCCATCGAGATGCTGCGCGAGTACGGCGTCTCGCAGATGCCCGTGGTGGTGGCCGAGCCGCCGGTGAAGATCGGCGAGGTAGCCGGGGCGGTCACCGAGCGGGCGCTGCTGGACCTGGTGTTCAGCGGCCGCGCGGGCCTCACGGACCCCGTCAGCGCCCACATGGAGGAGGGTTTCCCCCTGGTCGGCACCGGCGAGGGCATCGACGCGGTGCGCGACGCGCTCCACGACGCCGATGCGCTGCTCGTGGTCGAGGACGGCAACCCGGTGGGCGTGCTCACGCGGCACGACGTGCTGGGGTTCCTGGCCCGCTGACGTCGCAAGGCGCGTGGGGCAGGGCGGATGGGCTCAGGGCGCGCGGTGGGCGGCCTCGAAGTGGAACCCCTCGCCGCGCGTCCCCTCGGCGCGGATCACGTGCATGACGGCGTTGATCAGCGCCAGGTGCGTGAACGCCTGCGGAAAGTTGCCTAGGTGCCGACCCGTCCGGGTGTCGATCTGCTCGGCATACAGGCTGAGCGGGCTCGCGTAGCCCAGCAGCCGCTCGCACAGGGAGCGGGCCCGGTCGAGGTCACCGATCTCGACGAGCGCGGAGACGAGCCAGAACGAGCAGATCGTGAACGCGCCCTCCTCGGTCTGCAGGCCGTCGTCGGTCTCGTCGACGCGGTAGCGCAGCACCAGCCCGTCCGCGGTGAGCTCGTCGGCGATGGCGCGCACGGTCGCGACGACGCGCTCGTCGTCGGACGGCAGGAACCGCAGCAGGGGCACCAGCAGCAGGGACGCGTCCAGGGCGTCGGAGCCGTAGCGCTGGACGAACACGCCGCGGTCGTCGACGCCCTGGGCGAGGATGTCTGCACGGATCTCGTCCGCGACCTTCTGCCACTGCTCCGCGTAGTCCGGGGCGTCGTACAGGCGGGCCAGGCGCGCGCCGCGGTCCAGCGCCACCCAGCACATGAGCTTGCTCGAGGTGAAGTGCTGCGGCTCGCCGCGCACCTCCCAGATGCCGCGGTCTGGCTCGTGCCAGTGCTGCACGGCCTCCTCGACCTGACGCCGCAGCAGCGGCCACACCGACTCGGGCAGCTGGTCGCGCGACTTCGCGTGCACCCACACGGAGTCGAGCACCGCGCCCCAGACGTCGTGCTGGCTCTGCTCGTAGGCCGCGTTGCCGATCCGCACGGGCCGAGCGTCTTCGTAGCCCGACAGGTGCTCGAGCTCGGACTCGTCGAGCCGCTGCTCGCCGCCCACGCCGTACATGACCTGGAGGTCGTCGTGGCAGACGTCCTGGATGAACGCGAAGAAGTCGTTCGCCTCGCGGTCCAGGCCGAGCGTGTACAGCCCCCAGAGCGCGAAGGTCGAGTCCCTGACCCATGAGTACCGGTAGTCCCAGTTGCGCGGGCCCTGGGGGGTCTCGGGCAGGGACGTGGTCGCGGCCGCGACGAGCGCGCCCGTGGGCGCGTAGGTGAGTCCCTTGAGCGTGAGCGCCGAGCGCTGCAGATAGGTTCGCCACGGGTGGTCGGGGAAGACGCCCTGGGTGATCCAGCCGCGCCAGAACTGCTCGGTGCGCCACATCGCGTCCGCGGCGTCGGCCCACGACGCAGGCGGCGGCTCCTCGCCCCAGGTGAGCGCGATGAACTGCTGGTCGCCCTCGGTCATGCGGCTGCGGGCGTTCGCGCGGCCCTCGCCCAGGCCGATGCGCAGGCTCGAGCTCAGCCGCAGGGCGGGGGGCGCGGCGCCCTCTGCGGCCGGTGCGGCGTCGGGGCGGGCCACTGCCGTGTCATAGCCCTCGCCCTCGTATTCCCACCACGCGGCGTCACGGCCGTAGCCGGGCCGGGGCTCGCACACCACCTCGAGGTCGACCGTGCCGGAGACGCATTTCACCGTGCGCAGCATGAGGTGCTCCGCGTCGTCGTCGGTGGGGGTGCGGCGATGCGTCAGCGAGCGTGTGGTGGTGTGGTGCCACGGCCCCATGACCATGGCGTCACGCACCACGAGCCAGCCCGTCGACGTCTGCCACGTGGTCTCGAGCACGAGCGTGCCCGGCAGGTAGCGGCGGGCCACGGGCACGCGCACCCCATACGGGCCGACGCGGAACAGGCCCGCGCCGCGGTCGAGGATCGCGCTGAACATGCTGGGCGAGTCGGGGCGTGGGACGCACATCCACTCGACCGCGCCCGACGGCGCCACGAGGGCGTTGGTCTCACAGTCGGACAGGAACCCGTAGTCGGCGATCGCCGGGAACGGGCTGCGGCTGTCCGGCGTCATGCCGGGCGAGGACCCGACGGGAGCCGCCTCGTGCGAACCGCGGTTGGCTTCGGGCTTCATGTCCCCAGCGTGCACACGCTCGTCGACCGCGGGCCAGCGCGGACGCTCGCGGCGATGCCCCCGCCCCGACGCTCGTAGGCTGTGCGGGTTCCGTCCCCGACGAGAGGTACCCCTCGTGACCACGCTCCCCACCGCCTCCGGCAGCTTCGGCGACAAGCCCCAGCTCACGTTCCCCGACGGCGGCGCCCCCGCCGGCCTGCAGGTGCAGGTCCTCGAGGAGGGCACCGGCCCCGTCGTCGAGGCCGGCCGCACGATCGTCGTCAACTACCTCGGCCAGACGTGGGGCGGCCACGTCTTCGACAACAGCTACGACCGTGGCGCCACCATCGACTTCCCGATCGGCGTCGGCGCCGTCATCGGCGGCTGGGACAAGGGCCTGGTCGGCCGCAACGTGGGCGACCGCGTGCTCCTCTCGATCCCGCCGGAGCACGGCTACGGCATGCGCGGCGCCCCCCAGGCCGGCATCCGCGGCACCGACACGCTGGTCTTCGTGGTGGACGTGGTCGGCGTCCGCTGACGCACACCCCCACCCCCACCCCCACCCCCTCTGTTGTGGGACTCTGCGGCTCCGGTTATCCGCCCCGATAACCGGAGCCGCAGAGTCCCACAACCGTCGCCCTTCGCCCGTCGCCGGCGCGGCGCCGGGCTCCGGCGTTACGGGGCCGGGTAGGCCACCACCTGCGGGCTCGCGAACGAGCCCACTGCCGGGGCGCCCGTGTCGTTGATGACGTGCTCGATGCCGCCCGAGCCGTTGAGGAACACGCTCGTCATCGAGCGGAACGCGATCCCCGGCGCGACGGGCGTCTGGATCGCCGACGCCTCACGGATGTCCACGCCCTGGTTGAAGAACGAGTACACGCCGAGCCCGTACGCCGTGTGCGTCTGCACGCCGTCGGCCACCCGGTAGGACGCGAACCCCGCCCGGTCGCCGTCGCTCCACGCGGCCTGGCTCGGCACGTCGTAGGGCAGCTCCGACTGGTAGAAGACGGTCGTGCCACGCTCGCCGTTCCACAGCACCTGGTTGGCCTGGAAGTGCTCGACGAACAGGCCCGTGGCCACGACGTCGTCGCCGTTCACGACGAGGCCGTGCGCGCCGGTGTTGACGTCCCAGCCCACGCCTTGGCCGTGGTCGGCGCGCCAGGCCCACAGGTGGTCGAGCAGCACGTCGTCGCTGTTGACCTCGATCGACGTGACCGCCTTGCCGGCCCAGGGCCCGCCCACGCGCACGAACACGTCGCTGAGCGTCGTCGGGTCTGCGGGGTCGGACTTGTGGGCATTGTGCGGCCCCACCCGGACGAGCACGTCGGACTCGGGGACGTTGGCGTCGACGGTGATGCCGGCGACCTTCACGCCCGTGACGTCCGCGATCTCGAGCGCAGCGTTCCCGTTGGTCGGGGTGAGCGAGGCGTAGCCGAGGCCGAGCACCACCGCGTCGTCACGCTTGACCGAGATCGGCTTGTCCAGCCGGTAGACGCCCGGCGTGAGGATCAGATGCTTGCCGCGCGCGAGCTGGGCGTTGATGGTCTGCGCGGTGTCGCGGTCGGCGCGCGCCACGTAGAAGTCGCCGATCGGGATCGACTGCCCGGCGTCCGGCGACGTCGACCAGTCCACGCCGCGCGAGTCACGCCTGGCGTTGGGCACGAACACGGCCAGCGTGCCGTCGGCGCCCCGGTAGAGGAACGGGGTCTCGCGGCTGAGCGGCGTGGTGTCGAGCGTGGTCTTGTTGCCTGTGCCGCCGGTGGGCCGCGGTCCGAAGTCGGTGGCGGGAGCGCCCTCGACGCCGGAGAACACCATGTTCCAGACGCCGCCGTTCCACGTGCCGACCGCGGAGTTGCGCGTGTACCACTGCTGCTGCGACCCGGTCACGAGAGTCCCGGTGACGCGCGAGTTGGCGAGGAACCCACCCGAGGCGTACTCGCCGAACCGGCCGAAGACCGTGAGGTTCCCGCGGATGTCGACGCGTCGCATGGGCGCGGCCTGCGAGACGGCCCAGCGCAGCTGGTGCGGGTCCGCCGTGCCGGCTGGGAACGGCAGCGCGGCGTCGTCCTCGACGGCGCGCTGGATGGGGTTGATCGCCAGGTTGGACACCGAGCGCCAGAACCTGGTCAGCGAGCCGGGGTCCTGGCACGCCCACGGGCTGTTGGGGCAGCGGACGACCGGGTTCACCTGGAGCGCGCCGTTGAGCAGGACGTCGCCCGGCTGGGCGCCCAGGCCGGCGACGGCCTCGTAGTAGCCGACGGTCGCGTTGACTATGTCAGTCGCGGTGGCCGGGTCGTTCTGGCCGGCGGCGCTGCCGTACACGCCGGGCTCGAAGAACACCTGATGCCGGTTCTGCGAGAACTCCGCCTCGTCGTTGACCGACGTGAGCAGGGCGTTGATCTCGTCGGTGGTCCAGCTCGGGTCGACGAACGTGACGTTGGGGCCGAAGTCGGGGTCGCCGGGGTGGGCCCCGGCCTCCCCCGCGTCGGCTGGTGATCCGAAAGCTGGCGAGATGGTGCCGCTCGCGACCAGAGCGAGCGTCAGCGCGCCCGCGGGGGCGACGTGGCGAGTCCTCATCGACTCCTCCTCGATCGGGGTTCCGTGCCGCTCGGCGAGCGGCACGGACCCGAACGTAGCGGTTCCTTACAGACCTGTCAGTGCATCGTGGCCCGCTTCTCTGGCCGCGCTCCACGGCCGGGGTCAGCGCGGCTCGTACGCCAGCTTCGGCAGGTGGTAGGCCAGGTCCTTCGCCGTGTCGATCGCCTCGTCCAGGTCCAGGCGGTGCTCGGCCACCAGGCGCGCCAGGTAGCCCGCGTCGATGCGGCGGGCCAGGTCGTGACGGGCCGGGATCGAGCAGAACGCGCGCGTGTCGTCCACGAACCCCGACAGGTTGAGGAAGCCCGCCGTCTCCGTGGCCGTCTCGCGGAAGCGGCGCATCGCCTCGGGCGAGTCGATGAACCACCACGGGGCGCCCAGCCGCATCGCCGGGTACACGCCCGCGAGCGGCGCGAGCTCGCGCGAGTAGACGTCCTCGTCGAGCGTGAAGACGATCGTGCGGAAGTTCGGGTGATGACCGAACGCCTCGAGCATGGGCCGCAGCGAGCGCGTGTACTCGACGGCGAACGGGATGTCGTAACCCTTGTCCGGGCCGTAGCGCCGGGTCATCTCGCGCGAGTGCCCGCGCTCGACGCCCGGGTGGATCTGCATGACCAGACCGTCCTCGGTGGCCATCTGCGCCATCTGGAACAGCATGTGCGCGGCGAACGCGGTCACCTGCTCCGCCGCGACGGGGCGGCCGTTGAACGCGGCGTCGAACAGCCGGGCCGCGTCGTCGTCGGGCAGCGGGGTGGTGTCGGGGGTGGCGCAGCCGTGGTCGGTGGCGAGGGCGCCCGCGGCCTTGAACCGCAGGCGCTGGGCGCGGAGCGCGTCCAGGTAGGTGGGGTAGTCACGCACCTCGACGCCGGCCGCCGCGCCCGTGGCCAGCACGTCGTGCGTGAACGTCGGGTTGTCGAGCTGCAGCAGCGGGTCGGGGCGGAACGTGGGCAGCACGCGCTGGCCCAGGCCCTCGGCGGCGAGCCTCTGGTGGTGCTCGAGCGACGCCCAGGCCGGGTCGGTCGTGCCGATGACCTCGATGTCGAACTGGTCGAGCAGCGCGCGCGGGCGGAAGGCCGGCGTCGCGAGCTCGGCGGCGATCCGGTCGTAGATCGCGTCGGCGGTCTCCGCCGACGGTCGCTGCGTGACGCCGAAGATCTTGACGAGCTCGTGCTCCGTCCAGAACCGGGTGGGGGTGCCGCGGAACGACTTCCAGTGCTCGCAGAAGCGGCGCCAGATCAGCCGGGGGTCGGACTCGGTCGGCAGCGAGCCGTCGACGGCGGTGACGCCCAGCTCGTTCAGGCCGTACCGGCCCTGCGAGACGATCATGCGCAGCAGGTAGTGGTCCGGCACCACGAGCAGCTGGGCCGGGTCCGGGAACGGCGTGTCGTCCGCGAACCACTCGACGGGGACGTGGCCGTGCATCGAGACGATGGGCAGGTCCTTGGTCTCCTGGTAGACCTCGCGTGCGATCGGCCGCGTGACGGGGTCGGCCGGCAGGGCGCGGTCCTCGTGCAGGATCCAGGGCTGCGTCATCGTGCTGTGCTCCTCGGTCGGGAGAGGGGTGGCTGCGGCGCCACGGCTGCGAACGTTTGCAGCATAGCGATCGCCCGCCTCGCGGACGGCCACGGCCAAGCCAGGGCTCAGCGACTGACGCTGCGCGTCACCGTGAAGCGGGTGTCGCGGGACACCTGCGTCGTCGGGCCCACCGTCCGCTCCAGCGCAGGTCGGTAGCGCAGCCCCGAGTTGTACACGCACCACAGCTCGCCGCCCGGCCGCAGAATGCGCGCCGCCGCCGCGAACATGCGGTGCGCCGCGTCCGTCGAGACGGACGCGCGGTCGTGGAACGGCGGGTTGCAGACGACCAGGTCGGCGCTCGCGTCGGCTTCGCCGGCGCCGACGTCGTCGCGCAGCGCCGTGACGCGCTCGCCGACGCCGTTCGCCACCGCCGTCGCCCGCGCTGACGCCGTGGCCGCCGCGGAGCGGTCCGTCGCGACGACGCGCGTGGCGGCGTCGCGCAGGGCGAGCACGCTGGCGAGCAGGCCGGTGCCGGAGCCGAGGTCGACGGCATCGACCGCGGCGGGCCAGCGGTCCGCGGTGCGCAGCAGGGCGCGCGTGCCGAGGTCGAGCGCCGGGCCTGCGAACACGCCGCCGTGCGCGACGACGGTGACCGCGCCGTCGGACGGCAGATCCGCGGCAGCGAGCAGCTCGGCGTCGTGCAGCACGGCCGTGACCGGGAACGACGTGGCGGCCTCGCGCGCCGCGGGGCGCGGGCCCGTGGCGACCAGCAGGCGGGACTTGCCGCGTGCGAGCGTCGCGCGCACGTCGGCGAAGCAGGTCGCGAGCACGTCGTTCATGCCGTGCGTCATGTGCTTGACGCGGCCGCCGGCCAGGAGGACGACGTCGTCGGCGGCCTCGCGCGCGACGAGCTCGGCGACCTCCTGGAGCTCGGCGAGCGAGCGGGGGAGCTGGAGCAGGACCACGCGGGCGCCGCGGACCAGCGCGGGCTCGAGCCCCTCGTGGACGCCGAGGTCGAGCTGCGTACCCTGCAGCGGTCCGGCCTGCGCGGCCCGGAGGTTCGCGAGTACGGCCTGCTCGGCGGTGACGGCATCGGTGTGAAGCCGCACGCGGGGCACGCCGAGAGCCGCGGCGCCGACCGTCAGGGCGCCGAAGTGGTCGCCGATGACGACGACGTCGTCGGGCCCGGCATGCGCGAGCAGGGCGTGCGCCTCGTCGAGGAGCAGCCGGTCGGTGGCGTCGACGGCGACAGGGCCGTCGGCCCGCGACCCGTCCTCGGGCCAGGGGGCCAGCGAGGCGAGCACGTCGCCGAGCTCGAGGCCGCCGGCGTCGCCGGGCGTGCCGGAGTCGCCGGCGCGGTCCGGCTCCACGTCAGCCGCGCGGGGCGGTGCGGCGGGCGACGCGGGCTGCCTCCTGAGCCGCCTTCGCCGCGAGGCGGTCATCCTCCTCGCGCACCTTCGCCGCGACGTCGCGCTCGGCGACCAGCCACGACGGCGGGTCGGCGCGCAGCTCGTCGATCTGCTCCGTCGTCAGCGGCTCGGTGAGACCACCGCGCGTGAGACCGGCGATCGAGACGCCGAGGCGCCCGGCGACGACGGGCCGCGGGTGGGGGCCCTCGCGCCGCAGCGCGGCCAGCCACTCGGGCGGGTTCTTCTCGAGC
Organism: Xylanimonas sp. McL0601; assembly: GCF_049852175.1. Taxonomy (GTDB): domain Bacteria; phylum Actinomycetota; class Actinomycetes; order Actinomycetales; family Cellulomonadaceae; genus Xylanimonas. The sequence goes on from NZ_CP187527.1 coordinate 1,036,680, forward strand.
TCTTCGAGCTCGCCGCGCGTGATGCCCTTCTCCTGGAACTCCGGGGGAGTGGCGGGCAGGTAGACGCCGAGGCGCTTGGCCGCGTTGGACGGCTTGAGGACCTGCTGCGAGAAGGGGGTGGCCATACCCCAAGGGTACGTGCCGCGCCACGCGCCCGGCGGCGGGGTCGCGGCGTGAGTTGCGGCGTGAGTTGCCGCGTGAGTTGCCGCGTGAGTTGCGGGACCCTGCGGCTCCGCTTCTGGGGCCCTGTGACCGGAGCGGCAGGGTCCCGCAACGTAGCCTGGGCGCGTGAGCGAGCAGCCTGTCGAGACCTTCCGCCTCGGGTACGTGCCCGGGGCGACCCCCGGCAAGTGGGCGCGCACCTGGCGCGACCGGTTCCCCCACGTGCCGCTCGAGCTGGTCCAGGTGGAGGCGGACGACGCCGTCGCCGCGCTCGAGCGGGGCGACGTCGACGCCGCGATCGCCCGTCTGCCCGTCGACAAGACGCGCCTGAGCGCGATCGCGCTGTACGAGGAGCTGCCGGTCGTGGTCGTCTCGCGCGACCACCTGCTCGCGGCCACCACCGAGGAAGAGGTGGTGCCGGCCGCGGACCTGGCGGACGACGTCGTGCACCTACCGGCCGACGACGTGCTCTACGGGGCTGGCGTCACGGTGCCCGGGCTGCGGCCCGCCGCGTACCGCGAGGACGGCTCGGTGGATCCCGCCGGGGTCGCCGAGCGCCCGGCGACCAGCGCGGACGCGGTCGCCTGGGTCGCCGCGGGGGCCGGGGTGACGATCGTGCCCATGTCGCTCGCGCGGCTGCACCACCGCAAGGACGTCACGCACCGCGTGCTCGACGGCGGCCCCACGGCCCCGGTCGGCCTCGTCTGGGTGTCGGAGCGGACCACGGACCTCGTCGACGAGCTCATCGGGATCGTGCGCGGTCGGACGGTGAACAGCTCGCGGGGACGTGGAGCGGCGGCGCTGCAGGACGCGGGCGGACCGAGCTCCGGCGGCCCGCGTGGTGGAGACGGGAAGGGCAAGGGTCGAGGCGACGCCGCGCAGGCGCGGCGCGACGGCGGCCGCGGACGCGCCGCGTCGCCCGGCGGCGGGCGCTCGGGTGGGGGCCGTCCGGCGGGCGGGGGCCGGCCCGCGGGTGGCCGCGGGAAGCCAGGGGCGCCGGGGAAGGGCCGCCGCGGGCGCTGACCTGTAGCGGAACCTCTCTCGCTTGGCAATAGTTCAAGTGGATGAAAGAACCGTAAACAGGGCATAGAACCGTTGTGTCCCTTTCGGTTACAGTGCGCATCGGCGCGTCGTCTGCGCGCCCCCTTCCGCGTTTCCTCTCGCACTTGGAGCGTCCGTTGCGCACCTCTCTCGTCACCGCCCGGCTGCTCGCCGTCGGGCTGTTCGCCGCCGGCGTCGCCGCCCTCGGGACGGCTCCGGCGTCGGCCCTCGCCTCCACCGCCGGGGACGGCCACATGGGCGCGCACTGGGACGGAGGGAGCGCGACCTACAGCGGCCACACCTACTCCTGGCCGTCCCAGACGTTCGACTGGGTCGGCGACGTGTGCCCCGGCATGAACTCGGCAAAGATCAACACCGACGTCACGGCGCCGACGACCCTCGAGATCGTCGCCCCGGCGGGCAAGCTCATCTCCTCGTACTGCATCAAGTCCGGCGCCGACAAGCAGGGCGAGGGCCCGAAGATCGTGGTGCTCGACGTCCCGGTCGCGCGCCTGACGCTCGCGTACCCGGTGGGCGGCAAGTGCAAGAGCATCTCGCACTACGCGGTCACCTACGTGGACGCCGACGACGCGACGCCCACCACCCCGGCGACGCCGATGCCGACCGAGAGCACGACCCCGACCGACGAGCCGACGGCCACGCCGTCCCCGTCGGCCTCCACCCCGGAGGAGACCACGCCGACGGACGAGCCGTCGCCGTTCGCCACCCCGTCCACCGGGCCTTCGGACGAGCCGTCGGCGACCCCGTCGGACGAGCAGTCGGCGACCCCGTCGGACGAGCCGTCGGCGACCCCGTCGGGCGCCGTCGTGCCCTCGGACGGTGCGACCCCCGCCGACGATGCGACGCCGGCTGATGGCGCCACGCCCGCCGACGGTGCGACCGACGCCGCGTCGCCCGCCGGCTCCCTCGCCGCCACGGACGGCGGCCCGGTCGTCGAGGCAGCCGCCGGCCGCCTCGCGTTCACGGGCGCCGAGGTCACCGTCGCGTCGGTCGTCGCCATCGCACTGGTCGCCGCGGGCATCATGGCGGTCATGGCGGTCCGCCGCCGCCGCGCCGCCGGGGCCTGAGCCTCTGCTGAACCGCGGCCGGGCCCGAGTCTCTCGGGCCCGGCCGCGGGCTTTTCCGACTTGGGTGCGCTCCGGATCTACCTGTGCGGCTCGAGGAGAGCCCGCACAGCGTCAATCGTGTCCGCCTCCGCGACGGGCTTGTCGTCGCGGTACCGCAGCACCCGCGCAAAGCGCAGCGCAACGCCGCCCGCGTATCGCGACGAGCGCTGGACGCCGTCGAACGCGACCTCCACGAGCTGCTCCGGGCGCACCTTGACGACCCACCCGTCGGTGGGTCCGTCGGCCAGCTCCGTGAAGCGTTGCGTCTGCCAGGCGAGCGTCTCGTCCGACATTCCCTTGAACGTCTTGCCGAGCATCACCCAGCCGTCCCCGTCGTCGCCCGCGCCGCCGGGGACTCGCGCGCCCAGGTGGATGTTCGACAGCCAGCCCTGCCGCCGCCCCGACCCTCGCTCGACGGCGAGCACGACGAGGTCGAGAGTGTGCCGCGGCTTGACCTTCACCCAGGCGCCGCCTCGTCGGCCTGCGTCGTAGGGCGCGGCGAGGCTCTTGATCACGACGCCCTCGTGTCCGCTTGCGAGGACCTCGGCGAAGAATGCCGCCGCGGCCTCGGCGTCGGCGGTGACGGTGCGACGCACCAGTGCCGACGGGGGGACGACCCGTGCGAGCGCGGCGAACCGCTCGGCCTCGGGCGCGTCGATGAGGTCCTGCCCGTCCAGGTGCAGGGCGTCGAAGAGGTACGCCGTGAGGGGCACGCGCACGGTCGCCTCGCCATCGCGGCTTCCGGTACGCGCGGCGGTGTCCTGGAACGGCATCGGGCGGCCGTCGCCGCGCAGGGCGATCGCCTCACCGTCGAGCACCACGGCGTCCGTGGGCAGCGAGCGCATGAGCTCGACGAGCTCTGGCAGTCGGTCGGTGACGTCGTCGAGCGATCGCGTGTAGACCGCGACGTCGTCACCGCGGCGGTGCAGCTGGATGCGGATGCCGTCGATCTTGGCCTCGACGGCGACCTCGGTGTCGAACCCGGCCAGGGCTGCCGCGACGTCGGGCGCGGGCGAGGCGAGCATGGGGCGCACGGGCCGCCCGACCTCGAGCCGGAACGCTGCGAGCGCCTCGGCCCCACCCGTGAGCGCCGCGCGCGCGATGGGCCCGGAGAGCGCGCTGAACATTGCTGCGCGACGGACCGCCGCCAGGGGGACGTCTGCGGCGGCGGCGACGGCGTCGAGCAGCAGCGAGTCGAGCGCGCCTTGTCGCAGCTCGCCGAGGATCAGGCCCCGGAGGAACCGTTGCTCGTCAGCGGTCGCGGTCGCGAGCAGGTGTTCGAGGGCGGCGGCGCGGGCCGCCTGGGACCCGGTGCCCGCGGTGGCGGAGAGCGTCTCGAGGGCGGCGTCGACGTCGAGCGGGGTGAGGATCGGCGCGTCGGCCGGGGGCGGGGGCTGGGTGAGCGACCGGTAGCCGATCCCGGTGCGCCGCTGTCGGGGCCGCCCGGAGAGGAACGCGGCGACGACCTCGACGAGGTCGCCCCCGGACGGCCCGCCGTCGTCCGCGGCGGCCCGGAGCGCGGCGGCGAGCAGGTCCCGCTTGGCGAGCCGCGACCGCGTCGCGGCGACGGCGGTGGAGGTGGCGACGACGTCGTGGAACAGCACGCGGTCGATGCTGCCACCGCGGTGCGCGCCTCGCCCGGTTCCGGGATACGCGGCCCCCGGAAGACCCCGCAACCCGGGGCGTTGCGGGGGCCGCCGGAAGCCGAGGCACTGGCGCCCCAGCGCCTCAGAGCCTCACGCCGCTGCCGGGTACGGCACGCCCGTCGTCGCGTGGCACCGATAGCCGTGCGGGTTCTTGGCGTCGGACAAGTACTGCTGGTGGTAGTCCTCCGCGAGGTAGAACGGGCCGGCCTCCGCGGCCGGGCGCAGCTCCGTGGTGATCGGGTCGTACCCCTGCGCCGCGAGCACCTCGCCGTACACCGACGCGGTCGCGCGCACGGCTTCCTCCTGCTCCGGGGTCGTCCAGTAGACGGCGGAGCGGTACTGCGTGCCGACGTCGTTGCCCTGCCGGAAGCCCGAGGTCGGGTCGTGCCGCTCCCAGAAGATGCGGAGCAGCTCCTCCTCGGACACCACCGCCGGGTCGTACGCGACGAGCGCGGTCTCGGCGTGGCCGGTGTGCGCGGTGCACACCTCCTCGTAGGTGGGGTTCGGCGTGGTGCCGCCCATGTACCCGACGGCGGTGCTCACGACGCCGGGGACCTGCCAGTAGATCTCCTCGGCGCCCCAGAAACAGCCCATCGCGAGGTAGATCGCGCGCGTCCCCGACGGCCACGGCCCCGTGATCGGCGTGCCCAGCACGGTGTGCGGGGCGGGCGCAGCCAGCACGGGCGTCTCCCGGCCGGGGAGGGCGTCCTCGGGGGCGATCATCGTCTGCTTGTCGGTGCCGAAGAGGCGGTCGAAGATCGAGCTCACAGCCATTACCTCCTTGTGGGTGCGCCCGGCGCCAGTGGCACGCGGGGCGGCGCTCCCGCTGGTGTGAACGGCGCGATGTCCACAGGTGTTCCACGGTCCCCGGGCGCGTGTCGACGCTCCGGCGTACGGTGCGGCGCATGGTCCCCGGCCCGCTCACGGACGAGCTGATCCTGCCCGACGTCGCCGCCTGGCGCGCGTGGCTCGACGAGCACGAGGACGACCCCGACGGCGTCTGGCTGGTCCTCGCGAAGAAGAACCGCCCCGCACCCACGACCCTCACCTATGACGCGGCTCTCGACGAGGCGCTGTGCAGCGGCTGGATCGACGGGCAGGGCCGCGGCCGCGACGCCGACACCAGCCTCCAGCGCTTCACCCCGCGGCGGGCGCGGAGCATGTGGTCGGCCCGCAACGTCGGCATCATCGCGCGCCTCACTGACGAGGGCCGGGTGCGCCCGCGCGGCCTCGCCGAGGTGGAGCGGGCCAAGGCAGACGGGCGCTGGGACCGCGCCTACGCCGGCAGCAAGGACATCGAGGTCCCCGACGACCTCGCGGCGGCGCTCGCGGCCAGCCCGCGCGCGACGGCGAACTTCGAGCTGCTCACCGCGCAGAACCGGTTCGCCATCCTCTTCCGCCTCACGCACGCCCAGCGGGCCGAGACCCGCGCGCGGAACCTCGAGAAGTTCGTGACGATGCTGGAGCGCGCCGAGACGATCTACCCGCAGCGACGTCGTCTCGACGCCGGCCCCTAAGGTGATTGCGTGACCACGCACGACTGGACCGACGCCGGCTTCGCGACCCGAGCCATCCACGCGGGGCAGGACCCGGACCCGACCACGGGCGCCGTCGTCCCGCCCGTCTACCTGACGAGCACCTACAAGCAGGACGGCGTCGGTGGCCTGCGCGGCGGGTACGAGTACTCGCGCTCCGCCAACCCGACGCGCACCGCGCTCGAGACGGCGCTCGCCGCCGCCGAGACCCCGGCCGGGGCTGCGCCGGCCCACGGGTCCGCGTTCGCCTCGGGCCTCGCCGCCGAGGACACGCTGCTGCGCGCCGTGCTGCGCCCGGGCGACCACGTGATCCTGCCCGACGACGCGTACGGCGGCTCGTACCGGCTCATCGCCCGCGTCTTCGGCGCCTGGGGCATCGAGCACACGGCAGTCGACCTCGCCGACGTCGACGCCGTCGCCGCAGCCGTTCGTCCGGGCACGACGCGCGTGCTGTGGGTCGAGACACCCACCAACCCGCTGCTCGGCATCTCCGACATCGCCGCCCTCGCCGCGGTGGCCCACGACGCCGGCGCCCTGCTCGTCGTCGACAACACCTTCGCCACCCCGTACCTGCAGACGCCGCTCGCGTTCGGGGCCGACGTCGTCGTGCACTCCACCACCAAGTACGTGGGCGGGCACAGCGACGTCGTCGGCGGGGCGCTCGTCGTAGCCGACGGCGTGCCGATCCCCGGAGGGCGCTCCGCGCCAGACGGGTCCGCCGACGTCGCGGCCGCGGTCCGGTTTCACCAGAACGCCTCGGGCGCGGTCGCCGACCCGTTCGCCGCCTGGCTCACGCTGCGCGGCCTCAAGACCCTTGCGGTCCGCATGGACCGGCACCAGGCCAACGCGCTCGCCGTCGCGAAGTTCCTCGAGACGCACCCGAGCGTCACCCGGGTGCTCTACCCGGGGCTGGAGTCCCACCCCGGCCACGAGGTCGCGGCCCGGCAGATGCGCGGGTTCGGTGGCATGCTCTCGTTCCAGGTCGGTTTCGAGGCCACGGCGCTCGACGTCGTCGACCGCACGCGGGTGTTCACGCTCGCCGAGTCGCTGGGCGGCGTGGAGTCGCTCATCGAGCACCCGGGGCGCATGACGCACGCGTCGGTCGCGGGCTCGGCGCTCGAGGTCCCGGACGACCTGGTGCGCGTCTCGGTCGGCATCGAGGACGCCGCGGACCTCATCTCCGACCTCGAGCAGGCGCTCGAGCCTAGGGTGTCGCCATGAGTGCCGACCACGCTCCGTCAGGCGCCGACGCCGTCCCGCGTTCCGTGCGTACCGCCGCCTCCTGGTCGTGGCGGCTTCTGCTCATCGGAGCGCTCATCGCCGGGGTGCTGTGGCTGATCGCCTCGCTCAAGACGATCGTCGTGCCCGTCGCCCTCGCCGTGCTGCTCGCCGTGCTGCTGCGGCCCCTCCGGGATGTGCTCGAGCGCCGGCTGCGCTTCCCGCGCGGCCTCGCGACGGCCGTGTCGATCGTCGGGTTCATCGCGCTCGTCGTGGCGCTCGTGTCGCTCGCGGGCCGCCAGATCGTGGCCCGATTCAGCGACCTCGCCGACCAGGCCGCGGCGGGGTTCAACGAGGTGCGGGACTGGCTCGCCAACGGCCCGCTGGGCATAGACAACGCGCAGATCAACCAGTACTGGGAGCAGATCAGTCGCTCCTTCACGGGCGGCGGCGGCGGGGCCAGCACGATCGTGACGGGCGCGCTCGGCGCGGCGACGACGGTGGGGCACGTGCTGGTCGGCGCGCTCATCACGGTCTTCTGCACGATCTTCTTCATGGTCGACGGCCGCGGCATCTGGACCTGGCTTATCAACCTGCTGCCGATCGACGCGCGCGAGAAGATCCACCAGGCCGGCAGGCGTGGCATCGTCACGCTGTCCGCCTACGTGCGCACGCAGATCCTCGTGGCCTTCGTCGACGCGGTCGGCATCGGCATCGGTGCCGCGTTCTTCGTCCCGGCGCTCGCGCTGCCGATCGCGATCCTGGTGTTCCTCGGGTCGTTCGTGCCGATCATCGGCGCGATCGTCACGGGCGCGATCGCCTGCGTCGTCGTGCTCGTGGCCCAGGGCTGGGGCGCGGCTCTGGTCATGCTGGGGATCGTGCTGCTCGTGCAGCAGATCGAGGGCCACGTGCTCCAGCCGTTCCTCATGGGGCACGCGGTGTCGCTGCACCCGGTGGCCGTGGTGCTCGTGGTGGCCGCGGGCTCGCTCGCCGCCGGCATCATCGGAGCGCTGTTCGCGGTGCCGATCGCGGCGGTGCTGAACACGATGATCCTGTACCTGCACGGCACCGACAAGTTCCCGGCGCTCGGCACCGACGACCATCTCCCGCTGTTGCGCCGGCCGCTGACCAGCGCCCGAGGGGGCGGCCTGCGGTGGCCGGGACGCGGCGAGGCCGCGGACGGCGTCGTGCCCGACGACGTCCTCACGGACGAGTTCGACGACGCCGGGACTGGGGACGAGGACGCGCGGGACTCCGGGCGTGCTCGGGGCTCGGACGGCCACCGGTGATCCCGGCTGTCACGCTGGCCGACGTCCGCAAGGCTGCCGAGCTGCTCGAGGGCGTTGCCATCCGCACGCCGGTCCAGCGGTTCCGCGCCCTCGCCGAGGCCGCCGGCGTGCCGGTGATGCTCAAGCTGGAGAACCTCCAGCGCGCCGGCTCGTTCAAGATCCGCGGGGCCTACACGCGCATGGCCCGCCTGTCGGCGGACGAGCACGCGGCGGGTGTCGTCGCGGCGTCCGCCGGCAACCATGCGCAAGGCGTGGCCCTCGGGGCGAAGCTGCTCGGCATCGAGGCGGTCGTCTACATGCCCGTCGACGCACCGCTGCCCAAGCTGGCTGCAACGCGTGGCTACGGCGCCGACGTGCGGCTGGTCGGCAAGAGCGTCGACGAGTCGCTCGCCGCGGCGCGGGTCGAGGCCGGCCGGTCGGGGCGCGTGCTGATCCACCCGTTCGACCACGTCGACGTCGTGGCCGGCCAGGGCACCGTCGCGCTCGAGATCCTCGAGCAGGTGCCCGACGTCGGCACGATCGTCGTGCCGCTGGGAGGCGGCGGGCTCGTGGCCGGCATCGCGACCGTGCTGGCGGAGGCCGCGCCGCACGTGCGCGTCGTCGGCGTGCAGGCCGAGACGGCGGCGGCGTACCCGGCGTCGCTCGCGGCCGGGCACCCCGTGTCCCGCAGGCTCGGTCCGACGATGGCGGACGGCATCGCCGTCGGCACGCCCGGCGAGGTTCCGTTCGAGATCCTCGAGCGGCTCGGCGTCGAGGTGCGGACCGTGAGCGAGGAGGCGCTCTCGCGGGCGCTCCTGCTCGTGGCGGAGCGGGCCAAGCTGGTGGTGGAGCCGTCGGGGGCCGCCGGTGTCGCCGCGGTGATGACCGACCCGTCGGGGCTCAGCGGCACCATCGTGCCGCTGCTGACGGGCGGCAACATCGACCCCCTGCTGCTCATGCGCGTGATCCAGCACGGCATGGCCGCCGCAGGGCGGTACCTGCACCTGAGCGTCCGGCTCGACGACCGGCCGGGCGCGCTCGCCACCCTGGTGGAGACCATCGCGGCGGCCGGCGGCAACATCATGCACGTCGACCACTCGCACACCGACGTGTCGCTCGGCGTCTTCGAGGCCATGGTGACGCTGCAGGTCGAGGCGAAGGGCCGCGAGCACTGCGAGCAGATGGTGGCCCAGCTGCGCGCGGCCGGGTTCGAGGTCCACCCGTAGGCGCGCACGCGCGCCTACGGACGGAGCGGGCTCAGCCCTGGAACGGCTTCGCGCCCGTGATCTCGACCGTGAACTGCTTGCCGTTCGGCGCGGCATAGCTCACCGTCTCGCCGATGGAGTGGCCGTTGATGGCCGCGCCGAGGGGCGAGGTGGGGGAGTACACGTCGACGTCGGTGGTGCCCGCGATCTCGCGCGAGCCCAGGAGGAACGTCATGGGCTCGCCGGCGAGCAGCACGTCGACGAGCATGCCCGCCTCGACCATGCCGTCGTCCGGCGGCGTGCCGATGTGCACGGTGCGCAGCTTCTCGCTGAGCTCACGGATGCGCGCCTCGTTCTTGGCCTGCTCCTCGCGGGCGGCGTGGTAACCGCCGTTCTCCTTGAGGTCGCCCTCGTCGCGGGCGGCGGCGATGCGCTCAGCGATCTCGGTGCGGGCAGGCCCGGAGAGGTGCTCCAGCTCAGCCTTCAGCCGGTCGTGAGCCTCCTGGGTGAGCCAGGTGACGGCTGGTTCGGACACGAGGGCTCTCCTTTCGTGGTGCTCGGGGTGCCTGGGCCGGGCCGCACGAAGCCGCACCGACCGCGTCGGCACGCGTGTCGGCTGGGTCAGGACTGCGTGAATCCCCGAGCCTATCCCGCGACCACGCGCCCGAGGCAAGTCCTTCAGTCCGGAATGCACCTGTCGATGACGCCCGTGGTGGCCTTCTGCGTCGTGCGCAGCGTCACCGTGTAGCGGGCGGCGTCGCTCGTGCTCGGGCCCACATGCACCTGCATCGAGCCCACCTCGGCGAAGCTGGGCGACAGCGCGCCCACCGTGCACACCGCCGTCGTGCCCGGGCGCATGGCGACCTGGAAGTCGATCTCGATCTCCTCCGCGCTGGTCACACGGAACGAGACGACGTCGGCCTGGATCGGCGACTGGCGGTACTGCGCGAACGCGAGCCACGCCGCGAGCGCCACGGCCGCGGCCAGCGCGACCGCGATGGCCACCTTGGCGCCGCGCGAGAGCCCCGACGCGGTGCGCCCGTACCGGTCGGCGGGCGGGGTGGGCGGGACGGCGGTGCTCATGGAGCATGATTGTGGTCGATGCGCACGGCGCGGTTCGACTCACGCGGGGTCGGCAGCGTGTGATGTTGCGCGGAACGTCCCTGATCGTGGAGGTCAGCCTTGTCCAGTGCCCCCCTCGGAACCCCCGGCCGCCTGCGGCTGATGGCGGTCCACGCGCACCCTGACGACGAGTCGAGCAAGGGCGCGGCCGCGACGGCCCGCTATGCCGCCGAGGGAGTCGAGGTGCTGGTGGTGACCTGCACGGGCGGGGAGCGCGGCGACGTGCTCAACCCGGCCTTCGAGGTCCCCGAGGGGCACGAGTTCGACACGGTCGAGGGCAAGCGGGCCGTTCGCCGGCTGGAGATGGCGGCCGCGGCGGCAGCGCTGGGCGTGCAGCAGCACTGGCTCGGCTTCGTCGACTCGGGCCTGCCCGAGGGGGACCCGTTGCCGCCGCTGCCCGAGGACGCGTTCGCGCTGGTGCCGCTCGAGCAGGCGGCCGCGCCGCTGGTCGAGGCGGTTCGACGGTTTCGCCCGCACGTGATCACGACGTACGACCCGAGCGGCGGCTACCCGCACCCGGACCACGTCTACACGAACACCGTGTCGATGGAGGCGTGGGAGGCGGCGGGCGACGGGGCCCGGTACGTCGTCGACGGGGGAGCGGAGCCCTGGACCCCGCTCAAGCTCTACTTCAACCACGGCTTCTCGCTCGAGCGCCTGCGCGCCGTGCACGAGGCCATGGAGGGCCAGGGCCTCGAGTCGCCCTTCGGCGACTGGATCGAGTCGCGCACCGCGCGCGAGATCCCGGAGCGCCAGGTGACCACGAAGGTCCCTGCGGCCGACTGGTTCCCGCAGCGCGACGCCGCGCTCACCGCGCACGCCTCGCAGATCGACCCCACCGGCTTCTTCTTCGCCGTGCCGCGCGACGTCGAGGCGGACGTGTGGCCGTGGGAGGAGTACGAGCTCGCGGAGTCCCGGGTGCCGACCGACCTGCCCGAGGACGACCTGTTCGCCGGCGTCCGCGGGACGGAGGCGGCCCGATGAGCGCGCTCGCCCTGCCGTTCGCCGCCCTGGCCGCGGCGACCCCGTCGCCCTCGCCGTCGCCGGCCAAGCAGCTCGACGTCACGACGGTGACGCCCGGCCTGGTCGGGTTCATCGCGACGTTCGCGCTGGTGCTCGTCGCCATCGGCCTGTTCCTGCTCATGACCCGATCGCTGCGCCGCACGACGCGCAACGCGCGCGTCCAGGGCCTCGAGGTCGCGGAGTCGGCGCGCGGTGTGCAGCACGGGCGGCTGCCCGTGCGGGCGCCCGAGCCGACCGTCCCGGGCGTGCTCGACGGCGGTGCGCCGTTCGCCGCTCCGGGCTCCGCGCCGCACGACGGCGAGACCGACGGCGACGGCAGCGCACCGCGCCCATGACGGTGCGGGTCACGGTCGGCCAGGTCGAGGTCTCGGCGGACCACGCGGTCAACCGCGACGTCGTCAACGGCGTCGTCCGGCAGGCTGCGGAGGCGGGGAGCGACCTCGTGGTGCTGCCGGAGTACGCCTCGGGCTACGACCCGCGGGGCGTCGGGCCGGCGCAGGCCGAGCCGCTCGACGGGCCGTTCGTCTCGCTGCTGCGCGCGCTGGCGCGCGAGCACGGGCTCGCGGTGGTCGCGGGCACGACGCTGCCCGGCGAGAGCCCGGAGCGGGGCGTCAACGCCGTCGTCGCCGTCGGCGCGGACGGCGAGCTCGCCGGTCTGTACCGCAAGGTGCACCTGTACGACGCGTTCGGTACGCGCGAGTCCGACAGGCTCGAGCCGGGCCCCGCCGCCGCCGCGCCGCTGACCCTCGCCGTCGGCGGGCTGACGTTCGGCGTCCTGACGTGCTACGACCTACGGTTCCCGGAGTCGGCGCGCCGGCTCGTGGACGCGGGCGCGCAGGTGCTCCTCGTCCCGGCCGCCTGGGCGGCGGGGCCGCTCAAGGACGACCACTGGCGAACGCTGCTGCGTGCTCGAGCGATCGAGAACACGGCGGCGGTGGTCGGGGTCGGCATGGCGGGCCGCGGCGTGACGGGCCGCTCGCTGGTCGCGGGCCCGGACGGCTCCGTCCTGCTGGAGCTGGGCGAGCACCCGGAGGTGCCTACGACCACCTTGGACGGCGAGTTGATCGCGACGACGCGCGCGAGCAACCCTTCTCTGAGGAACCGCCGTTACACGGTCATCCCGAGGTAGCGCGCGGGGCTACCTCGCGGCGAGCGCCGCGATGAAGATCGCGACCGTGTGGCACGTGAAGCCCACCACCGTCAGCGCGTGGAAGATTTCGTGGAAGCCGAACCAACGCGGCGACGGGTTGGGGAACTTGGTCCCGTAGATGACCGCGCCGAGCGTGTAGGCGATGCCGCCCGCGATCACCAGCCAGACGACGGCGGGGCCGCCCGTGGCCCAGAACTGGTTCATGTAGGCGACCGCGACCCAGCCGAGCGCGACGTACACCGGCACGTAGGCCCACCGCGGTGCGCTCATCCAGAACACGCGGGCGAGCAGCCCGACCACGGCGCCGCCCCAGACGATGAACAGCAGGATCGTCGCGGTCCGGGTCGGGAGCAGCAGCACTGCGAGGGGCGTGTAGGTGCCCGCGATGATGAGGAAGATGTTCGCGTGGTCCATGCGGCGCAGGGCCGCGGCGACCTTCACCGACCACTGGCCCCGGTGGTAGACGGCGCTGGTGCCGAACAGCGACAGCGACGTCACCATGAACACCGTCGCGGCGACCTTGCCCGCGACGGGCGGCGACAGGACGACGAGCACGATCCCGGCGGCGAGCGCGAGCGGTGCCGTGACGGCGTGGATCCACCCGCGCAGCTTCGGCTTCAGCTGCGCGACAGCCGTGCTGACCGTGGTGCTGACCGTCTGCACCGTCTCCGCGACGGCGGCCCTCGCGGCGTCGAGCGCGTCGGGGACGAGATCCTGGCCGGGGCGGGGGTCGGCATGTGCTGCCATGGGGGCCTCCTGGTGGTCGGGGCTCGGATGTCGCCGGCGGCGTTGGTGCCTTCGCAGCCGCCGCAAACTTACGCTTGCGTAGGTTACGCCACCGTAGGCTTGCGCGCCCAGAGGGGCGGCACATCTAGGGTGCGCGGTTCGTGAAGATCCCGCGCCCGGCCGCGCAGAGCCTCGCGCCGCCGCCAGCGTGGGCTTCGCGGGCCGGTACGGTGAACGCGTGCGACTGCCCCATGCGCTCTACCGCCTGTACGAGCGTCGCCTCGCCTCCGGGCTCACCCCCGATCGCCTGCCGAGGCACGTCGGCGTCATCCTCGACGGTAACCGGCGATGGGCGAAGTCCTTCGGCGAGCCCGCCGCGACCGGCCACCGGCGCGGCGCCGACAAGATCGCGGAGTTCCTCGGCTGGGCCGACGACCTGGGCGTCGAGGTCGCCACGCTGTGGATGCTGTCCACCGACAACCTCGGGCGGTCGGCGGGCGAGCTGGACGACCTGCTCGACATCATCGAGGACGCCGTGCGCGGCCTGGCCGACTCCGGGCGGTGGCGGGTACGCGTCGTCGGGCGCCTCGACCTGCTGCCCGGACGCCTCGCCGGCGCGCTGCGCGAAGCGTCCGACCGCACGGCGGGCGTCCGCGGCCTCCAGGTCAACGTGGCCATCGGCTACGGCGGGCGCCACGAGATCGCCGACGCGGTCCGCTCCTACCTGCGTGTGCAGGCCGACGCGGGCGCGACGCTCGACGACCTCGCCGAGAGCATCGACGTCGACGACATCGCCGAGCACCTCTACACCGCGGGGCAGCCCGACCCCGAGCTCGTGATCCGCACCTCGGGCGAGCAGCGCATCGGCGGGTTCCTGATGTGGCAGTCCGCGCACTCGGAGCTGTACTTCTGCGAGGCCTACTGGCCCGACTTCCGACGCGTGGACTTCCTGCGCGCGCTACGTGACTTCACCCGGCGGGAGCGGAGGCTCGGGCGGTGACCGCGCCCTCCGAGCCCCCCTCGGCGGCCTCGACCGACGGTGACCGCCGCGCCGCCGCGACGTGGCAGGCCCTCTTCCGCACCCAGGCGCTGCTGCTGCGCCGGCTGCAGGACGACCCGATCTGGGACGAGGTCTCGCTGCGCGAGTACGACGTGCTGTTCGTGCTGGCGTCCTCCGGGGGTGCGCTGCGCCTGCGCGAGCTGACGCAGCACCTCTACCTGGTGCAGTCCTCGGTCTCCAGGCTGGTCGAGCGCATGGAGGCCCGCGGCCTGGTCACCCGGACGGTCCCGCCCGACGACGCCCGCGGCACCCTCGTGACGGTCACCGCGGACGGCCGCCGTATCCAGCGCGAGGTCGGCGCCCGGCACGTGCAGGCCATGGGCCGGTACGTGGGCGGCGCGCTCGACGACGACCAGCAGCGGACCCTGCGCGGCCTGCTCGACGCGCTGCGCAAGGCGCAGGCGACCATCCCGCCGGTCGATCGGACCTGAGTCGGGGGCTGACCGTCTGAGTCGGGGGCAACTCGTCTGAGTCGGGGAGCCTTCAGGGTTCTCCCCGATTCCGACCCGTGGGACGCTGGGTCGAGGCTGGGAGTGCTCCGCGTCACATCCCGCCCGTCGCCCCTGGAGTCCGCATGTCCGCCATCGCCGGATGGATCGCGCACCGGTCCGTCAAATGGTTCGTCGTCGCCGGCTGGGTCGCGGTCGCGGCCCTGCTCAGCCCCCTCGCGGGCACCCTGTCCGACCATCAGAGCAACGACGCCGACGCATGGTTGCCCGCCAGCGCCGAGTCCACCCAGGCGATGCACCGCGCCGAGGTGTTCGGGTCGCAGGACATCTTCCCCGCCGTCGTGGTCTACGTGCGCGAGGACGGCATCACGCAGGCCGACGCCGCCAAGGCGGCCGCGGACGCCCAGGCCTACCGCGGTCTCGACCGCGTCCAGGGCGACGTCGTCGGGCCGGTCCCCTCGGAGGACGGCAAGGCCCTCCAGGTCATCGTCCCGTTCCACTTCGGCAGCGACGGCTGGGACGCGGCGCCCGGCATGATCGACGACGTCCGCAGCATCGCCGAGCACGGCGCCGACGGCCTGAGCGTCTACGTGACCGGCCCGGCCGCGAGCGCCGCCGACAGCTCGAACGCGTTCAGCGGCATCGAGTCGACGCTGCTGTACGCGGCGGCGGGCGTCGTGATCGTGATCCTGCTGCTCACCTACCGCAGCCCGGTGCTGTGGCTGCTGCCGCTCGTGTCGGTGGGGGTGGCGCTCGTCGCCGCGCAGGCGGTGATCGCGTGGCTGGCAGCGCACGACGTGCTGACCGTGAACGCCCAGAGCCAGGGCATCCTCACAGTCCTTGTCTTCGGCGCGGGGACGGACTACGCCCTGCTGCTGGTGGCCCGCTACCGCGAGGAGCTGCGCCGGCACGCCGACCGCCACCAGGCGATGGCGGTGGCGCTGCACCGGGCAGCGCCGGCGATCGTGGCCAGCGGCGCGACCGTCGCCGTCGGGATGTTGTGCCTGATGCTGGCGCAGCTCGCCTCGACGAGCGGGCTCGGGCCGGTCGCC
This sequence comes from Xylanimonas sp. McL0601, assembly GCF_049852175.1. Classification (GTDB taxonomy): domain Bacteria; phylum Actinomycetota; class Actinomycetes; order Actinomycetales; family Cellulomonadaceae; genus Xylanimonas. The sequence continues at coordinate 1,052,464 of NZ_CP187527.1, forward strand.
GCGATCGGCGTCGCCGTCGCCGTGCTCGTCATGCTCACGCTGCTGCCTGCGCTGCTCGTGGTGTGCGGGCGCTGGGTGTTCTGGCCGCGCGTGCCCACGCTGGGCCAGCACGAGCCCACCTCCGACGGCGTGTGGGCCAGGCTCGGGCGCCGCATCGCGACGGCGCCGCGGCGCACCTGGGTCGTCACGTCGGCGGTGCTCGCGGTGATGTGCATCGGCATCACCCAGCTTTCCGCGACCGGCCTGACGGCCGAGGAGTCGTTCCGTGGCGAGCAGCCGTCGATCACGGGCGGGCAGGTGCTCGCCGAGCACTTCCCGGCCGGCGCTGGCCAGCCCGTCGTGGTCGTCGCGAATGCCCCTGCGGCCGCCGACGTGGCGGACGCTGTCAAGGGCGTGGACGGCATCGACCCCGCCTCGGTGACCGACCCGGTCACGAAGGGCGCCGACGCGATGATCCAGGCGACGCTCACCGACCCGGCCGACTCCGACGCGGCCGAGGCGACGATCGGCCGGGTGCGGGACGCCGTCCATGCCGTGCCGGACGCGAACGCCCAGGTGGGCGGGTCGACGGCGTCGAACGTCGACGTCCTCGCCGCGGCCAGCGCCGACAACAAGGTGATCATGCCGGCGATCCTGCTGACGGTGCTGATCATCCTGGGCCTGCTGCTGCGGGCGATCGTGGCACCGCTGATCCTCATCGCCACGGTGGTGCTGTCGTTCGGCGCCGCGCTGGGCGTGAGCGCGCTGGTGTTCAAGCACGTGTTCGGGTTCGCCGGCACCGACCCGTCCATGCCGCTGTACGCGTTCGTGTTCCTCGTGGCCCTGGGGATCGACTACAACATCTTCCTCATGACCCGGGTGCGGGAGGAGGCGCTCACGCGCGGCACACGCCGCGGCGCCCTCAGCGGCCTCGCGGCGACCGGTGCGGTCATCACCTCGGCGGGTGCCGTGCTGGCCGGCACGTTCGCCACCCTGGGCACGCTGCCCGTCGTGGTGTTCGCCGAGATCGGGTTCGCCGTGGCGTTCGGCGTGCTGCTCGACACCCTCGTGGTGCGGTCGGTGCTCGTCACCGCGCTCACGCTCGACGTCGGGGAGCGCATGTGGTGGCCGAGCCGCCTTGCACGACGCGCCGCGCCGGAGGCCGAACGTGAGCCCGCGACAGTATCGTCGCCCGGGTGACCAGTACCACGCACGACCCTGCCTGCGGCGATGGCCCCCACGTCGTCGTCGCCCCCGACTCCTTCAAGGGGTCGCTCGGGGCGGTCGACGTGGCGGAGGCCATCGCCGCCGGCGTGCTCGCCGCCGTGCCGGCCGCCCGGGTCACGACCCTTCCGATGGCCGACGGCGGCGAGGGCACGCTCGATGCGCTCGCCGCGGCATGGGGCGTGCCGCAGCACGACCTCGCCACGGTCGACGCGATCGGACGCCCGACGACGGCCCGCTGGGCCACCTCGCCCGACGGCCGCGTCGGCGTCGTCGAGCTCGCCTCGGCGTCGGGGCTGCCCGGGGTCGCGGACGTGAAGCGGCAGCCCCTGCACGCGCACACGCGCGGCACGGGCGAGGTCGCGGCGGCGGTGCTCGACGCCGGGGTGGCGGAGGTGCTCGTGTGCCTCGGCGGCTCCGCGTCGACCGACGGCGGCGCGGGCGTGCTGGCCGGGCTCGGGGTGCGCATGCTCGACGCCGGCGGCGAGCCGGTGCCCGACGGCGGCGAGGGGCTGGCGCGCGTCGCGTCGCTCGACCTGACGGGCCTGCACCCGCGGGCGCGCGAGGTGCGGTGGCGGCTTGCCGTCGACGTCACCAACCCGCTCACGGGCGAGCACGGCGCCGCCGCCGTGTTCGGGCCGCAGAAGGGCGCCGGCCCCGGCGACGTCGCGTTCCTCGACGAGGCGCTCGCGCGCTGGGCCGGGCTGCTCGAGCGCGAGACCGGCCGTGCGGTGCGCGAGCTGCCCGGCGCGGGAGCCGCGGGCGGCGTGCCGGCGGCGCTGGTGGCCGTGCTCGGCGCCTCCGTCGAGCGCGGAGCCGACCTCGTCGCCGAGGCCGTGGGGCTGCCCGCAGCGCTGGCCGACGCCGACCTGGTCATCACCGGCGAGGGCTCGTTCGACTCGCAGTCCGTGCGTGGCAAGGTGGCCGACGGCGTCGTGCGCGCCGCGGCGGCCTCGCCGTCCCGGCCGCCCGTCGTCGTGATCGCAGGCCAGGTGCTGCTGCCCTCGGCGCAGACGCGCGCCGCGGGCATCCGCGCGGCGTTCTCGATCGCGCCCGGGCCGGTCGAGGTGGACGACCTCGTGGCCCGCACCCCGCAGCGGCTCTCAGAGGTCGCGGCGTCGGTCGCGGCACTTGCGCTCGCTGACCGCGCGCCCGCGGACCGCGACGGCGCGTGCCAGGCACGGTCGCGCCAGCCCGAGGTCTGACCTCGCGGGAATACCTTGCCCGGAGGTTGCGCTGTTCTTCACAGGTTGCCGGAGCCCCCGCGTGGTCCGGGTGTCCCGGCGACCGAAAATCCCGACTGGAGGTCAAATGTCCGGCCGCAGTACTACGCGCGTCGAGTTCGAGGAGCATGGGCGCACCGTCGTCTACAGGCGCCACCGCAACGGCGGCGGCCTCGTCGCGCCCCATGCGGCGGTCGAGGCCACGGCATTCGTGGCCCGCGACGCCTGGGTCGAGCCCGGAGCGCGCGTCGGCTCTGGCACCACGATCGGCGCCGGAGCCTGGATCGACACGGACGCGCACGTGGGCCGCGACGTCGTCGTCGGCCGCAACGTTCATGTCGGCCCCGGCGCCGAGGTCGGGGACGGGGCCCGCCTCGAACGCGGCGTCCGGCTGGGCGCCGGCGCCCGCGTGGAGGCGCGCACGCGTGTGCCTGAGGACGCGAGCGTCGCGGCGGGGGACGTCGTCACCCGGGCGCGCTACGGCATCGCGGCCTGAGGTCCCCCGCCGCGACCGCCGGTCGCGACGGGGCGCACGCCACGGCTAGCGCGACGGCCACGACCAGCGCGGCTGGTCCAATGGCCCCTCGCGGCCCGCGACGCTGGTCTCGCCGAAGTCCTTGACCAGCTCGACGCGTGCGACGCCGTCGCCCGTGCCCACGGCGGCGACCAGCGGCGCCGAGTGCGTCACGATCACCACCTGGGTGCGCTCGGCCGCCTCGCGCACCAGTTCGCCCAGCGCCGGCAGCAGGTCCGGGTGCAGGCTCGTCTCCGGCTCGTTCAGCACCAGCAGCTCGGGCGGGCGCGGCGTCAGGAGCGCGGCCACCCACAGCAGGTAGCGCAGGGTCCCGTCGGACAGCTCGGCCGCGGTGAGCGCGCGCAGCAGCCCGTGCTGGTGCAACGTCACCTCGAACCGCCCGTCGTGCGCGTCCACGTCCAGGCGCGAGCCGGGGAAGGCCCGCGAGACCGCATGGTCGAGCGAGTTGCCCAGCCCCAGGTCGACGACCGTCGCGAGCGCCGCGGCCAGGTCCCCGCCGTCGGGCCCCAGCACCGGGGTGCGCGTGCCCACCTGCGGGCGGCGGGCGGGCGCATCGACGTCCGTGCGCAGCTGGTCGTAGAAGCGCCAGCCGCGTAGGCGCTCGCGGACCTCGAGCAGCTCGGGGGCGCCGGCCGGGTCCACGACCTCGGTCAGCATCGACTCGAAGGTGCGTAGGCGGCCGGGGCGCTGGTGCCACGCGCCGTCGTCGTCTCGCACGCGCACGGCCGGGCCGTGGCGCTCGGCGGCAAGCGTCGTCGGCCGGGGGACCGGGCCCGTCCACACGGCCTCGACCTTGATCTCGGGGTCGTGCGTGAACGGGTGCCCGGGCGGGAGCTGCGGGAGCCCCAGGTCGACCGCATAGCCGAGGTCGTCGGAGGTGAACCCGAGCCGGAGCGCGACGGGCCTGGCGCGCGTCGTGCCCTGCACCGGGTGCTCGCCCGCCCGGACCGCGCGTCCGATCCTCTCGGGGCCCGCCCAGAGCGTCGAGGCCAGGCCACCCTCGCGCGCGACCGCGCCGACGACGCCGCCCAGCGCGCACTCGGCCAGCAGGCGCAGCGCCCGGTAGAGCGACGACTTGCCCGCTCCGTTCGCACCGGTCACCACGGTGAGCCGGTCGAGCTCGAGCACGAGGCTGCGGATCGATCGATACCCGTCGACGGCGAAGGTGCGGATCACGGGAGCCCTGGGCAGGTCATGTGGCCAAGGTAGGCGCGCCCACCGACGCCCGCGCGGCCGCGTGGTGACGCCTCGTCGTAACAACGTCACATCGTCGCGCGCGGCTCTCGGCCCCAACGCCAAGGTGGCAGTGGGAGGATTCGGCCATGCCTTCGACGTCCCCGGCGCTCGACGCGCGCCCCTACGACGCCCTGCTGCTCTACTCCTTCGGCGGCCCCGACAAGCCCGAGGACGTGGTGCCGTTCCTTCGTAACGTCACCGCCGGCAAGGGCATCCCGGACGCGCGTCTCGAGGAGGTCGGCGAGCACTACTACGGGTTCGGCGGCAAGAGCCCGATCAACGAGCAGAACCTCGCCCTCAAGGCGGCGCTCGAGTCCGAGCTCGCCTCGCGCGGGATCGACCTGCCGGTCGTGTGGGGCAACCGCAACTGGGCCCCGTACACCAGCGACGCGGTCGACGAGCTCGAGGCGATGGGCGCGTCCCGCGCCGTGGCCTTGGTGACCAGCGCGTACTCGTCATACAGCGGGTGCCGGCAGTACCGCGAGGACCTGGCCGTCGTGCTCGACAAGCGCGGACAGCTCGGCCCCGAGGGCTCGACGGGCGTGCAGTTCGACAAGATCCGCTCGTACTTCAACACCCCCGGGTTCGTGCAGGGCAATGTGGACGCCGTCGTCGAGGCATTCGCGCAGCTCGAGGCCGACGGCGGCGACCCCGCCGCGGCAAAGCTCGTCTTCGTCACGCACTCCGTGCCCGACACGATGGAGGCCGCGTCCGGCGTCGGGCACGCGTCCTACTCCGAGCAGCACCTCGACATCGCCGCGCTCGTCGCGGCCCAGGTGGGCGAGCGGCTCGGCCACGACGTCGCGTGGGAGCTCGCGTACTGCTCGCGCTCCGGCCCGCCGCACCAGCCGTGGCTCGAGCCCGACGTCAACGACCTGCTGGCCGAGCGGGCCGAGCAGGGGCTGCGCGACGTCGTGCTCTCCCCGATCGGGTTCGTCTCCGACCACATGGAGGTCGCCTACGACCTCGACACCGAGGCGATCGCCACGGCCCGCGAGCTCGGCATGACCGCCGTGCGCGCCGGGACCGTGGGCACGCGCCCGGTGTTCGTGAAGCAGCTCGTCGACCTCGTGCTCGAGCGTGCGGCGCTCGCGCGGGGCGAGGACGTCGAGCAGGCCGTCACAGGGAGCTTCCCGGCCTTTCCTTCAATCACCCCGCCCGACTGCTGCCTGCGCGTGCACGAGCACCCCAGCGGCATCCCGGCACTCTGCAGCGAGGACATGCACCGATGAGCGAGTCCAACCAGGCCCACGTCCACGGCGACACCGGCGAGTCCGTCGACACCGCCAGCATCAACGAGTCGTTCCGTTACGCCCTGATCGCGACCTTCGCGACGACGCAGGCCCTGCCCGCCGACGAGGAGGAGCGTGCCGAGCTGGTCCGCGCCGCCGAGGACGCGCTGTGGGCAGGCCAGCCCGAGGTCGAGCGGGACGCCGCGCGCGCGACGGGCGACGTCGTCGTCCGCGGCGTGTACGACGTCGCGGGCCTGCGCCCGGACGCCGACCTCATGATCTGGGTCCACGGCCCGTCCGTGGAGTCCGTCCAGGGCGCGTTCCACCGCCTGCGCGCGTCCGACCTGGGCGCCGCGCTCGAGCCCGTGTGGTCCGTGGTGGCGCTGCACCGCGCCGCCGAGTTCAACAAGGGCCACGTGCCGGCGTTCCTCGCGGGTGAGGAGCCGCGCGGCTACCTGTGCGTGTACCCGTTCGTGCGCTCCTACGACTGGTACCTGCTGCCCGACGACGAGCGCCGCGTCATGCTGCGCGACCACGGCATGGCTGCGGCCGGGTACCAGGACGTGCGCGCCAACACGATGAGCACGTTCGCGCTCTCGGACTACGAGTGGCTGCTGGCGTTCGAGGCGGACGAGCTGCACCGGATCGTGGACCTCATGCGCGACCTGCGCGCGACCGAGGCCCGCCGCCATGTGCGCGAGGAGGTCCCGTTCTTCACGGGCCCGCGCACCTCGCTCGCCGCGTGGGCGGCGTCGCAGCCGCTGGCCTGAGCAGGTCGGGGGCCTGAGCACGGCCCGCGTGATGCTCGTTCCCGGGCGTCACGCGGGCCGGTTCGCCCGGCGGACGGCGTCGGCCAGGACCGTCGCGAAGGTGGTCCAGGCGGCGTAGGGCACGAGAGCCGCCCCCGCGACGGGGCTCGTCGCCGCCGCACGGCGTGCGAGGTCGGCCGAGCTGGCGGCCAGCGCGCCCGCGACGGCGACCGACGCCCCGAGCCGGTGCCACGCGAAGAACGTCCAGCACCAGCCGGCGTTGAGCGTCATGTTGACGGCCAGGGCGCGGCGGTAGGCCACGCGGCCTGGCTCGTCTGCCGCGGCCTGGGCGCCCACCGAGGCGGCAGCGATCGACGCGTAGAGCGCGGTCCACACCACGGGGAACACGACCGGCGGCGGCTGGATCGCCGGCTTGCGCAGGCGGTGGTACCAGTCCGACCGTGTGCCGCGTCCCGAGGCGACGCTCCCGGCCGCGGCTCCAGCAAGGGTCAGGGCGAGGGAGCTCAGCACGGCGCGTCGGTCCATTGCTCGACGTTAGGCGTTCGGCCCCGCACTCGCTCGCTTGCCCTCCGGCGCACGCCGCGTGGCGACGACGACGGTCGCGCCCGTCTCGTCGTCCTCCGCGACGCGCCGGCCGAGACCGACGGCGGTCAGATGCGTCGCCACGGTGGCGAGCTGCTCGTCGTCGCCCACCTCGAACAGCAGGCTGCCGCCTGGCGCGAGCCACGACCAGGCATCCGCGATCACCCGGCGGAGCACGTCGAGGCCGTCGGAGCCGCCGTCGAGCGCGACCAGCGGCTCGTGCTCACGCGCCTCGGGCGGCATGAGCGCGATCGCCGCCGTCGGGACGTAGGGCGCGTGGCAGAGCAGGATGTCGACCCCGCCCTGCAGCGAGCCGGGCAGTGCGGCGTACAGGTCGCCGGCGTGGACTACGCCGCCGAGCGGTGCCAGGTTGGCCGCCGCGCAGGCGGTCGCCGCGGCGTCGACGTCGGACGCATGCAGGACGACTTCCCCGCCGGCGTCGCGCAGCGCCAGCGCGACAGCGCCCCCGAGCGCTCCGTTGCCGCAGCACAGGTCGACGACGACGGCGCGGCCGGGCGGCGCGGCCGCAACGGCCTCGCGCACGAGCAGCTCGGACCGCTGCCGCGGCACGAAGACGCCGGGTGCGACGCCCCAGCGCCGACCGGCGAAGGCGACCCACCCGAGCACGTGCTCGAGGGGCTCCCCGCCGATGCGGCGCTCGACGAGATGCTCGAGCCGGTCGCCTGGCTGCGCGCCGCCACCGAGGGCCGCCGCCTCCAGCAGCAGCGCGGCCTCCTCCTCGGCGAAGACGCAGCCCGCCGCCCGCAGGCGCGTCACCAGGCCGTCGATCGGCGGCGCGCTCACGCGAGCACCTCCACGAAGTGCTCCACCACCGGGAACGGCTCGTAGAAGTGGTGCAGCAGCTCCCGCCACCGCGGATAGCGCTCCGATCCGCGGAAGCCCACCTGGTGCGCCTCGACCGACTCCCACTCGACCAGGAGCAGGTACGTCGACGGCGACTCGACCGAGCGCGACAGGCTCAGGCCGCCGAAACCCGGGGTCGCGGCGACGAGCGGTCTCGCCTGGGCGAACGCAGCCTCGAAGGCGGCCTCCTGGCCGGGCCGGACGGGCAGCAGGGCGTGCTCGCGGATCACCCGCCGATCCTAGGTCAGGGGTACAGGCCCCGGATCTTGTGCGCCTCCGCCACGCGCTTCACGGCGATGACCAGCGCCGCCTCGCGCAGCGACAGCCCCTCGCGGCTCGCGTGCTCGGCCACGTCCACGTACGCGGTGGCCATGCGGTGCTCGAGCCGCTCCGCGATCTCGGGCGCCGTCCACCAGTACGCCTGGTGCGCCTGGACCCACTCGAAGTAGGAGACGACGACGCCGCCGGCGTTCGCGAGGATGTCCGGCACCACCGTGATGCCGTTCTTCGCCATGATCGCGTCGGCCTCGGGCGTGGTGGGGCCGTTCGCGCCCTCGACCACGAGCCGTGCCTGCACCGCCTGCGCGGTCGTCTCGTCCAGCACGTTCTCGGTCGCGGCCGGAACCAGGACGTCGACGTCGACGGCGAGCAGGTCGGCGTTCGTGATGGGGTCGCCACCGTCGAACCCGACCACGGTGCCCGTCGCTGCGACGTGCTCGAGCAGCCGCGCCATGTCGAGGCCGCCGTCGGCCCGGACGCCGCCGTCGACGTCGGACACCGCGACGATGCGCGCTCCGCGCGCGGCGAAGATCTGCGCTGCGTGCGAACCCACCTTGCCGAAGCCCTGGACGGCGACGGTGCGGCCCTCGATCGACTGCCCCTGCTCGCGCAGCGCGGAGTCGGTGACGTGCACGACGCCGGCGCTGGTCGCGGTGGCCCGGCCCAGCGACCCGCCGAGGGCGATCGGCTTGCCCGTGACCACCGCGGGGATGGTGTGCCCTTGCGCGACCGAGTAGGTGTCCATGACCCACGCCATGGTCTGCTCGTCCGTGCCCATGTCGGGCGCCATGATGTCCGTTCCGGGGCCGATGAGCGGCATGATCTCGGACGTGTAGCGGCGCGTGACGCGCTCGAGCTCCGCCTGCGAGTAGCCGCGCGGGTCGATCGTCACGCCGCCCTTGGCGCCGCCGTAGGGGATGTCGACGACGGCGCACTTCCACGTCATCCACATCGCCAGCGCTCGCACCTCCTCGATGTCGACGTCGGGGTGGAAGCGCAGGCCGCCCTTGCCCGGGCCGCGCGAGATGTTGTGCTGCACGCGGTAGCCGTGGAACATGCGGAGCTCGCCGGAGTCCGTGCGCAGCGGCACGGCGACGTGCAGCTCGCGGCGCGGTGTGGCGAGGTGCTGGTGCGTGCCCTCGTCGTAGCCGAGGTGGCGGACGGCAGCAGCGAGCTGGGCGTGCGCCGTGACGATCGGGGACGGGGCCGGGGCAGGTGTCGTCTGGGTCACCGCTCCAACGTAGCCATGCCGTCGGCGGCAGGCACGGGATCGGCGGCTCTCGGCCGTCCTCGCGCTCGACGACGCCGAGGTCTCGGTGTCCCCGAGTCTCAGTGCCCGAAGCTGTCCGAGTCCGTCACGTGCGCCTCGCCGCGGTCCAGCGCATCGATCGCCGCGACCTCGGCGTCGGTCAGCGTGAAGCCGAACACGGCGAGGTTCTCCGCCTGCCGGGCCGGGTTCGCGGACTTGGGGATCGGCACGTACCCGTGCTGCGTGTGCCAGCGCAGCACCACCTGGGCCGGGGTGGCCCCGTGCGCGGCCGCCGCCGCCGTGACCGGCTCCTCCGCGAGCACGGATGCCGGCTTGATGGGGCTCCACGACTCGGTCACGGTGCCGTGCTCCGCGTTGGCGGCCACCGAGGCGGACCGCAGCGCGTACGGGTTGAGGTTGATCTGGTTGACGTCGGGCACGACCCCGGTGGCCGCGACGATCCTCTCGAGGTGCGCGGGCTTGAAGTTCGAGGTGCCGATCGCCCGTACCTTGCCCTCGTCGAGGAGCGTGGCGAGCCCTTCCCACGCCTGCACGTACGTGCCCTGGTCGGGGTTGGGCCAGTGGATGAGGAACAGGTCGACGTAGTCGACGCCGAGGCGCCGGACGCTGTTCTCCCACGCCGTGCGCACGCCCTCGACCGAGTGCCAGCGGCGGTTGAGCTTCGTGGTGATGACGACGTCCTCGCGCGCGACGCCCGAGTCGCGCACACCCTTCCCGACACCCGCCTCGTTGCGGTAGTTCTCGGCGGTGTCGACCAGGCGGTAGCCCGCCTCGATGGCGGTCCGGACGCCGACGGCGGCCGCGGCGTCGTCCATGGGCCAGGTGCCCAGGCCGAGGGCGGGAAGCTCGAGGCCGTGGGGGAGCGTGATCGTGGGTGCAGTCATGGGCTCAACCTACGAGCACGCCGCGGCAGGGGCAGTCTGGGGGCATGACCACTCACGACACGAGCGCCCCGGCCACCGCCGGTGTGGGCGACGCGAACCAGCACCCCGGGCTCGCAGACCTCGTCGACGACGCCGTCGCCCTCGCCGCCCGCTGGGCCGGGGCGTCTGCCGGCCTCGACCGCCGCGCGGCGGCCAGTGCCCGACGGCTGGCACGCCTCGTCTCCGACCCGTCGGGCCTCGAGCTCGCGGTCGGGTTCGTCGACGACGTCGCCCGCCCGCAGGACGTGCACGTGGCCGCGAAGGCGCTGGCCCGCCTGGGCGCCCGCGCGGGCGACGCGAGCTTCCTCGGCGGCGCGGACCGCACGCTGCTGCGCCTCGGCGCGCGCCTCGCGCCGGCGCTGCCCGGCGTCGTCGTGCCCGCCGCGCGGCTGCGGCTGCGGCAGCTCGTCGGGCACCTCGTGGCCGACGCCGGCCCTGGCCTCGGCAGGCACCTGGCCCGCACGCGCGCCGAGGGCTACGCGCTCAACGTCAACCTGCTCGGCGAGGCCGTGCTGGGCGACGACGAGGCGCGCGCCCGCCTGGCCCGCACCATCGCGCTCGTCGAGCGCCCCGACGTCGACTACGTCTCGGTCAAGGTCTCGTCGGTCGCCGCGCAGCTCGTCACCTGGGACCTGGACGGCTCCCGCGAACGCGTCGTCGAGCAGCTGCTGCCGCTGTACCGCGCGGCTCGCGACCACGACGTGTTCGTCAACCTCGACATGGAGGAGTACCGCGACCTGGCCCTCACCACCGCGGTGTTCCAGGACGTCCTCGACCGGGACGAGCTCCACGGGCTCGAGGCCGGCATCGCGCTCCAGGCCTACCTGCCCGACGCGCTGGGCGCGCTCGACGAGGTCACGGCGTTCGCGCGCCGCCGCGTCGCCGCCGGCGGCGCCCGCGTCAAGGTTCGCCTGGTGAAGGGCGCCAACCTGGCGATGGAGCAGGTCGAGTCGGAGCTGCACGGCTGGCCGCAGGCCCCCTTCGGGTCCAAGCCCGAGGTCGACGCCAACTACCTGCGCGTGCTCGACGCCGCGCTCACGCCGTCGCGCACCGCGGCAGTGCGTCTGGGCGTGGCCTCCCACAACCTGTTCGACCTGGCCATGGCCGTGCTCGTCGCTCGCGGCCGTGGCGTCACCGAGGGCCTCGACCTCGAGATGCTGCAGGGCATGGCACCGGGAGAGTCGCGCGCCGTGCGTGACGAGGCCGCGCAGCACGGCGGCCGCGTCGTGCTCTACACACCCGTGGTGCGCGCGCAGGACTTCGACGTCGCCATCAGCTACCTGGTGCGCCGCCTCGAGGAGAACGCCGCTCCGCAGAACTTCCTGCACGCGGCCACCGCGTCGCCCGACCTGTCGGGGCGAGGCCCGGACGGTACGTGGGGGAGCGAGGCGATGGCCGGGCAGGAGGCCGCGTTCCGCGCCTCGGTCGCTGCGGCGGTCCCGTTCACGCCGGACGACGTCGCACCGCGCCGCCGACCACGCCACGCACCTCCCGTGGACGAGTTTGCAGGGCAGTTCCGGAACTCCGTCGACACCGACCCCGCCGTGGCCGCCCACCGGGAGTGGGCCGAACGGATCGCCTCCCCCGACCGCTCCGGGTACGTGCCCGTGCAGGCACCCCTCGTCGAGACCACCGCGGCGATCGACGACGCCGTCACCCGCGCCCTCGACGCCCAGCACGCCTGGGGGGCCGTCCCCGCAACCGCTCGTGCCGAGGCGCTGCGGGCGGTCGCCGCGCGCCTCGAGGAGCGCCGCGCCGACCTGGTCGCAGCCATGGTCCACGAGGCCGGCAAGACCGTCGCAGAGGCAGACCCCGAGGTCAGCGAGGCCGTCGACTTCGCGCGCTATTACGCACAGTCGGCCGAGGCGCTCGACGCCGTCCCTGGGGCCGCGTTCACCCCTGATGGGGTCACCCTGGTGACCCCACCCTGGAACTTCCCCGTCGCGATCCCCGCCGGCGGGGTGCTCGCGGCGCTCGCGGCCGGGTCCACGGTGCTCGCCAAGCCCGCCTCGCCCACGCCGCGCTGCTTCGAGGTCGCGATCGAGGCCATCCACGCCGGCCTCGCCGACGCCGCGGCCGCGACCGGGCTCACCCCGGCGCAGAGCGCCGGCGTCCTGCAGCTCCTCCGCGTCCGCGACCGTGACGTCGCCCGCCACCTGGTCACGCACTACGGCGTCGCCCGCATCATCCTCACCGGCTCGATCGAGACCGCCGAGCTGTTCGCGGGCTGGAAGCCGCAGCGCCCGGTGCTGGCCGAGACCTCGGGCAAGAACGCGATCGTCGTCACGCCGTCGGCCGACCTCGACCTCGCCGTCGCCGACCTGGTGCGCAGCGCCTTCGGCCACGCGGGGCAGAAGTGCTCGGCGGCCTCGCTCGCGATCCTCGTCGGCCCGGTCGCCGACCCGTCCACCACGACGGGCGAGCGCTTCCGCCGCCAGCTCGTCGACGCCGTGCGCTCGCTGCGCGTGGGGCCGGCCACCGACCTCTCCACGGTCATGGGACCGCTCACCGAGCCCGCGGCCGGGAAGCTGCTGCGCGCGCTCACCACGCTCGAGCCGGGCGAGTCCTGGCTGGTGCGCCCGCGCCGACTCGGAGCCGAGGCAGCGGCCGCAGGCCTGGACCCGCAGCGCCTGTGGACGCCGGGCCTGCGGGTGGGCGTCGCGCCCGGTTCGTTCTTCCACCTCACCGAGGTGTTCGGCCCGGTGCTCGGCCTGATGGAGGCGAAGGACCTCGACGACGCGATCATGTTGCAGAACCAGGTCGCGTTCGGCCTCACCGCAGGCCTGCACTCGCTCGACGACGACGAGGTCGCCACGTGGACCGACCGCGTGGAGGCCGGCAACCTCTACGTCAACCGCCACATCACGGGCGCGATCGTGCGGCGGCAGCCGTTCGGCGGCTGGAAGGCGTCGAGCGTGGGCCCGGGCGCCAAGGCTGGGGGCCCGCACTACGTGGCCCAGCTCGGCAGGTGGGCCGACGCCGGGGTGCCGTCCCGTGCCGCAGATCCGGCCGCCTGGCTCGCATGGGCCTCGGCGGACGACGCTCGTGCGTGGCCGCTGCTCGCCGAGCGGCAGGACCCGTCGGGCCTGCACTCCGAGGAGAACACGTTCCGCCTGCGACCGGTCGACCGCGTCACCGTGCGGGTCGGGGACGACGCCCTGCCTGTCGAGGTGGCGCGCGTGCTCGCGGCCGCGCGGTGCGCGGGCGTGCCGGCCGTCGTCGTGCCGGTGCAGGACGCCGGCTGGGGCGTCCCGACCGAGCCGCCGCTCTCCCACGAGGACTTCGCCGCGGCCGTCGCGGCGGGCAAGGTCGCCGGGCGCATCCGCGTTGTCGGCGCCGCGCCGGGGCTGCGGGAGGCGGCCGCCGCGCACCCGGGCACGACGACGGTGCTCGACGCCCCCGTCGTGGCATCGGGGGAGCGCGAGCTGCTCGCGTTCCTACGCGAGCAGGCCGTGAGCCGCACCCGGCACCGGTACGGACACCTGCGATCCTCGGATGCAGAACCCCCCGTGCAGAGCTGAGACCTCGGGCTACCGCGAGGCGCCGCAGGAGAGGGCGGGCGTGGGAGCCTGGAGTGCATTCGGATATGCTGACCGCGACCGTGGGAACGCTCCCACACCCCTCGCACACCGACCCGCCCTGGAGGCGCAACGATGCGTTACGGCCATTTCGACGACTCGGCGCGTGAGTACGTCATCACCACGCCCCACACGCCGTACCCCTGGATCAACTACCTCGGCTCGGAGCAGTTCTTCTCGCTGCTCAGCCACCAGGCCGGCGGGTACTCCTTCTACCGCGACGCGAAGCTGCGCCGTCTGACCCGGTACCGCTACAACAACATCCCCACCGACATCGGCGGCCGCTACCTGTTCGTCAACGACGGCGGCGACGTGTGGACGCCGTCGTGGCTGCCGGTCAAGGCCGACCTCGACCACTTCGAGGCGCGCCACGGTCTGGGCTACTCGACCATCACGGGCGAGCGCGGCGGGCTGCGCGTCCAGACCACGATCCTCGTGCCGCTGGGCGAGACCGCCGAGGTCCAGAAGGTCACCTTCACCAACACCTCGGACGCCGCCAAGACCTTCAGCGCGTTCTCGTACGTCGAGTTCTGCCTGTGGAACGCCGAGGACGACCAGACCAACTACCAGCGCAACCTCTCGATCGGCGAGGTCGAGGTCGAGGAGTCGACGCCGTCGGGCGGCGCCGCGATCTACCACCGCACCGAGTACCGCGAGCGCCGCGACCACTACGCGGTGTACGGCGTCAACGTGCCGACGGCGGGCTTCGACACCGACCGCGACACGTTCGTGGGCGCGTACAACACGCTCGCCGAGGCCGCCGTGCCGCGTGCCGGCAAGGCCGCGAACTCGGTCGCCTCCGGCTGGTACCCGATCGGCTCGCACCAGATCGACGTCACGCTCGCCCCGGGCGAGTCGCGCGACGTCGTCATCGTGCTCGGCTACGTCGAGAACCCCGACGACGAGAAATGGGCCGACGAGGCCCACCAGATCATCAACAAGGAGCGTGCGCACGCGCTGCTGGAGCGCTTCTCGACGGGCGGGCAGGCCGATGCGGCCGTCGAGGCCCTCCAGACGTACTGGACCGAGCTGCTGTCGTCGTACTCGGTGACGTCGGGCGACGAGAAGCTCGACCGGATGGTCAACATCTGGAACCAGTACCAGTGCATGGTCACGTTCAACATGTCCCGCTCGGCCTCGTACTTCGAGACGGGCATGGGCCGCGGCATGGGCTTCCGCGACTCGTCGCAGGATCTGCTCGGCTTCGTGCACCTGGTCCCTGAGCGGGCTCGCGAGCGCATCATCGACATCGCCTCGACGCAGTTCCCCGACGGCTCGGCCTACCACCAGTACCAGCCGCTCACCAAGCGCGGGAACCACAACCTGGGCTCGGGCTTCAACGACGACCCCATGTGGCTCGTCGGTGGCGTCGCCGCGTACATCAAGGAGACCGGCGACTGGGGCATCCTCGACGAGCCCGTGCCGTTCGACAACGAGCCCGGCACCGAGGTGCCGCTGTTCGAGCACCTGTCGCGCTCGGTCGACTTCGTCCTGACGCACCTGGGCCCGCACGGCCTGCCGCTCATCGGCCGCGCGGACTGGAACGACTGCCTCAACCTCAACTGCTTCTCGACCACCCCGGGCGAGTCGTTCCAGACCACGGGCAACAAGACCGGCGGCGTCGCGGAGTCGACGTTCATCGGCGCCCAGTTCGTGCTGTACGGCAAGGAGTACGTGGCGCTCGCCGAGCAGCGCGGCGCCACCAAGGAGGCCGAGAAGGCCGCCGCGGCCGTCGAGGCCATGCAGACCACCATGCTCACGGACGGGTGGGACGGCGGCTGGTTCCTGCGCGCGTTCGACTACTACGGCAACCCGATCGGCACCGACGCCCACGACGAGGGCAAGATCTGGATCGAGCCGCAGGGTTTCGCGATCATGGCGGGCATCGGCGTCGAGTCCACGGACCCGTCCTCCCCGGAGTGGGCGGCCTCGCCCGCCGGCAAGGCGCTGACCGCCGTCGAGGACATGCTCGGCACCGACCACGGCATGGTGCTGCAGTACCCGGCCTACACCACCTACCAGGTGCACATGGGCGAGGTCTCCACCTACCCGCCGGGCTACAAGGAGAACGGCGGCATCTTCTGCCACAACAACCCGTGGGTGATCATCGCCGAGACGGTCGCCGGTGACGGCGCCTCCGCGTTCGACCACTACAAGCGCATCACCCCCGCGTACCGTGAGGAGATCTCCGACGTCCACCAGCTGGAGCCGTACGCGTACGCCCAGATGATCGCGGGCAAGGAGGCCGTGCGCCACGGGCAGGCCAAGAACTCCTGGCTGACCGGCACCGCCGCCTGGAACTTCGTCGCCGTGTCGCAGTACCTGCTGGGCGTGCGTCCCGACTACGACGGCCTCGTCGTCGACCCGCAGCTCGGCCCGGACGTCCCGGAGTTCACCGTCCGCCGCGTGGCCCGCGGTGCGACGTACGAGATCACGGTGCGCAACAGCGGCACGCCGGGCAGCCGGGCGACGCTGACGGTCGACGGCGAGCCGCTGGAAGGCCGCACGGTCCCGTACGCGCCGGCGGGCACGACGGTCCGCGTGGAGGCCATCCTCTGACGCGCCGCCGGGCAGCCGGCAGCCGGCTGCCGCGCTGCCGCGCTGCCGCGCTGCCGCGCTGCCGCGCTGCCGGCTGCCGCGCTGCCGCGCTGCCGCGCTGCCGGCTGCCGCGCTGCCGCGCGCACGTTGTGGGTCCCTGGGGCTCCGGTTATCGCGCGTGATAACCGGAGCCCCAGGGACCCACAACCGTCATGGGAGCGTGGGGCGGGGCGGGAGCACCGGGAGCACCGGGGGCGTCGGGGGGGTCGGGGGGGTCGGGGTCCAGCCTCGGCTGGATGCGCGCGGCGACCTCCAGGCCCACGCGGCCATGCCAGGCGTCCGCGCCCGTGAAGCGCAGGACCGTCCCGATGTCGGCCAGGAGGTTCTGGCGGGCGCGGTCGTGGAAGACCGCGCGGGGAGTGCTGTGGACGTCTTCGCCGTCGATCTCCGCGAAGAGATACCGGCCGTCGGGAAGCCTCCATGCCATGTCGACACGCGCGACGACGGCGCCGAAGGCGTTCTCGACCTCGAGCTGCAGCCAGTCGGGCGGGACCCCACGCTCGAGGCACGAGAGGCGTGCCCAGGTCTCCGCCGGAGACTGGGAACCCGCGTCCGCGAGGTCCCACCACTCCCGGGCGAGCAGCGCGCCTTTCCGTCGTCGCAGGTGAGCGCGTGCGCGATGCAGCCCGGCGTCGTCGAGCAGGCCGCGAGAAAGGACGTCGTCGAGGACGGCGACGGCGTGCGTCCGCCCGTCGGCGCGCCGCGTCAGCTCGAGCACGCCTTGGGCCAGAGCTGCCTCGAGCGGGGCGACACGCAAGCCGGACGCCGTCGTCGTCACCTCGAGGCCGCGGAGGCGTCGCACCTGCGAGCCGTCCGCAGGCGAGCGCGGCGCGCGCGTCGGGAACCCGACGCTCGGGACGAACGCCCGGGGCAGCCCGCGAACGCCGTGCAGCGCGAGCGCGGCCAGCCCGACGGCCACCGCGAGGTCGCCGCGCTCGAGCAGAGCGAGCGTCGCCGACCGGCGGCACAGGTGGTCGAACACCGCGCCGGGCTCGGCCCAGCCGCGAGCCCGGGCCCACGCCATCGTGCGCCCGCCCGGTGCGGTGGGCTCGCAGTCGTACACGCCGACGGCAGCGCAGGTGAGCGAGCCCTGGTGCACGCGGTCCGCGATCCGCTGGTAAGGGACTCCATGGGCGACAAGCTGACGAGCGCTGACCAGCTGTTCCTGCTGCGCAGCCAAGACAAGCACCCCGCTAGGCAGGGAAGAGATCCGCTTCACGCCCCTCATTCGACAGGACGACGGGAAGATGGCGGAGCGCCCATCCACAGCCCCGCGCCCGAGCCAGTTGTGGGACCTTGTGGCTCCGGTTATCACCACCGAGAACCGGAGCCACAGAGTCCCACAACTTGGCGTCGCGACAGCACAGCAGCGCTATGCGCTCTCGCCCTCCACCAGGTATGGCTGGAAGATCTGCGGGGCCGTCGGGACCGGGGCGCCCGCCAGGAGGCCCAGCAGCGTGGCCGTCGCGGCCATCGTCGTCTGGATCACCGGGTTGTGGATCGTCGTGAGCCGCGGCGTCGTGTGCTGTGCCACGCCCAAGTCGTCGAACCCGACCACTGCCACGTCGTCCGGTACGCGCCGCCCCCGCGAGCTGAGCGTGCGCAGCACGCCCTCGGCCATGAGGTCCGACGCCGCGAAGATCGCGTCGACGTCCGGGTGCGCGTCCAGCAGCCGCCCGGCCGCCGCCGCAGCGCCGACGGCGGTGAAGTCGCCCTCGACATAGGCGTCGGCCGGCAGGCCCGCCTCCCCGAGGGTGTCGCGCCACGCCTGGAAGCGGTCGATGCCCGCGGACATGTCGAGCGGGCCCGTGATGGTGGCGATGCGGTGGCAGCCGCGCCCGACCAGGCGCTGGGTGGCCATGCGCGCGCCGGCGATGTTGTCGACGTCGACGTAGTGGTGCGTCGCGTCGCCGAACGGGCGGCCGACGAACACGCCCGGCAGCTGCGCGTGGGTCAGCGCGGCCTCGAGCTGGTCGCGCCGGTGGTGCGAGGCGACGATCGCGCCGTCCACGTGCCCCGACCCGAGGTAGCGCGCGATGCGCCCAGGGGCCTCGTCGGCCCGGTTGAGCAGCAGCACGAGCTGCAGGTCGGTGCCCGCGATCCCGTCCGTCACCCCGCGCAGCACGCCCGTGAGGAACGGGTCCGTGAGCACGAGCGTGTCGGGTTCGGGGACGACCAGCGCGATCGAGTCGGTGCGCCGCGTCACGAGCGAGCGTGCCGCGCGGTTGGGCGTGTAGCCGAGCCGCGCGACGGCGTCGTCGACGGCGGCCTGGGCCTCGGGCGAGACCCGCTCGCCGCCGTTGATCGCCCGCGAGGCCGTCGAGCGCGAGACGTTGGCCTCGCGTGCGACGTCGTCGAGCGTGGGCGGCCCTCCGCTGGTCATGAGGTCTCCATCCCGGGCACGACGCCGGTGCGCGCCACCTCGCCGTACCACCGTCCCGACGCCTTGACCACGCGCTCCTGCGTCTCGTAGTCCGTGCGGACGATGCCGAAGCGCTTGGAGTACCCGTGGGCCCACTCGAAGTTGTCGAGCAGCGACCACGCGAAGTAGCCGCGGACGTCGGCGCCGGCGTCGATGGCGTCCTTGACCGCGCGCAGGTGCCCGTCGATGTAGGCGAGGCGGTCGGCCGTGTCGTCGACGAAGCCGGTCGCATCGGGCTCGTCGTCGAACGCGGCGCCGTTCTCGGTGACGTAGAGCGCGATGCCGCGCGGGCCCGTGTAGTCCCGGTGCAGGCGCGTGAGCAGGCGCGTCAGCCCCTCGGGCTGCACCTCCCAGCCCATCGCCGTGCGCGGCAGGCCGCGCGAGTGGTGGTAGATCCCCTCGGGCGCGGGCGTCGGCGGGAGGGTCTCGCGGCGGTGGGCGTCGGCGTCGTCGCGCACGCCGTCGGGACGGTTGTTCATCGCCTCGTCGACGACGGCCTGCGGGGACGCCGCGATGCACGAGCCGTTGTAGTAGTTCACGCCGAGCGCGTCGATCGGCGTCGAGATGATCTGCAGGTCGCCGTCCTCGACGACGTCGTCGAGCCCGTAGGGGGCCACCCACTCGCGCACGTCGGCGGGGTACTCGCCGCGCAGCACCGGGTCGATGAACATGCGGTTGAACATGCCGTCGTGCTTCGCGGCCGCGGCGACGTCGTCGGGGTTGGCCGGGTCCGCCGGGTCCGGCACGGTGAGGTTCACCGTGAGGCCGACGACGGCGGTCGGGTCGACCTCCTGGATCGCCGCGGCCGCCAGGCCGTGGCCCAGCAGCAGGTGGTGCGCGGCCGCGACGCCGTCGCGGCGGGACATACGGCCCGGGGCGTGCTCGCCACCGGTGTACGAGAGGAAGGACGAGCACCACGGCTCGTTGAGCGTCGTCCACACGCGCACCCGGTCGTGCAGGGCGTCGTGGACCGTCATCGCGTAGTCCGCGAACTTGTACGCGGTGTCTCGGACCGGCCACCCGCCGGCCTCCTCGACCGCCTGGGGCATGTCCCAGTGGTAGAGCGTGACCCACGGCAGGATGTCGGCCGCGAGCAGCTCGTCGACGAGCCGGTCGTAGAACGCGAGGCCCTTCGGGTTGGGCGCGCCGCCGTCGGGGCGCACGCGGGCCCACGAGGTCGAGAACCGGTAGGTGCCCAGGTTGAGCGACTTCATGAGCGCGACGTCGTCGCGGTAGCGGTGGTAGTGGTCGCAGGCGACCGCGCCGTCGGCACCGCCGGCGACGGCGCCCGGCACCCGCGCGAACGCGTCCCAGATGGAGTCGGTACGGCCGTCCGTCCAGGCGGCGCCCTCGATCTGGAAGGCGGCGGTGGCGGCACCCCAGAGGAAGCCCTCGGGGAAGGCGACATCGGCGGTCGCGTTCGGCGTCGGGCTCAGCGGTGTGCTCGGCACGAACGGGACGGTGGAACCTGGGGCAGGACGGCGGGCTCCGGTGCCCGGCACGACGATCGGCATCGATGCTCCTCGTAAAAGGTTGCTGGTGGCTCGGGCCATCTTGTCAGGCCTGGGACGAGAACGGCCGGCGGCGAGACGCCACCGGCCGTTCCGGAAGGGGATGGTGCGCGGGGCTCAGCCCTTGACGGCGCCGGCCATGATGCCGGAGACGAGCTGACGACCCATGAAGAAGAACAGGATGATCAGCGGGAACGACGTCAGGATGACACCCGACATGATGAGCGTGTAGTCGGTGAACCGGCTGGCCTTCAGCGTCGCGGCGGCAACCGTCAGGACCGCCTTGTTGTTCGACCCGAGGATGAGCATCGGCCAGTAGTAGTTGGTCCACTGCGCCACGAACGTGAACAGGAAGAGCATGGCGGCGGCCGGGCGAGCGGCTGGGACGGCCACGTTCCAGAAGGTGCGGAGCATCGACGCGCCGTCCATGCGGGCGGCCTCGATGAGCTCGTACGGAAGCGCGCCCTCGAGGTACTGCGTCATCCAGAACACGCCGAACGCGGTGACCACGCCGGGGATGATGACGGCCCAGAGCGACCCGTACAGGTGGACCTTGGACATCATGATGTACAGCGGCACGACGGCGAGCTGCGTCGGGATCGCCATGGTGGCGATGACGAAGAACAGCAGCGGGCCACGCCCCCGGAAGTTCAGCTTCGCGAACGAGTAGCCGGCCAGGGTCGAGAAGAGCACGGTCGTCATCGCGCACACCGTGGAGACGAGGACGGTGCCGCCCAGCGCCTTCCAGAACGAGATCTCCGTGAAGGCCGTGGACAGGTTGCGCCCCAGGCCGGAGCCGATCCTCAGCGCCTCGACGCCGTACTGCGTGTCGGTGGTGGGCTGCGACGCGATGGAGATCGCGTAGTACAGCGGGAAGACCGAGATCAGCAGCACGATCGCGAGGAACGCGTAGGAGACCCAGCCGGCGCGGCGCCCCTCGGACGTCACCGCGAGCTTGCGCTTGCGGGCGGCGGCGCGGGCGATCCCCGGGCCGGCAGTCTGCCGCAGCGTGGCGACGGACACGTCGTTGCTCATCGAGCCAGCTCCTTCTTGGCGGACTTCTTCTTCTTGGGCGTGCCGGACGTCGAGGCGATGCGCTGCGTGAGCAGGAAGTTGATCACGACGAACAGGACGACGACGAGGAACAGCAGCCACGCGACTGCCGCGGACCGGCCGAGGTTCGGCTGGCCGATGGTGGTCCGGTTGAAGCCGAGGTCCCACAGGTAGAGGGACACCGTGAGGAAGCCCTTGTCCGGGCCACCCGGGCTGGACGCGCCGTCGTTGAACATCTGCGGCTCGTCGAAGATCTGCAGGCCGCCGATGGTGGAGGTGATGATCACGAAGATCAGCGTCGGGCGCAGCAGCGGGATCGTCACCGAGAAGAACTGGCGGACGCGGCCGGCGCCGTCGACGACGGCCGCCTCGAACACGTCGCGGGGGATGGCCTGCATGGCGGCGAGCAGGATCAGCGTGTTGTAGCCGGTCCAGCGGAAGTTCACGATCGTCGCGATCGCGATGTGGCTCGCGAGCGTGCTGGCGTGCCAGCGGATCGGGTCGAGCCCGACCCAGGTGAGGAACGTGTTGACCACGCCGGAGCTGTCGCTGAAGACGTGCGAGAAGATGATGGCCGCCGCCGACGGGGCGATCACATAGGGCAGCAGCACGCCCATGCGCCAGAAGGTCCTGGCCTTGAGGTTCGAGTCGAGGACTGCCGCGAGGACCAGCGCGACGATGATCTGCGGGATCGTCGAGAGCGCGAAGATCGAGAACGAGTTGCGCAGGGCGAGCCAGAAGTCGGGCTGGTGCAGCACCCACTGGAAGTTCGCGAAGATCGACGGGTCGGTCGAGCTGCAGATCTTCCCGCAGATGGCGACGCCGCCGTCGCCGGTGAACGTGTTCCACTGGCGTGTTGCGATCCACGCCGTATAGATCAGCGGGAACAGGCCCGTGACCAGGAACAGCAGGAAGAACGGGGAGATGAACAGGTAGGGCGAGACCTTCACGTCGAACCGCCCACGGCGGCCGCGAGCGCGCAGCTTGCGCTCGAAGGCCTCGTCACGGACGGGCGGAGGGCTCTGCAGCTGGGGCTTGTCGGTTGCGACGTCGGTGGCGGTCACAGCACTTCCTCGGACGGGGGGACGGGGCAAGGTCCGGGGGTGCTCGCGCGAGGCGGGCACCCCCGGACCGTGGGTCCGTCAGGCGGTCAGGCCTGACGGGGGGACGTCAGGACAGGGCCGCGACGTCCTGGAGCCACTGCTTCCACGACTCCTCGGGGGTCTGCGACTTGGTGACGTCGACCCGGTTGAGCGCGTCGGCGAGCTTCGACTGGATGTCGAAGTACTGGGCACCCTTGAACGGGACGACGGTGACGGCCTTCGCGCGGTCGGCGAAGATCTTGCCCACCGGAGCGTTGTTCAGGAACGGGTCGACCTTGTTGGCGACCGACGCGTCGGCCTGCGCCGACGGCGAGCTCGGGAAGTTCGACGCGGCGGCGAAGATCGCGGCCTGCTGCTCCGGAGCGGTCAGCCACGCGGCGAGCTTGGCGGCCTCGTCCTTGACCTTCGACTGCGTCGGGACGACGAGGTACGAGCCGCCCCAGTTGCCACCGCCGCCGGGGAAGACGTCGGCGATGTCCCAGCCCTTGAAGTCGGCGCCGGCGTTGCCCTTGATGTTGTTGACGAACCAGGCGGGGCACAGCGTCGTGGCGAACTTGTCGGTCTTGAACGCCGCGTTGAAGTCGTCGCCCCACTGCTGCAGGCCGGCCGACTGGCCCTTGAGAGCGGCGGCGGTCAGCTTGTCGTAGGCGGCCTTCACCTCGGCGTTGTCGCCGGCGATGGTGTTGCCGTCCTTGTCGACGTGCGAGTACTGGATCTGGTTGACCATGCCCTGGAACACCGCGGCCGAGGAGTCGAACCAGGCCTTGCCGGTCTTGTCCGTGTACTGCTGGCCGAGCTCGAAGTACTTGTCCCAGGTGGCGTTGTCGCCGCCCAGGGCCTCCTTGACGGCCTCACGGTCGCTCGGCAGGCCAGCGGCCGCGAGCAGGTCGCTGCGGAAGCAGATGCCCTCCGGGCCGACGTCGGTGCCGGCACCGATGAGCTTGCCGTCCGCGGTCGTGGCGGCCTGCGTCTTCCAGTCCAGCCAGTCGTTGCCCTTGACGGCCGAGGTCAGGTCCACGAACTTGTCGGGCTGGGCCATGATCGAGGGCATCCAGTCGACGTCGACGGCCTGGACGTCGAACGCGCCGGTGCCGGTCGAGATGGCCGTGTTGAACGCCGCGCGAGCGTCCTCCGAGTGGGCCGCGACCGTCTCCTCGATCTTGACGTTCGGGTGCAGCGACTCGTACTTCTTCCACAGGTCAGCGCCCGGCTTGGCGTCGGTGGGGGCGCCGAAGCCGAAGTTGTTGAACGTGCTGACACGGATCGTGACCTTGCCGTCGGCCGAGGAGCCGCCGGAGGCGGCGCCGCCGCTCGCGCACGCCGTCGCCGTGAGGGCCAGGACGGCGACGCCTGCAACGACGCCGAAGCCCTTCTTGGTCGCGTTCTTCACTGTGACCTCCTTGTCTGAGGGCGGCCGTTCGGCGGCCCTGCGAGCTGTGCGTCGGCGGAAGCGGGCGTGAACATCCCACGGAGGAGCATGGCTGTGCGTCTGTGCACCATGACTCCTGCGTCCCAACCCCGCCGTGACCTGGTAGCGCTCCCACCTACTTGTGGTAGCGCTCCCACGTTCCGCGGCTCATGGTGGTAGCAGCGGCCGTTTCGCGTCAAGTCGCCGAGCGGGTGGCGCCACGCCGGCGGTGCGGAGAATGTGTAACGGTGCAGGTCAGGGTACTGAAATGGTCCGGCGACGTGACCAGATCGTTATCCCGGAGTGTGGGCGTCTGCGACCTGGGACGGTGTTTTACCGGGCTCCGGCGAGCCAGTCGCGGCCCGCGAGCTCCTCTGCCGTCAGCGTCGCGCGCACCGTTCCGACGGTCGCTTGCTCCACGACCGACGCGAACAGCGGGACGGTCGCGCGGACCTCGCCCGAGTAGACCTGGCGCGTGCCGCCGTCGGGCAGCGGCACGAGTGCCACGGTGCCCGTGAGACGTACCGGGGCCCCGGTGATCTCGAGCGCGACGGTGCCGACGCGGCGGTCGTTCGCGGCCGCCTCCCACACCTCGGCCTGCCGCACCTCGAGCCGCGCTCCCACGAACGGACGCGCCTGCGTGGGGATCTGGTCGTTGGGGAGGGTGCGGCGCACGATGACCGTGAACCCGCCCTCGGCGTCGGCGTCGACGTCGGCCTGGTCGACGGTGCCTGCCCCCGCCGTGCGCTCGGCGCGCCAGCGGATGAAGGACACGTCGGCGAGCATCGCGGCGACGTCCTCGACGCTCGCGGGATAGGTCTGCTCGACAGTCAGGTGCACGGAGCCCTCCAAGCCGGGTAGCCGGTTGCTGCACTCTATCGCCCAGGCAGCGCAAAGGTCGGGGATGACGTGCGTCTGCGCACGTAGGCTGGGGCGCGTGTCCGCCATGAGTGACCTCATCGCGCAGCACGCCGACCTCGCCCCGGGCGACGTCGAGTGGCTGCACCTTCTCGTGGGCGACTGGCAGGTCGTCTCCGACCTGGCCTTCGCCGACCTCGTGCTGTGGTTGCCTTCGCGCGACGGCGGCTTCGTCGCCGTCGCCCAGTGCCGGCCGTCGACGGGCGCGACCGTCCACTACGACGACATCGTCGGGTCGATCGCGTCCGAGGGGCAGCGCCCGCAGCTCGAGGCCGCGCTGCGCGAGGTGCGCTCGCAGCGGCCGCGCGAGCCGCGCTGGTTCGGCGCGTATGCGGTGCGCGAGGAGGCCGTGCCCGTGGTGCACGCCGGGCGGGCGATCGCCGTCGTCGCGCGGCAGACCAACCTGGGGTCGGGGCGCACGCCGTCGCGCCTCGAGCTGAACTACGTCGAGTCGGCCGACGACCTCATGGCGATGATCGCGCGCGGCGAGTACCCGGCGCCCAACGCGGCCACCGGGCCGCGGCGCGGCGCCCCGCGCGTCGGCGACGGCCTTATCCGCCTCAACTCCGAGGGCGAGGTGCTCTACGCGTCGCCCAACGCGCTCTCCTGCTTCCACCGCCTGGGCATCATCGGGCCGCTCGTGGGGCAGTCGCTCGTCGAGGTCACCAGCGGCGCGATCGAGTACCACTCGGCGGTCGACGAGGCGCTGCCGCTCGTGGTCATGGGACGTGCCCCCTGGCGCACCGACATCGAGACGCGCGGCGTCGCGCTCTCGCTGCGCTCGCTGCCGCTCACCGACCACGGGCAGCGCATCGGGGCGGTGCTGCTCTGCCGCGACGTCTCCGAGCTGCGGCGTCGCGAGCGCGAGCTCATGACCAAGGACGCGACGATCCGCGAGATCCACCACCGCGTGAAGAACAACCTGGCCACCGTGGCCGCGCTCCTCCGGCTGCAGGCGCGGCGCGTCGAGATCCCCGAGGCGCGCGAGGCGCTCGCCGAGGCGACGCGGCGGGTGGCGACGATCTCCCTGGTCCACGAGTTCCTGTCCCAGACGCTCGACGAGCAGGTCGAGCTCGACGGCATGCTGCAACGCGCGCTGCGCATGACGGCGGAGCTCGCCTCGACGCGGACGTCGGTGCGGACCGTGCAGAACGGCTCGTTCGGGCTGGTCCCCGCCGAGGACGCGACGCCGCTCGCGCTGGTGCTGACCGAGCTGGTCACCAACGCCGTCGAGCACGGCTTCCCGGACGAGCGCGAGACCGGCACGGTGCAGATCGACGTCGCGCGCAACGGCTCGCAGATCACGGTGCGCGTAGCCGACGACGGAGTGGGGCTGGGCGAGGGCGACATCTCGATGCTCGGGCGCGCGTCGCGCTCAGGGCTCGGGAACCAGATCGTGCGCACGCTCGTGACCAACGAGCTCAGCGGGTCGATCGACTGGGGCGAGCGCGACGGCGGCGGCACGGAGGTCAAGATCCAGGCCCGCCTGCGAGACTCGCCGCGCGGGTAGCCGTGGACATGCTTGTGGCCCGGTCCCTCGGGGGACCGGGCCACGGGCGGACCCACGGCCGTGGGTCGGGGCTCGCGTCAGCTGGCGCGGCGGGCCCGGGCGGTGCGGCGCTTGAGCGCGCGGCGCTCGTCCTCCGACATGCCACCCCAGACGCCCGCGTCCTGGCCGGACTCGATGGCCCACTTCAGGCATGTGTCGATGACCTCGCACCGACGGCAGACCTGCTTGGCCTCCTCGATCTGGAGGAGGGCAGGGCCCGTGTTGCCGATCGGGAAGAAGAGCTCGGGGTCCTCGTCGAGGCAGGCGGCCTTGTGGCGCCAGTCCATGTCGATCTCCTTGAGTCAGGGGAGACCCGGCGCGCGGCTCGGCACGCGGCTCTGTGGAGCCGGGTGAAGGCGCAGGTAGGCCGGGAAATCGCGATTGGGCGGGAAACTCCAACAAGATTCACACCTCGTGAAGGGGTGCACAAGAGGTGTCAGGCAAGTTTCTAGTGCGTGAACCGTGAGGCTTTGCTCACACTGTCATGAAACCGCAGGTCGCAGGTAGTCTCTTTCGTCATGCCGCAGAGCCCGCAGCCTTCGCAGGATCCCGATCAGCCGGGCGCCATCACCGATCATCTCGCGCCAACCCGGGGGGTGCGCGCCCTGCGTGGTGCCCTCGTCGCCGAAGCGGTTCTGCTCGCTGCCGCCGCTGTCGGCGTCGTCGTCGACCTGGTGGCGCGGCACGGCTCCGCTGGGGCACGGGAGATCGGCATGGGGGCCTTCCTCGTCGTCTGCGCGCTCGGCGCAGGGTGGGCGCTGCTCGCGGCCGCACGGGCGCTCGGCGCCGGGCGGCGAGCCGGCCGGGCCGTCGCCATGACATGGCAGATCTTCCAGGCGATCATCGGCGCGACCGCGCTCGCTGCAGGGTCCACCTGGGCCGTGGTGATCGGGGCGGTGTTGCTGACGCTCGCCGTCGTCGTGGCGTTCCTGCTGCTCACGCCGCGCGTGGTCGCGGCGACGACGCGCTCCTGACGTCCGGGCCGGCGAGCTGGACAGGCCGCACGGCGCCGTCGACGACGAGCGCGCCGCGGCCGGGCAGCTGAGCGCCGGGCTCGACGGCGTCGTCGAGCGCCGTGCCGAAGACCTCCTCGGCGCCGCGGTCGGCCGGGCTGAGGATCACGCCGGTGCGGGCGGCGCGCAGGTGCGCCAGGAGCCCCCGATGCGCGAGCGACGCCGCGAGGATCGTGGCCGACGCGACGACGGCGACGGCACCGTCCGCGGCGAGCTCCGCCAGCCGGTCGGTCTCGAGGGGGCAGGTCTGCGCGACGGTGTCGGCGTCGTCGAGGAGGAGGACGGGCGGGGCAGCCTCGGGCCCGGCGCCCTGGGCGGCGAGCTCGTCGAGCTCGTCGAGCAGGGCGCGGAGCGTGCCCGGCGTGGGCGGCAGGGCGCGGACGCCCAGGTGCGCTGCTTCGGCCAGGAGCCCGCGGTCGCGGGCGACGACGAGAACCCGGGCACGGCGGCGCGGCGCGGCTCCTCGGTCCAGTCCGTGCAGGAGCACACGCAGTGCCGCGGTGCGACCGGACCCGCGCGAGCCGACGACGAGCGCGCCCGCGCTGACGTCGAGGCGGACGGGCGCGGCGTCGTCGCCGCCCAGCCCGATCGGCGGTTCCAGGGCGCCGTCCCACGTGGGCCCGGGCAGGGTGTCCGGCCCGGAGTCGAGCTCGGCGAGGGTGACCCGTCGCGGCAGCGGGAGCACCCGCGGTGGCGCTGACGCGGGTCCGGTCCGCGCGCCACCGGCGTCGTCCGGCGCGCACTGTGTCGGGCGGACCACCTGACACTCCACCGGGTCGCCGCCCGACAGCCACACCCCCCGGCCCGGCGTCCGGCCCCGTCCGGCCAGCGGCGACGGGGCGCCGAGCATCACGTCTCCCGCCGCGTCGCCCGAGAGCAGCACCAGTCGCGGCCCGAACCGCGCCGCCAGGCCGCCGATCGAGGCCGACTCCGCAGTGACCGCGAAGGCGGCCGTGCCCGCGGCGAGCGCGGCGGCGACCGGGTCGTGCGACGGCGTCGAGAGCGCCGAGCGCAGCTGCTCCACGCCGTCGACAAGCACGAGGACCGGCGGCGTGTCCTCCGCCGGCAGCTGCACCATGCGCAGGAGGCGGCGAGCGCGTCGGGGGTCGTCGGGCCCAGCCAGGGTGCCGAAGCCGGGATGCGCGGCGAGCGGCGCGAGCTCGGCCGCTGCCGGCGCGGGCGCGAGGACGTGCACGTGCCAGCCCCGTGCGAGCGCGGCCCGGGCGAGTGCGCCCAGCGCTGAGGTACGGCCGGAGCGTGCCCGCCCGAGGACGGCAAGGTGGCCCGTGGCAGGGTCCCAGCGGATGGTCGTGCGGGACTGCGTCGGAGGCGAGTCGCCAAGGGCGAGCGGGAGTGTTCCCGGAGGGACGGGGTCGAGCTCACCGGACCCGACGACCGACGGGAGCGGCGGCAACCACGGCGCCGGCCACCGCGGGCTCGAGGCGCCCGCGGTGGCCCGCGCGACGAGCGCCGCCAGCGGGTCGACGCCGGCGCCGGCCGGTCCCGCGTCTCGGTCCGGGTGCACCGGAGCGGCGGCCGATGCCGACGGCCCGACCCCGGCGACACGAGGCACGTCGTCGTCCGCCCACGCCGACGCCCGCCCCACCACGCCCGCGCCGCCGCCGGGCGCCGCCCCCGCGTACCCGCACTGGAGCGCGACGGGCTCTGCGGCCCCCACCCGCAGGACGGCGCGGCCGGGCACCCCGCCCGGGACGCGCGCAGCCGCGGGGGAGTCGAGGACGTCGTGCGAGTCGGCGACATCGACCACGCGCAGCGCCAGGCGCGCCGAGACGTTGGCGCGCACGTCGGCGGAGACCGCCCCGGCGGGGCGCTGCGTGGCGAGCACGAGGTGCACCCCCAAGGACCGGCCCTGCGCCGCGACGCGGAGCAGACCAGGCAGCAGGTCGGGCAGGTCGTCCGCCAGGGCGCGGAACTCGTCGACCACCACGACGAGCCGGGGCAGGGTGCCGGGCGGGAGCGCATCGGCGTCGGCGACCGCGTGCGCGGCGAGCAGCTCCTTGCGGCGCCGCAGCTCGGCGCGCAGCCCCTCGAGCGCGCGGGCGGCGAGCCCGGCGTCGAGGTCGGTGACCTGGCCGACGACGTGCGGGAGGTCGGCGCACACGCCGAACGAGGCACCACCCTTGAAGTCGACGAGCGCGAGCGCGAGCTCGTCGGGCGTGCGGCGCAGCGCGAGGGCAAGCACGAACGACTGCAGCAGCTCCGACTTGCCGGCGCCCGTCGTTCCTGCGACCAGCAGGTGCGGGCCGTCCCCGACAAGGTCGAACGTCACGGTCCGGCCGGACGCGTCGACCCCGAGGGGCACCGCCCAACGCGGTCCGTCGTCGGCTTGACCGGCGGGTAGCAGGTCCGCGAGCGGCACGACGGCGGGCAGGCGCGGGTCGGCGGGGTCCGCGCCCGCGGACAGCGGGGCGGCGTCGACGCCCGCGCGAGCGGGTCTGGACCACAGCCGCCCGACGTCGCGGCCGAGCGCCCGCGCCCCTGCGAGGCGGCGCGCGAGGCGCTCCGCCCACTCGGCGCCTACGCCGACGAGCGGCTCGACCTTCGCGCCGCCGCCGGGCACCGTGCGCCGCACCAGCGGGGCCGCCCCCGGTGGTGCGACGACGTCGAGAACCGCGCGGCACCACGACGGCACCTCGCCGTCGGGCGGCAGGCAGAGCACGACGGCGTCGCCCGCCCGGTGCGCGGCGTGCGCCGCCTCGAGGTCGGCTGCGGTGGGGGAGTCGACGACCAGGACGGCTCCGCCTTCACCGCCGAGCCAGCGACACCACGACCAGGTGCCTCGCCCGGCCCCGGCCACGCGGACCGACGCCCCGCGGGCCGCGAGCCCGGCGACGACGGCGCGCGCGACCGCGCGGCACTCGCCGAGCGGGCCGCGCACCGCCACGACGCCGTCGGCGAGCGGCTCGGCGAGCGGTGGTCCAGGGTCGCGCAACGCGGCTCGCCATGCGCTGTCGGGCGCGAGCAAGGCGCCGAGGGTGGCGAAGACCAGGCGGGCCGGTGCGACGGCGGATCCGTCGGAGCCGCCCTGGCGCAGGCCCGCTGCCGGCGGCGCCAGAGGCTGGGCCGCGCGGCGCCGGCGCACGGCGCCGACCACCTGCGGGATCGCCGCGAGCACGCCCATCAGCGAGAAGAGCGCGACGCTCGGCTGCCGGAGCACGACCGCCAGCCCGACCGAGCCGAGCACGGGCAGCAGCGCGGTCGCCAGCGTGGCCATCGCGCCCGGCCCGCCGGACGCGGGGGCGACGGAGCTCTCGGAGGTCCCGGCGCGCACCAGGTCGAGGAGAACCTGGGCGTCGCCGGACCGGTAGAGCTCGTATCGGCAGCCCGCCTCCAGGGCCTCGCCGGGCCGCCAGCGCCGGCCGATCGGTCCGAGCCGGCGCCGCCGTTCGCGGCCGTCGGGCAGGCCCTGCACCAGCGCCGCGCCAGGCGTGGTGAGCGCCCGCGGCGAGACCCGCGCCCGGACGACCCCCCGAGACGAGAGCCGCACCTGTGCGCCGGCGGGCAGCACCAGCGGCTCGCGCGTGGTCAAGGCGGCGAGCTCGCCCGCCCCCGTCCCGGTCACCCGTGCGACGAGCCGGGGCGAACCTACGGCGGCGTCGTCGGACCAGACTCTTGTGGGCCGCCCGCCGAGCGGTCGCCCGCCGTCGGCCCGCAGCGTCACCCCCGGGAGCAGCGGCCGCTCGCCGACCACGCTCCCCGGCTCGAGCTCCACGCCGTCCGCGCGCAGCGCGACGTGCCGCAGCTCCGGACGGCGCAGCAGGTCGGCAAGGGGCTCGCGCAGCTCGGCGAGCGTGCGCCCCGCGGGCAGCAGCACGTCCTCGCCGGGGTGCACGGTGACGCGAACGCCGCCGCGGTGCCTGGGGTCGGGGATCACGCCGCCCAGGATGCCGCCCCGACGACTCGGACGAGGACCCCCTGTGGACAACCCTCGGGCATGCCTGAAACCTCCAGCCCAGTTCCCTGAGCTGGAGGCTCCAAGCACACCCTGAGCGCGTCCGGCGCTACTCCGTGGCGAGCGCCGCCACCGGGGACGGGCGGACCGCGGAGCGGCCCGGCGCCACCGACGCCACCAGGCCCGCGACCAGCGCAACCACCGCGACCAGCGCGAGGTCCCGCCACGGGACCGACAGCTCCACCGGGCCGACCACCCCGAGCGCCGCGAGCGAACCCGCCCACCCGTAGGCGAGCCCGAGCACGATGCCGAGCACGGCGCCGACGCCCGCGATGAGCATGCCTTCGACCGCCAGCATCCAGCGCAGCTGCCCGCGCGTGACGCCGATCGCCCGCAGCGTCGCCGACTCGCGGCGTCGCTCCAGCACGCTCAGCGACAGCGTGTTCGCCACGCCGATGAGCGCGATGACGACAGCGACGGCGAGCAGGCCGACGACGATCGCGAGCGCGGTGTCGATGACCTGCTCGTACGACGCACGCTCGACGGCGGCGCCCTGCACCGCCACGGGCTCGCCGGTGTCCGCGACGGCGTCCTGGATGGTGGCGACGGCGGAGACGTCCCCGTCGGCGAGCGAGATCCAGAGCGCGCTGGGGTCCGGGTGCGCGTCGACAGCGGCGAGGTCCGCCGGAACGACGAGCGCCGACCCGACGCCGGCCCCGTCGCTCACGGCAGCCGTGAGCGTCGTCTGCCCGTCCGGCCCGTCGAACGTCACGGCGTCGCCGTCGTCGACCTTCCAGACCGAGGCGAGCTCGGAGGGGATGACGACCGTGCCGGGAGCGAGGTCGGCAACGACGGACGCGTCGTTGAGCGCGGCGAGCGCGGACGCCGGGTCGACGCCGAGCAGCGAGGCCGAGGGCAGCTGATCGTCGGGGGTGCCGGCGGGCACCTTCCCGACGACGATGTTGCCGTCGGCGTCGTTGTACCGGCCCCCGATCGTCACGACGCCGGAGACCGGTCTCGCCACGGACGCCACGCCCTGCGCGCTGTCGACAGCGGAGACGACGTCGGCCGGCACGGAGGCGGACCCGCTGCCGTCGTCGACCGCCTCCACCAGCACGTCCACCGGGAACTGCTCGTCGAGCTGCGCCGTCAGGCTGGTGCGGGCGCTCGCGGCCGCCGTCGACATCATCGCGACGAGCGTGACGCCGATGAGCAGCGCCGTCGACGTCGCCGCGGTGCGGCGCGGGTTGCGCAGTGTGTTCGCTGCGGCGAGCCGCGCCGTCGGCCCGGACAGACCCACGAGGCGCCCCGCCCAGGAAGCCACGCGCGGCAGCCAGAACACCGCGGAGACGGCGACGCCGACGAACGAGATCGCGCCGCCCGCGATGCCGGCGATCAGGCCCCTCTGCGCGCTCTCGCCGACGGTCCCGAGCGCGGCGCCGCCCGCCAGCAGCGCGAACCCGCCGAGGATCGCGACGGACGACAGGACCAGCCGGACACGCCCGGCCGAGCCCTTCTCGAGGGATGGCCCGTCGTCGGGCCGCAGCGCCGCGAGCGGGGCGACGCGCGTCGCGTTGCGGGCCGGGACGAGCGCGGCGAGCACGGTCACGGCCGTGCCGACCAGCATCGGGATGAGCACGACCGGCCACGTCAGGTGGATGCTCGCCGGCAGGAACGCTGCCGCCTTGCTGTTGCTCGCGACGACCAGGGCGAGCTGACCCAGGCCGCAGCCGACGAGCACGCCGACGAGCGACGTCACCACGCCCAGGAGGGCAGCCTCGAGCAGCACGCCCGCGCCCACCTGCCGCTTGTTGGCGCCGACCGCGCGCAGCAGGGCGAGCGTGCGGGTGCGCTGAGCGACGAGCACCTGGAACGTGTTGGTGATGACCAGGCCTGCGACCAGCAGCGCGATCGCGGCGAACGTCAGCACGAAGACCAGGAATATGACGTCCTCGCCGCCGGTCATGGTCTGGGCCGTCGCGGCGGCGTGCTCGTCGGGGGTGACGACCTCGGTGCTTTTGGGGAGCGCCTGCAGTAGCGCGGCGCGGACGTCGTCGAGCGCCGCGCCGTCGGCGAGCACGACCGCGGCCTCGGTGAACGTGAGGTCGGTGCCGTCCGCCTGGATGCGGGCCGCGAGGGCGTCGGCGTCCATGACGGCGGCACCGCCGGACATGCCGTACGCGTTCTTGGGGTCGTCGACCAGGCCGGTGACGGTGAACCTGTCGGTCTCGGTGCCGTCCTTCACCCAGCGGTCGACGCCGATCGTGTCCCCGACCCCGGCGCCCAGCCGCTTGGCGACGTCCGGCGGGAGCGCGATCTGGTTCTCGCCCGTCGGCCACTCGCCGTCGGTGAGGGTCAGGGGCATGAGCCGGCCGTTCGGCGTCGTCGGGATCACGCCCTGGTAGATGGTGCGGCCGCCCGCCGTGAGCGACTGGAAGGACTGAATCTGGCCGGCGGCGCTCGCGACGCCCGGCGTCGTGCGGATCGCGTCGATCTCATGGGCAGTGAGCGCGGCGCCGTCCGGCGCCTCGACGACCAGGTCCGCCTGGGCGTACTGCGCGGAGATCGCGTCGTACGCGGAGCGCGTGATGAGGTTGCCCGCCAGCAGCGACGCGGCGACGAACGCCGTGCCGATGACGATGGCGATGCCGGCCGCCGTGAGACGGCCGATGCTGCGGCGCATCTGCGCCAGGGTGAGGCGCAGCATCAGGCACCCGCTCCCGTGCCGTCGAGCTCCTCGACCGGGCCCTCGAGCGAGCGCAGCGCGTCGAGACCGGCGAGGACGGCCTCGGGCGTCGGGTCGGTGATCTCGCCCGCGATGCGGCCGTCGGCCAGCAGGACGACGCGGTCCGCGTAGGCGGCGGCCGCCGGGTCGTGCGTGACCATGATGATGGTGCGGCCGAGCTCGCGGACGGACCGCCGCAGGAAGCTGAGCACCTGGGCGCCCGAGCGGCTGTCGAGGTTGCCGGTCGGCTCGTCCGCGAAGACGACGTCGGGCTTGGCGATGAGGGCGCGGGCGATCGCGACGCGCTGCTGCTGGCCACCGGACATCTCGGCGGGCCGGTGCTCGAGCCGCTGCTCGATGCCGAGCGTGCGGGTCAGCGTCGCGAACCACTCGCGGTCCACGGTGTCGCCGGCCAGCTCGACGGGGAGCGTGATGTTCTGCGCGGCCGTGAACATCGGCAGCAGGTTGAACTGCTGGAACACGAAGCCGACGCGGTCGCGGCGCAGGAGCGTGAGCTCCTTGTCGCCCAGCCCGGTGATCTCCGTCGAGCCGATGAACGCCTGGCCGCTCGTCGCGGAGTCCAGGCCGGCCAGGAGGTGCATGAGGGTCGACTTGCCCGAGCCCGACGGGCCCATGATCGCGGTGAAGCGGCCGGCCTCGAAGTCGACGTCGACGGCGTCGAGCGCGCGCACCTCGGCGGCGCCACGGCCGTACGTCTTGGCGAGCGCGCGGGCACGGACGGCGGCGACGGCGCGTGCGGGGGCGCCGTCGGGGCGCGCGCCGCCGTCGGCGAGCGGGACGAACACGGTGGTGTCCACGGAGTACTCCGGTTCAGGGGGTCGCGGATGTTTCAGAACACCCTGACGGTAGGAAAGGAGAGGGCCGGAGGTCGTCGCCCCACGGTCTGGTCCTGCGACCTGCGGCGTCATACCCAGGTCGTACATGCGCACCACCTCGCCCGCCTCCTCCATCTCCTCTCCCTCTCCTTCCCCTCCTCCCCCCCGTCTTCCCCGTTGTCAGGTCGAGGGCGCGCCCCGCCGCCTCTTGGCCCTGACAACGCGCACGCCTCCTTGGGTTGTCAGCGCGACGGGGCGCTCGGGCGCGCCATAGTCCTGACAAGCTCCACGGGACCGGGACCGGGACCGGGCTCGGGCCCGGGCAGCCAGGAGCGAGACCCGACGGGGTGCCTTGACGAGCGACGGCTGGTCGTCGTGCGAGACCAGGACGATCTGAGCGTCTCCCCAGGGCCGTGAGCACGACGTCGTCCACAGGACGGCGATCGGCCGGCGATACGCCACGCCAGGGCGTGCAGTCTTCGCGGCGTGACCGGAAGCTCCCGCGCCCTTGATGCAGTTCCGGGCCTCCGCGCCCTCCTCGCCCGCCAGCACGACGTCGTCACGCGGCAGCAGCTGGCCGCGCTCGGCGTGACGAAGGACCACGTGCGGTGCCAGTACGCGGCGGCGCGATGGCAGGCGGTCTCCGAGCAGGTGATCGTCACTCACCGCGGACCGCTGAGCCGGTCTGCCCGTCTCTGGGTCGCGGTGCTCGGTGCGCCTTCGGGGAGCGTGATCGGAGCGCTCACGGCGCTCGACCTCCTTGGCCTGCGCGGGTGGGGGCGCGACGGCGTGCACGTCGTCGTGCCGCGCGGGGCGACGGTCGAGCGATACCCGTGGCTCGTGGTCCACGAGTCCAGGAGGCTCCGCTCCGATCACGTCGTCGACGTGGGCGGGCTGCAGGCGCACTGTGTCGAGCGCGCGGCCGTCGACGCCGCTGCGTGGCAACCGTCCTGGCGAACGGCAGCCGGGCTGATGGCCGCCGTCGTGCAGCAAGGGCTCACGACCGTGGAACGGATGCACACGATGCTCGACGAGGTCGGGGCAGTGCGTCACCGCCGGGTGTCGAGAGAGGCGCTCGCCGACATCGCGGGCGGTGCCGACTCCCTCGCCGAGATCGACTTCGCACGGTTGTGCCGCGCAGCGTCGCTCCCCGAGCCGACCCGGCAGAGCGTGCGTCTCGACGCGCGGGGGCGACGCCGGTTCCTCGACGTCGAGTGGCGCCTCGGCGGGGGACGCCGGCTCGTCGTGGAGATCGACGGCATCGGTCACATGGAGCGCGACCGGTGGTATGACGACCTGCTGCGTGACGCCGAGATCGGAGCCGACGCCCGCACGATCCGGATCCGGCTCCCGGCGATGGCCGCGCGCTACGAGCCGGACCGGGTAGCGGCCATCGTTCGCCACCATCTTTTCGGCACCCGGTGAGCCCCATCCGGCGCTCGTCAGGCCGAGGGGGCGTCCGGGTGCCTCCTGCCCCTGACAACAGGACCGCAGCCGGGGGCTGTCAGCGGCAGCGGGCGCTGGGGCGCACCGTGGCCCTGACAAGACCGTGGCCCTGACAAGACCGTGGCCCTGACGAGCCGTGGCCCTGGCAAGCCGGGGCGTCGCGCGTTACGCCCCCGGGCGCACCAAGCCCGTCTCGTACGCCACCACCACCGCCTGCACCCTGTCGCGGGCGCCCAGCTTGGACAGCACCCGGCCGACGTGCGTCTTCACCGTCGCCTCCGCCACGAACAGGTCCGCGGCGATCTCCGTGTTGGAGCGGCCGCGCGCCATCAGCACCAGCACCTCGCGCTCGCGGTCCGTGAGCGTCGCCAGGGCCGCATGCTCGGGGGATGCGTCACCGCCGTCCGCCGATGCCTCCGGCAGGGCCGTCACCAGGTGCTCGAGCAGCCGCCGCGTCGACGACGGCGCGATCACCGCGTCGCCCCGGTGCACCGTGCGGATCGCAGCAAGCATCTCCTCGGGCGGAGCGTCCTTGAGCAGGAACCCGGAAGCCCCGCTCCGGATGGCCTCGAGCACGTACTCGTCGAGGTCGAACGTGGTGAGCACGACGACGCGCGGCGCGTCCGGCGACTCCGTCAGGCGCGCTGTCGCCGTCAGCCCGTCCATGCGGGGCATGCGCACGTCCATGAGCACGACGTCGGCAGGCTCATGGGCCAGCACCCGCAGCGCCTCGATGCCGTCGCCCGCCTCGGCGACCACCGTGAGGTCCGGCTGCGAGTCGATCACCATGCGGAACCCCGCGCGGACGAGCTGCTGGTCGTCGACCAGCACCACCCGAACGGGCCCGGCGGCGCCCTCCGCGCCGGACGGCTCGCCGCCCGGCACCACTGCACCCCGCACGTTCACGCCAGCTCCTTCGTCCCCGCGGGCAGCGGCATCGTGAACCGCACCCGCCAGCCCCCGCCGGGCCGCGGCCCGACCGTCACCTTGCCG
This sequence comes from Xylanimonas sp. McL0601, assembly GCF_049852175.1. Classification (GTDB taxonomy): domain Bacteria; phylum Actinomycetota; class Actinomycetes; order Actinomycetales; family Cellulomonadaceae; genus Xylanimonas. The sequence goes on from NZ_CP187527.1 coordinate 1,089,647, forward strand.
CCGAACAGCGCGGCCCGCTCGCCCATGCCGAGCAGACCGTAGCCCGGCGAGCCGCTCGTCTCCGACCCGTCGGCTGCGGCGGCCCCCCGCCCGTCGTCGGACACCTCGAGCTCGACGGCGGTCGCGCCCCACCTCACCACCACGGTGACCGACACGTCCGGCCCGCCGTGCTTGCGCACGTTCGTCAGCGCCTCCTGGCACACGCGGTGCAGCGTCAGCCCGGCTCCGGGCGGCAGCCGCCGGGGCACGCCGACCCGCACGAACGACACCTTCATCCCGGCGCCGCGGGCCTGGCCGAGGAGCAGGGCGAGATCGGCGTCGTCGGGAAGGGGAGTGACGTCGGCCGGGGCGGTCTCGGTGGGCTCGATCATCGGGAGCGCCCCAGCCGGCGCGCCCGGCGACATACCCGGCGACATGCCCGGCTGCGGGGCCAGCGGCGCCCGCACGCCGCCGGAGTCCCGGGGGACCTCGGACCGCAGCACCCCGAGCAGCCGCCGCATGTCGGCGAGCGCGGCCCGCCCGGTCTCGGCGATGACCTCGAGCGCCCGTCCGGCCGCAGCCGGGTCGGCGGACGCCGCGTACCGCCCGCCGTCCGCCTGCGCGACGACGACGGACAGCGAGTGGGCCACGATGTCATGCATCTCACGGGCGATGCGGGCCCGCTCGGCCGCGGTCGCGATCCGGGCCTGCTGGTCGCGCTCGATCTCGAGGCGCCGCGTCCGGTCCCGGAGCGCGTCGAGCATCTCGCGCCGCGAGCGCCGCACCAGCCCGAGGGACCATGCGGCCAGCGCCATGACCCCGGACGTGACGACGATGCCGCTCGTGGTCGAGATGTCCGCGCCGTGCAGGAGGAGGTAGTACCCCAGCAGGCCCGCACCGGCCAGCGCCGTGCCGAGCGCCGCGCGGTGCGCCCAGACCGGGCCGTGCACGGTGACGGAGTACAGCGCGACGAGGATCGCGAAGTCGGCCGGCAGGATCAGCGGCGTGCCCGTGACCAGGTGTGCGACGGCGACGACGGCCACGGCCGCCGTCGACTCCACGGGCCGGACGCGCCGCCACGCCAGCGCCGCCACGAGCAGCACGGACCAGAGCAGGATCGCCCCTGTCCGGTTGCCGCCGAGGAGAGTCCCGTGCGTGCCGAGCGCCGTCGAGGCCACGACGGTGGGCAGCCCCACGACGACCGTGCTCACGACGTCGACGGCAAAGCGGTGCATCTCCGCCCAGCGCCCCGCGCGCTCGTACCAGCCCATGCCCCGAGGCTAGGGGCCGCGCGGCCCCCGCACGTCACCCCGGGGGATGGTTCGTCGCCCGCGGTGTCCGCCCGTGGACGGACCCGCGGGCGACGGCGCAGCGCCGCGCCGGGGCCGACGGCGTGGCGCCAGATCCTCCGGCCGTCACCAGCCGGGATGCCGCTACCATGGCGGAATGACCCACGTGCTGCTAGCCGAGGACGACCCGGCGATTGCCGAGCCGTTGGCCCGGGCCCTCACGCGTGAGGGTTACGACGTGATCGTGCAAGGAACTGGTCAAGGAGCCCTCGACCACGCCGGCACCGCGGACGTCGTCGTCCTCGACCTCGGCCTTCCGGACATGGACGGGCTCGACGTCGCGCGCGAGCTGCGTGGTGGCGGCCTCTCCGTCCCGATCCTCGTGCTCACGGCCCGCGCCGACGAGGTCGACCTGGTCGTCGGCCTCGACGCAGGCGCCGACGACTACGTCACCAAGCCGTTCCGCCTCGCGGAGCTCCTCGCCCGCGTCCGCGCGCTGCTGCGCCGCACGCACGGCGAGGCCGCCGACGAGGAGGAGCTGCGCGCGCAGGACGTCCGCGTCGACGTCTCCGCCCACCGCGCCTTCCAGGGCGACCGCGAGCTGCACCTGACCACCAAGGAGTTCGACCTCCTGCGGGTCCTGGTCGCCAACGCGGGCTCCGTCGTCGTGCGGGACACCCTCATGCGCGACGTGTGGGGCTCCGACCCCGTCGGTTCCACGAAGACGCTCGACATGCACGTGTCGTGGCTGCGCCGGAAGCTCGGCGACGACGCGAACGCGCCGCGCTACGTCTCGACCGTCCGCGGGCTCGGCTTCCGCTTCGAGGCCGGAGCGAGCTAGAGCGTGCGTCGCCGAGTACTCCTCGCGACCATCGCGGCCGTCGCCGTCGCCGTCATCCTCCTCGGGGTGCCGTTGGGCATCTTCGGCGCGCGGTACGCGATGGACAACGAGCGTCAGCGCCTCTCGGACCGCCTCGACCGCCTGGTCAGCAACGTCCAGACGGCGCAGGAAGGCGACTACGACATCCCCGAGGCGGTGATGCGCCGCGCCGTGGACGGGCGGAAGGGTGACCTTCCCGCGTACGCGAGCGTGGTGCTGCCGGACGGCACGTTGGTCGAGGCGGGCGAGCCTGTCGACGGCCCTGGGATGACGCAGGGAGACTCGACCGAGCTGAACGCGAGCGTCTCGCTCACCGTCTCGAGCTGGTCCGTGTGGATCAGGGCGGCGCAAGTCGTGGTGCTCGTGTGCGCGGCGGGTGTCGTCGCGATCGCCGCGGGCGTCGGGATGGCGGTCTGGCAGGCCAACCGGCTGGCGGCCCCCCTGGTCTACCTCGCCGCGTCCGCGGAGCAGCTCGCCGGCGGGCAGGTGCGCCCGCGCCTGGAACCGAGCGGCGTCGAGGAGATCGACCTCGTCGCCGCGGAGCTCGCCCGAACCAGCGACCGCCTCGCCGGCCGCCTCGCCGCCGAGCGGCAGTTCACGTCCGACGCCTCCCACCAGCTGCGGACCCCGCTGACCGCGCTGACGATGCGGCTCGAGGAGATCCAGGCCGCCTCGAAGGACCCCGACGTCCAGGAGGAGGCCCGCATCTCGCTCGAGCAGGTCGAGCGCCTGGTCGCGGTGGTGGACGACCTGCTCGCGTCGTCCCGCCGTTCGCAGGGCGGCACCACCGAGCCGGTGCGGCTGCTCGACATCGTGCGCCAGCAGGAGGAGGAGTGGGGCCCCACGTTCGCGCGCGAGGGCCGCCGGCTCGTGCTCGACGTCCCGGCCGGCCAGCGCGTCCTCGCGACGCCTGGCGCCCTCGCCCAGGTGCTCGCCACCCTCCTCGAGAACTCGCTGCGGCACGGGGACGGCACGACGACGGTGCGCTCCCGCCCCTCCGGCACCACGGGCGCCGTGGCGATCGAGGTCACGGACGAGGGCCCCGGCGTGCCCGACGACATCGCCGGCAAGGTGTTCGAGCGCGGCATGACCTCCGGCGCCGGCACGGGTCTGGGGCTCGCCCTCGCGCGCGACCTCGCCGCGGCCGACGGTGGGCGGCTCGAGCTGGCGCAGCGCCGCCCGCCAGTGTTCGCGCTCTTCCTCGCGGGCGTGCCCCGGACGCTCGACCCCGGCGTCGTACTGCCTCCGGGCACTACGATCTCCTCACGCGGACGCCGAGCACGGCGCAGGACTGGAGGCTGACGATGACGAGCACCGCCGCGGTGACGCCGAGCCTCCGCACCCGGATGTGGGCGAGGCTGCTCGAGCTCGTCCGGTTCGGCTCGGTCGGCGCGCTCGCCTACGTCGTCGACCTCGGGATCTTCAACCTCATCCGCGGCTCGGAGCAGCTGGGCCATAAGCCGATCACCGCCAAGGTGATCTCGGTCGCGGTCGCCACGCTCGTGGCCTGGATCGGGAACCGGTACTGGACCTTCTCCGACCGCCGAACCGACACGCGCGGCCGCGAGCTGCTCGGGTTCGTCGTGGTCAACGTGGGCGGCATGCTCGTCGCCGTCGCCTGCCTGGCGGTGTCGCACTACGTGCTGGGCTTCCGCTCGCAGCTCGCGGACAATGTCTCGGCGAACGGCATCGGGCTGGTGCTGGGCACCGCGTTCCGGTACGTGGCGTATCGCCGCTGGGTGTTCACCGGCACCCATCCGGCACCCGGCGACGGCGAGCGTGCGCCCGGCGCGTGAGCGACCGTCGGCGTGGGGCGCGCCGCAGCCCCGGGTACCCTGGTCACCCGTGACAGCACCCGTGATCGCCGTGGTCGGCGGAGGACAGCTCGCGCGCATGATGGCCCCCGCGGCCGGGGAGCTCGGGGTCCGGCTCCGGGTGCTCGTGGAGGAACCGAACAGCTCCGCCGCGCAGGTGGTCACCGACGCACCCGTCGGCGCCGCGTCCGACGAGGCCGCGATCCGCAGTCTCATCGCCCCCGCAGACGGCGACGCCGCCGCGGTGCTCACGTTCGAGCACGAGCACGTGCCCAACGCGCTGCTCCAGGACCTGCTCGACCACGGCATCCCCGTGCACCCAGGCCCGGACGCGCTGGTGCACGCGCAGGACAAGATCGTCATGCGCACCCGGCTCACCGAGCTCGGCCTGCCGTGCCCGCGCTGGGCGCCCGTCCCGCTCGAGCCCGCCGCCGCGCGGAAGGTGCTGGCGCAGTTCCTCGCCGAGGCGCCCGGCGGCGAAGCCGTCGTCAAGACCTCGCGCGGCGGCTACGACGGCAAGGGCGTGCGCGTGGTCTCCTCGCCCGCCGCCGTCGAGGACTGGATCGCCGCTGCCGCCGACGGCGCCCCGCAGCTCCTGGTCGAGGAGAAGGTGCCGTTCACCCGCGAGCTGGCCGCGCTGGTGGCGCGCCGCCCGTCGGGCGAGGTGCGCACCTGGCCGGTGGTCGAGTCGATCCAGCGCGACGGCGTCTGCTCCGAGGTCGTCGCGCCCGCGCCGGGCCTCTCCGACGCACTCGAGGCGCAGGTCCGCGACCTCGCGGCGCGCGTCGTCGAAGGGCTCGGCGTGACGGGCGTGCTCGCCGTCGAGCTGTTCGAGGCACCGGGCGCCGACGGCGAGCCCGCGGTGTTCGTCAACGAGCTCGCGATGCGCCCCCACAACTCCGGCCACTGGACGATCGACGGGGCGGTGACCAGCCAGTTCGAGCAGCACCTGCGCGCGGTGCTCGACCTGCCGCTCGGCGCCACCGACGCCGTCGCGCCCTGGACCGTGATGGCCAACGTGCTGGGCTCGGAGCTCGTTGAGCTGACCGATGCCCTGCCCGCGCTCATGGCTCGGTTCCCCGAGGCCAAGGTGAACCTGTACGGCAAGGGCATCCGCAAGGGCCGCAAGCTCGGCCACGTCAACGTGAGCGGCGCCGACCTCGACGAGGTCCGGCGTCGGGCCGTGGCAGCGGCGGCGCTGCTGCGCGGCGAGGACATCGAGGAGAGCGCATGAGCACCCAGCCCCAGGTCGGCATCGTCATGGGTTCCGACTCCGACTGGCCCACGATGGAGGCGGCCGCGACCGCGCTCGACGAGCTCGGCGTCGCGTACGAGGCCGACGTCGTCTCCGCGCACCGCATGCCCGTCGAGATGATCGACTACGGCCGTACGGCGTCCGAGCGCGGCCTGCGCGTCATCATCGCCGGCGCCGGCGGGGCCGCGCACCTGCCGGGCATGCTCGCCTCGGTGACGCCGCTGCCGGTCATCGGCGTGCCCGTGCCGCTCCGGTACCTCGACGGCATGGACTCGCTGATGTCGATCGTGCAGATGCCTGCGGGCGTGCCCGTCGCGACGGTGTCGATCGGCGGGGCACGCAACGCGGGCCTGCTGGCGGCGCGGATCCTGGGCGCCGGGACCGACGACGAGGCGCTCGCGCTGCGCCGACGCATGGAGGACTTCCAGGCGGAGCTGGGCAAGGTCGCGCACGCCAAGGGCGCCGCGCTGCGGGCCCGCCGCACGCAGTCCCCGGGTTTCACGGCCTGACCTCAGCACCCCGCGGTCATGACAGCGGCCCTGTTCCTGAGCCGGAACAGGGCCACGGTCACACCCGAGGATCGCGGGCGGTCAGGACGGCATGCCGCCCACCTGGCCCGGCGGGAGGTCGCCGTTGGCGAGGTCGCGCCAGAACGCCGGCGACGTGTCCGGGTCGAGCTGCACGCTCGAGCCCGAGCCGTTCCCGCCACGGAAGTTGAGCGAGCGGATCGGCGGCGTGCCGGTGACCCCGTTCGGGCCGTTCGCGGCGCGGAAGGCCAGGGCCATGCGGGCCAGGTCGACGATGCCCGTGTCCTCGTCGGTCACGATCGCGCCGAGCCCGGCCGAGGCGACCGAGACCTGCTTGCCCGGGTTGAACAGCAGCCCGGGGTTGTTGAGCTTGCCGCCCACGGCCGCGATGACCTCGCGCTGGCGCTGCGCACGGCCGATGTCGCCCTGCGGGTCCTGGTAGCGCATGCGCGAGAACGCGAGCGCCGTCTTGCCGTCCGCGACGTGGCAGCCGGCCGTCCACACGAGCTGGCTGTGCGGCTCGTTGACGTTCATGTCCAGGCACAGCTCGACGCCGCCCACCGCGTCGACGACGTCCTCGACGCCGCCGAAGCCCACCTCGACGTAGTGGTCGACCGTCAGCCCCGAGAGCTGCTCGACGGCCTTCACCAGCAGCTGCGGGCCGCCCCAGGCGAACGCGGCGTTGATCTTGTTCCCGCCGCGGCCGGGGATCTCGGTGAACGTGTCGCGCGGGATCGAGATGAGTGCCGCGGGCCCGCTGGCGGGCTTGTGCAGCAACATGATCGTGTCCGTGCGGGCGCCCGAGACGTCCGGGTCGTCGATGCCGCCGCTGCCTCGAGCGTCCGAGCCTGCGATCAGGTAGGTGGTGCCGGGCGTGTTCGCGGCGCCCGAGAGGGCGTCGACGCGCGTGATCTTGCCGTTGGCCCAGATCAGCAGGCCGATGGGCCAGGCGAGCACCAGCACGAGCACGAGCGCGAGGACGGCGGCGACGACGCGCCCCTTGCGCACCCGCACGGGGCCGGTCGCCGGGCGCGGTGTGCCGGGGTTGACGGAGGGTCGCTGCGCCGGGCGCTGTGCGGGCGGCTGCCCGCCGGCGCGGGCGCCGGCGGCCGCGCCGGTGATGCGGCGCGGTGCACCGTCCGACGGCGTGCGCCGCGGCGCGCCCTCCGGGGAGGGCATGAGGCGCGTGCCGTCGCGCTGCGCAGTGCGGCCCGACGTCGGCGCACCGCCCTCCGGCGTGTACGAGCGCGGACTGGCCTCAGGCTGACGCGGCTGCTGCTGCGCCGGCTGCCGCACGGGCGAGCCGCGGCGCTCCGGCGGCGTCACGGGGATCTCGCGGGAGGACTGGCGGCGCACGCGCGGCTCGACGGAGGCGTGCACGGCGTCGTCGGGCCGGCCGACCCGGCCGCCCGTGGCAGGACGCACGGAGCGTGCGCCCTGGACGGGGATCGCGTCGCCCGGCTCCGGCGGACGGCCGGGACGGCCGGACGGCGTGAACGAAGGCGGCACCTGGCGAGGCTCGGTCATGGGATCACCCACATACTGCGGTCGTGTCGGCGCCCGTGAACGGTCCCTTGTTGGGATTCACCGTCTTGCTGGGCGTCGGAGTCTGGGCCGGCGTCGCCGGGGCGGTCGTGGCGGCGTCCCCGGCAGCCGGGGTGCTCGCGGCGGTCGCGCTGGGCGTCGCAGGGCTCGCGGCCGGCGTGGGGGTGCTGGCCGCGCCTTCCGGCGTCGTCGCGGGGCGGTCGGCGTTGAGGTTGTCCCAGATGGTCCCCGCGGCCCTGGTCCAGACGATCGTCGCCTTGGGGTTTTGCGGGTCTGGAGCCCAGGGCACCGTCATGAACGTGATCGTGTCAGGGCGGACGCTGCGCAGGGAGTACGCGAGTCCGGCGAGTCCGGTAACGGACGAGAAGTTGGAGCTCATCGTGAGCGAGCTCGTGGTCGCGTTCAGGAACTGCAGCAGCTTCGGCGAGTCGGTGAGGAGGTTGGCGCCCAGCACCTCGCGGGCGACCGCAGCCAGGAGCTGCTGCTGGCGGGCGATGCGCTGGATGTCCGAGCCGTCGCCGACCCCGTGCCGGGCTCGGGCGAACTGGAGCGACGTGCCGCCGTCGAGGTGCTGGTTGCCCGCAGCGAGCTTGAGGTTCCCGGCCTCGGGCGCGTCGATCGCCTCCGGGATGCAGATGTCGACGCCGCCGAGGGCGTCGATCATGCCTGCGAAGCCTGCGAAGTCCACGACGATGAAGCCCTGCATGCGGACGTCCGTGAGCTTCTCGACCGTCTGCATCGTGCAGAGGCCCGCCGACTGGAGGTCGCCGCCCTTGGTGTAGCCCTGCGAGAACGCAGCGTTGAACTTGGTGTGGCCCCACGGGGCGGTCTTCTTCCCGTTCGCCGTGACACAGCTCGGGATGTCGACTGTCGAGTCGCGCGGGATCGAGACCATGTCGATGCGCGACCGGTCGCCGGAGATGTGCATGACGATCGTCGTGTCGGACCGGGCGCCGCCCGTGTTCTCGCTCGACGCGAAGTTGGCGTTGGCGCCGTCGCGCGTGTCCGTGCCCATGAGCACGATGTTGAGCGGCGTCCCGGCGTTCGGGTCGGTGGGCACGGCCGCCCTCGGGCGCGCCACACCGGCGTCCGCGAGGACCTGCTCGGCGTCGACCTTCTTGATGTTGCCGGTCAGCTTCACCGCGGCGGTCGCGCCGCCCGCGACGCCGAACGCGAGGAGGGCCGTCAGGACCATGCCGACGGTGCGCATCACGCGGTGGTGGGCAAGGCTGCGGGCGTGCGCGGGGTGACGGGGCGCCTCATCCTCGGCGACCTCGAGATCGGTGCCCGGAAATGCGGACGAGCCGGCCCGGCTGGGTGTGTCGGCCCGGAAGCTCGGGGCGGCGTGGCGAGGACTCACGAGGCAGAAGCGTAATCGCGCCATGTCCGCGGCCTTCGTGCGGTCGGCGCCGAGCGAGTGGAGGGGTTGTGGAGGCCCTCCACTCGCGTCTCAGGCCTGGGGCACCGCGGGTAGCTGGACGAAGCCGGCAGCGGCCAGGGCCTCGATCATGAGGAACTCGCCCTCCTCGTCGATCGAGAACGCCTCCGACTCGGGGATCTCGAACGGGGCGAAGGTGCCTTCGTCGAGCCAGGCGGAGGTCAACCGTCGCACGAGCTCCGATCGCCAGAGGTAGAACGAGCCGTTGATGCGCAGGTAGCGCCGCCGGTTGTCCTGCCGGCGGGTGACGCCCGCTGCCTCGGGGAAGAAGCGGTGCATCGTGCCGTCGGGTGCCGCCTCGACGCCCACCCAGAGCGGGTCGAACCAGGGCGCGGACACGGCGACGACGCCGTCCAGGTCCGGGCGAGACTCGAACAGGGCGATGGCCCGCTCGATCTGCTGCGGGTCGCGCCCCGGGCTGGTCGGCTCGAGCAGCAGCACGCCGTCGTACTGCACGCCCTCCTCGCGCTCGACCTCCGCGAGCGCGTGCCGGATCACCGGCGCCGACGGGGTGTCGTCACGCGCGAGCTCGGCCGGCCGGAGGAAGGGCACGTCGCCACCGAGGGCCCGCGCGGTGGCGGCGATCTCCTCGTCGTCCGTCGTCACGATCGTGCGGGCGACCGACGGGAGGGAGTTTCCGCAGGCGATGGCGTACCCGATCAGCGGGACGCCGGCGAGCGGGCGGATGTTCTTGCCCGGCAGCCCCTTCGAGCCGCCTCGGGCCGGAACGACGGCGAGGATCCTGCTGCTCATCTATGGGCTCCAGATTCAAGGATGGGACAGGAGGTGATGGTGACCGGCCCGCGCACCGGCGCCCCATACTATGGCTCCATGCCAGACCACCCGACTCCCGGTCTCGTGATCGTGGGCGGTGGCGGGCACGCACGCTCGGTGGCAGACGTCGCCGCTCGTCGCGGCATCGCCGTGCTCGCCGTCGTGGATCCGTCGACCCCGGCCGGCTGGGACGTCTCCGTCGTCGGCACCCTCGACGACCTCGACGCCGAGACCAGAGCAGCCACGTTCGTGGTCGCGATCGGGAACAACTCCGTCCGGGCGCGCGAGCTCGCGCTGATCGACCGCCTCGGCCTGCTCCACGCCACGCTCGTCGCGTCCACGGCGACCGTCGGGTCCCCGCTCGGCCTCGGCACCCAGGTGCTCGAGCACGCGCACATCGGCCCAGGCGCTGCGATCGGCCGAGCGGTGATCGTCAACACCGCCGCCGTCGTCGAGCACGAGGCCGTCGTCGAGGACCACGTCCACGTGGCGCCCGGGGCGCGGCTCCTCGGCGGGGCCCACGTCGGCGCCGGCGCGATGGTCGGCGCGGGCGCGGTGGTGCTCCCCTTCGTACGCGTGGGTTCCGGGGCCGTCGTCGGTGCCGGTAGCGTGGTCGTCCGAGACGTGCCCGCCGGCGCCGTCGTCAGAGGTGTTCCGGCGCGAGCACATTGAGCCACCGGCACCGTCCGGAGGTCCGTCCGATCGAGCGAGAGGTCGCCGTGGAGCTGGTCACCATCGGGAACCACCTTCTGGGTGGAGAGACACCCTTCGTCATCGCAGAGGCGGGGGTGAACCACGACGGCGACGTCGCGAAGGCCCACGCGCTCATCGATGTCGCCGCAAAGGCGGGAGCCGGCTCCGTCAAGTTCCAGACGTTCGAGGCGAGCGCCCTGGTGGCCGAGGATGCCTCGGCCGCGCCGTACCAGAAGCGGGCGACGGGAACCGCGACCCAGTCCGAGATGCTCCAGGCGCTCTCCCTGCCGCGCGAGGCCTGGCTCGAGCTGTCGGACCACGCTCGCGAGCTGGACCTGCTCTTTCTCTCGACGCCGTTCGACCTCGCCAGCGCCGATCTCCTGCTCGGGCTCGGCGTGCCTGCGCTCAAGGTGCCGTCGGGCGAGCTCACCAACCTGGGGTTCGTGCGCCGCCTCGCTCAGCTGGGCGTGCCTCTGCTGATCTCCACCGGCATGGGCAGCCTCGACGAGGTCTCGGCTGCGCTCGACGCGGCAGCCGCCGCGCCGAGCCGCGCTCTGTTCCACTGCGTCTCGGCGTACCCCGCCCCGGCCGAGGACTGCAACCTGCGCGCTATCCCGGCGATGTCCGCGCAGTTCGACGTGCCCGTCGGCTGGTCCGACCACACGACAGGGTCGACGGCGGCCGTCGCCGCGGCCGCGCTCGGCGCACGCATCTTCGAGAAGCACTTCACGCTGGACTCGACCGCGCCCGGACCCGACCACGCCGCGAGCCTCGAGCCCGAGGAGCTGGCCGCGTACATCCGTGACGTCGATGCCGCTGTCCGGATGCTCGGCGACGGGAACAAGCGCCGCATGCCGAGCGAGGTCGAGAACGCGCCTCTGGTGCGACGCTCCTGGCACACGCGCCGCGACCTGCCCGCCGGGCACCGGCTGACCGCCGACGACGTCATCGCCCTTCGCCCCGAGTCCGGGATCTCCGCGGCCCTCGACATCGTCGGGCGCGTGACGTCGCGGGCGGTCGCAGCAGGCGAGGCGCTCGCCACGGACGCCGTCACGGCCGGATGACCGTCGCCGTCTTCGTCTCCGGGCGGGCCGACCTGGGGCCTCTGGGACCGGTGCTCGCCCGTCTCGCCGAGGAGTCGCCCGAGCTGCGCGTGCTCACCGGTGTCGGCTTTGACGAAGTGTCGGCGCGGTCCGCGCTCGTCGATGCCGGAGTGGACCGGGCCACCGTCCTGGCCGTCGGGCCGCGGCTCGAAGGGGATACCCCGAGCGATGCCGCCCGCACCGGCGCAGCTCTGTCCACCGGCGTGGCCGCGGCGCTGGTCGACGCCGAGGTGCTCGTCGTCCTCGGCGACAGGTGGGAGCTGCCGTGGGTCGTGATGCCGGCTGTGCTCGCACAGGTCCCCGTCGTGCACCTGCACGGCGGCGAGGTCACCGAGGGCGCCATCGACGAGCGTGTGCGGCACGCCGTCTCCAAGCTCTCCGACCTGCACTGCGTGGCCTCGGCCGACGCCCGGGACCGGCTCGTCCAGATGGGGGAGGACCCTACGGCGGTGCACGTCACCGGCGCTCCCGGGCTCGACCGCCTGGTCGGCGTGACGCCCCTGACGGACGGCGAGATCGAGGCCGCCCTGGAGGTGAAGGTGCGCCGGCCGCTGGCACTGTTCACCTACCACCCGGTCACGACCGTGACGGTCGAGGAGATGGTGCGTGGAGCCCTCGACGCGCTGGCCGGGACGGCGGAGGCCGCGGGAACCGTGATCCTCACCCATCCGGGCCCTGACCCCGGCGGTCACGCGGTGCGCGACGCCCTGCTGGCCGCCGTCGAGACGTTCCCGAACGTGGTGGCCGTGCCCGCGCTCGGAAGCCGCTACCCGCGGGTGCTCGCGGCGTGCGACGTCGTCGTCGGCAACTCTTCCTCCGGCATCATCGAGGCCGCGAGCGCCGACGTACCGGCCGTGGATGTCGGAGCTCGCCAAGCGGGCCGGTTGCGAGCAGCCACCGTCGTCCACGTGGAAGACGGGCGTGAGAACGTGAGCGCGGGCATCCGGAAGGTGCTCGAGGGGCCGCGCCCGCACCACACCGTGAACCCGTACGGCGACGGGCATGCCGCCGCGCGCATCGCCGAGCTGATCGTGCAGGTGCGCCGCCCCGCCGGCCCGAAACGCTTTCATGACCTCGACGCGCGCACGAGCCGACTGGGCGGAACCGAAGGAGACGATCGATGAGAAGAGCCCACCCGGTGGCCGACTACACGATCACCACGTCGGCGAGCCTGCGGGACGTCATGACGCTCATCGACCGCAGCGGGCTGGAGATCGCCGTGCTGGTCGACGACGAGCAGCGACTGGTCGGCGTGGTCACGGACGGCGACCTCCGGCGTGCCCTGCTGAAGGGTGTGCAGCTCGACGACCCCGCCGTCGATCTCGCGACCCGCACGCCGACGACCGTGCCCGAAGGCACGAACCGCGCTCACGCGCTCGACGTCATGCGCGCCACGCGGCTCGAGCAGATCCCCGTGATCGACGGTGAGCGTCGGGTGGTCGGGCTGCACACTCTGGCCGAGATCGTCGGCAGCGCGGTGCGCGACAACGTCGCCGTGGTCATGGCCGGCGGGCGCGGGGTGCGCCTCGGGGAGCTCACGCAGCACACCCCGAAGCCGCTGGTGCCCATCGCCGGGCGCCCGATCATCGAGTGGGTGATCCTGAACCTGATCAGCGGCGGTATCCGGACGTTCTACATCTCGGTGAACTACCTCGCCGACCAGATCATCGAGCGGCTCGGGGACGGGTCCGCGATCGGCGCCACGATCCGGTACGTGCACGAGGACCCGAAGACGCCGCTCGGCACCGCCGGCTCGCTCTCGCTGATCGACCGATCGGAGCTGCCGGACGCGCCGCTGGTCGTGACGAACGCCGACCTGATGGTGCAGTTCGACGTCGGCGACCTGCTCGACGACCACCACGCGCACGGCAACGCCGTGACCGTCGCGACCCGCCGGTACGAGCACCAGGTGCCGTTCGGCGTCGTCGAACGAGGGGCAGATCGGCGCATCACCGAGCTCGTGGAGAAGCCCGTGCTCGACGTCGAGGTCAACGCCGGGATCTACGCCGTCTCGCGCGAGGCCCTAGATTTCGTGCCCCCGGGGCGCCCAAGTACGATGCCAGCGCTTGTGGAAGCCTGCATCGAGCGCGGGCTCGGCGTCGGCGCGTGGTCGATGGATTCGGACTGGATCGACGTGGGAACACCTCGGGATCTCGCCAGAGCAAGGGGAAATCAGTGAGCGCAATTGCCGGAAAGACCGTCCTGGTCACCGGGTCGGATGGCTTCATCGGCAGCCACGTCGTCGAGCGGCTCGTCGCGGACGGCGCGGACGTGCGGGCGATGTGCATGTACAACTCGAACGGTTCCGCCGGCTGGCTGGACGAGTCGCCCGTGCGCGGCGACGTCGACGTCCAGCTCGGCGACATCCGCGACGCCGAGCACGTGCGCCGTCTGGTCAAGGGCGCCGACGTCGTGCTCCACCTGGCCGCGCTCATCGCCATCCCCTACTCGTACGTGGCGCCGCGCTCCTACGTCGACACGAACATCACCGGCACGCTGAACGTGCTCGAGGCGGTCCGCGCCGAGGGCACGCCGCGCATGGTGCACACGTCGACCTCCGAGGTCTACGGCACCCCCGAGTCCGTCCCGATCACGGTGTCGCATCCCCTGCGCGGGCAGTCGCCCTACTCGGCGTCGAAGATCGGCGCGGACAAGATGTGCGAGTCGTACGCGCTCTCGTTCGGGACGCCGGTGACCGTGCTGCGTCCGTTCAACACGTTCGGTCCGCGGCAGTCCATGCGGGCCGTGATCCCCACGATCCTCAACCAGCTCCTCGCCGGGGCGACCGAGGTGCACCTGGGCGCGCTGTCCCCGAAGCGCGACTTCACGTTCGTCGCCGACACCGCGGACGGCTTCGTCCGCGCGGCGACGACGGACCTTGCGCCCGGCACCGTCGTGCAGCTCGGCACCGGCCGGACCGTGTCCATCGCCGAGACCTTCGACCTGTGCCTCGAGGCCACGGGCGCGAACGCGACGGTGACCACGGACGAGGACCGCTTCCGTCCCGCCGGCTCGGAGGTCGAGATCCTGCTCTCCGACCCCACCCAGGCGGCCGAGGTGCTGGGCTGGACGCCGCAGACGTCGCTCGAGGACGGCCTGCGTGCCACCGCCGAGTGGCTGCGCGGCCGCGTCGACACCACGAAGTCCGGGGTCTACCACCGATGAGCGGCAAGGTCTCGGACAGCGCGTCCTGGGGCAACGCGCCCCAGGCGGCGGCGGGCTCGGACCAGCCGTTCATCCCGCTCGCGATCCCGACCATCACCGACCTCGAGGTGGCGCGGGTCACCGACGCGGTGAAGTCGGGCTTCGTCTCCTCCGTCGGCCCGTTCGTCGAGGAGTTCGAGCGCACGTTCGCGGAGCTGGTGGGTGCCAAGCACGCGGTGGCCTGCGCCAGCGGCACCGCGGCGATCCACCTCGCCTTCGCAGCGCTCGACATCCCCCGCGGCGCGGAGATCGCCGTCCCGGACTTCACGTTCGTCGGTTCCAGCAACCCGATCGCCTACGTGGGGGCGACGCCGCTGCTCGTCGACTCCGAGCGTGAGACGTGGTGCCTGGACCAGGAGCTGCTCGTCGAGGCGCTCGAGGAGCGGGTCCGCAAGGGTGAGCCGCTCCCGGCGGCGATCGAGCCCGTGCACATCCTCGGCCAGCCCGCGCGGATCGACCGGCTGGTCGAGTTCTGCGTCAGCCACGGCATCCCCGTGGTCGAGGACGCCGCGGAGTCGCTGGGCGCCACCTGGAGCGACGGCGCGTTCGCCGGGCGGCACACCGGCAGTGTCGGCACCATCGGTGCGTTCTCGTTCAACGGCAACAAGCTCGCCACGACCGGCGGCGGCGGCATGCTCGTCACCGACGACGCGGAGCTCGCCGCCCGGGCCAAGCACCTGTCCACGCAGGCCAAGGTCCCGGACATCGGCTACCTGCACGACGAGGTCGGCTACAACTACCGGCTCACCAACATCGCGGCCGCCCTCGGTCTGGCGCAGCTCGAGCGTCTCGACGAGGTCAAGGCCCGCCGGGCGCACGTGGCACAGCGTTACGACGCCGCCTTCGCAGGCACGGGCATCGTCACGCCTCCGCGTGTGCCGGGATTCGACGCGACCTACTGGCTCTACTCGGTCCTCGTCCCCGATGCGGGCTATCGCGACGAGCTCTGGAAGCACCTGGGCGACCACCGGATCGGCTCGCGCCCGCTGTGGCGACCGCTGCACCTGCAGCCGCCGTGGCAGAGTGCGGCCCGGATCGGCGGGACGGTGGCGGAGGACATCTTCGCCCGGGGGCTCTCGCTGCCCTGCTCGTTCGACCTCACGGACGCCGAGCAGGACCGCGTGGTCGAAGCCGTGCTCACCTTTCTGGAGAACCGGTAAACAGATGTCTCTCCGAGAGGGGTAAGACCGGTCTCGAGAAGTCGGTCATTGCCACCGCGAACGCGCCACGGCGGACATCCTCCTGACAGCTTCGCTGTCGGAGGGCTTCGGTCGCCCGCTGATCGAGCCGGCCTACAGCCTGCCGGCCGTCGCGTACGACTTCGACTGCGGGCCGCGCGACATCATCGACGACGGCAAGTCTGGCTACATCGTGTCCTCGCACGACGTCGACCTCCTCGCAGGGCACCAGAAGACCTGGCCAAGTGCGCGTCGCTGCGTGCGGAGTTCGGGGCGCGTGCGTGCGAGAACGACAGGGCTTCTCTGCGGACGCGCCGATCAAGCGATCCGAGTCCCTGCTCGTGACGACCCCGGCCGGAAGTTCGAGCTCGGGGTCGAGGTCCTGGTCGACCGCCCCCAGCGGGTTGAGCCGACCATCCCACCCGAGCGTTCCAGGGCGACGGCTCGATGCGCACGGCCGACCGGCCCGCAGGCCCTGGGTGTCCAATCGCTTCGGCCGTTCTCCTACTTCCAGAACGGTCCCAGCGAGGCGCTACGCGATCTCGAAGATGTCGTGACGGCTCGCCGGCACGTCAAACGGCACGAGATCGTGCGGCGAGCGGGCCAGCCGGAAGAGCCCGGATTCGATGTCCTCGAGGGTCAGCTCGTGCCCCGGGACTGGGATCACGTAGGTCGGGCAGCCCATCGCGGCCGACTCCCAGAGCGACGTCGAGTAGCAGCCGACGCTGAGGCGCGACCGCCCTACCGTCGTGAGGGTGTCGTCCGGTGAGACCACGACCTTGTCGAGGAGCCCGGCCGCAGCCAGTTCGGTTTCCAAGGTGGGGCGCTGTGAGGGATGCGGAGCGATGACGACCTTGAGCTCGGGGCGTTCGCGGACGAGGTCGCCGACGAAGGCGACGATGCGGCGGAAGACGCGTGGCTGCGAGATGACACACACGTCGAAGTCCGGATCCTTGGACGGGCCGCGGCGGATGGCTTCCGCCAGCTCGGGCTGCTGGCGAGGCACGACAACGTGCTCCTGGTACACGTTCGTCCGGGCAGCCCAGAACTCGGACCAGGTGTACAGGCGCTTCGCGCCGTGGCGAGGCATGCCGCCGAACCAGTAGGACGCGTGGTACCGGCCGGTATCGGCGTACTGGATGTCGGAGACGAGTGCTCCCGCGTGTTCCGCGGCCGCCACGACCCCGGACCACCAGTGGCTCGCTGAGACCAGCACCTCGTCGGGCTGCACACGCTCGAAGACAGGGGTCCAGAAGTTGCGCTCGTCAAGGTGCTTGAGCAGTCGGTTCCTCAGGTGGTCGCCGAGGTTGATGGGCATGCCGAGCGCCTCGGTCAGGGCAGCCTCGAACGGACGCGCGTCGACCTCGGGTGCGCGCTGATGTTCCCAGCGGCGTCGCCACTCCACGCGCCACTGGTTGTACTCGTGCAGGGGGTACACCAGGTTCTGGTCGTCGACCTCCGGGTAGCCGTCCGGCCCGGGCTGGACGACGAACAGGGTCGCGTCGTCCCGGAATCCCGCGGTGCGGTAGTCGCTCTGCCCGCGGCGTGCATAGTCGAAGACCACCCGGCGCGCAGAGGGCGCCGTGGTGAGGCGCTTTGGACCGGTGTACTCGTCCACCGCCGGCCGGTCGAGGGCGGAGGCCGCTCCCCACATGCCGAACGCCTCGGCGAGCTGGATCACGAGCGCCGACCGGCCGTGCTCCCAGAGCGGTGTCCCGCCGCGCGTCGTCATCTCGAACAGGCCGTAGTCGCGTTCGGCCGCGCAGAGCCGCTCGAAGAACTCGCCGTAGGAGAACGGCGGCGTGATCCGGCGCTCGGACTGGGCGTCGCGCAGGGTCAGCCAGTCGTACTCACCCGTGATCGTGACGGTCGGTCGCCGGGCGGATCCGGCGTTCTTCACCACGACCCCGCCGCGCTGGTTGATGGGCGTGCCGAAGCTGTCGGTGCCGGCGGTGACGGGAAAGCGCGGGTGCCGGGCGATCTCGCGGCGAGGGGGCGCGGACCGCTTCGTGGCTGCGATGATCATCGATGCCGCGACCATCTTCAGCGAGACGCCGCCTAGACGACCCGCGGTCCGGAGCATGCCGGACGCGCGGCCGAGCCCCACCGAACCGCGGCTGCTGCCTGACGTCCCGCTCTCGCTGGCAGGGGAGGCCTGTGCCGGCGCGGGAACGTCTGCCTGGGGTGCGCCCGCCGGCGCGGAGACGCTGGCTGGAGGCGCGCCCGCCGGCGCGGAAACGCTGGCCGGGGGCGGGCTCGCCGGGATGTCGGGTGCGACCGGCACCCCGGGATCGCGGGCCGGCGGCGCGGCCGACGTCGCCGATGGGCGCTTGTTGCCGGCGATCTGCCGCAGCTTCCACGCGACGTCTCTGCGCACCGACTTCGCCGCGACGCGCGTCGTCTCGCTGAGGTGGGAGGCGGTCACCTTCCGCGACCCGCCGGAGGTGGCGAAGACGGTGTCGACGACGGGAGGGCTGCCGTCGCCGTAGTCGGCGTCGCGCCGGAGGTACGGCAGGACCTCGAACTCCCCGGCCGTGGTGGTGTTTCCGAGGTAGTGCCGGTCGGTCGCACCAGGGGCCGTCGTATAGGAGATCACCTCGGCACCGGCGGCGCGGAACGTGATGTGGGTGGCCCCGGGGGTGCGTGCCACCGTCGGGGCGATCACTCGCTTGCCGTTGTCGATCTGCACGTCGTGCAGCTCGATGTCCGTAGTCACCGTGATGTGGTGGCGGTGGAGCTGGCTGGCGAGGCGGCTTCGGTGCGAGATCGCGTCGGCCTTAAGCGGCTCGTCCCCGTCGGTGCCGAAGGCGTGGGCAAGGTCAGTCACCGTACCGCCAGGTGCGCCCAGCACCTCCTGGTACCGCGCGAGCACCGCGGTCGTGGAGAAGCGCTCGTCGAACATCGCGCGGGCACGCTGCCCGAAGCGCGCGCGCACCTCCGCGTCGGCGGCGAGGACCGTCAGCCTCTCCGCGAGCCCGTCGACGTCCCCGAGCGGGACGATGAAGCCCGAGGAGCCGTCCTCGATCGCTTCCCGAGGGCCGAACTCGAAGTCGTAGGAGACGGTCGGGATCCCGTAGTAGGCGGCCTCAGTGAGCGTGTAGGGGAAGCCCTCCGACCGCGACGTCATCAGCACGATGTCTGCCGCGGAGTAGATGTCGGTCTCCGAGCCGAATCCGGGCATGTGGACCCGTTCGGTCAGCCCCAGGCTCTCGACGAGATCCTTCACCGCGAGGTAGTACAGGTTCTGGCTGTTCGCCCGGCCCCAGAGCGTCAGCTGAACGCTGGGGTCCTGGACGAGGGCGAGCGCTCGGACGGCGTCGAGCTGGTTCTTCCGGTCCTGGAAGGACGCGGGAAGGACGATGTTGACGCCCTCGCCCACGATCCTCTCAAGCGGCGGCTTCGGCCCTTGGAAGTTCGGGATGAAAAGGGCGTCTCCCTCATCGAAGACGGGGGAGAACTGCGCCCGCAGCCCGTCGGCCACGGTCTGGACCTTGTCGATGCTGTCCCTCGCGCCCATCATCGTCTGCCACAGACCGCTGTGGTGGAGGTAGTCCCCGTGGACCTGGAGCAGCGTGCGCGGGCGACGCGGGGTGCCCTCCAGCCCGCGGTGGAACGCGAGGGCGGGGATCGGGTTCGTGAAGATCAGGGTGTCGTCGGGAGCGAGGATCCCGTTGAGCTGGCGAAGTGCCGCAAGCTGGTTCGCCGTGAACTCGTACCGCGTCGTCCCCATCTGGCCGGACAGGACCGGATGATAGTTGCGGTGCAGCAGGTGCCCGCGTTCCGCGGCGAGGGTCTGCAGCGTGTACGCGGGGATGCCCGGGTCGAGCGGCCACTGGGGCAGCGCCCAGTGTGCGCCGTCGGACGTGCCCAGAAACCCGAGGACTGCCACCGGGTAGCCCGCGCGGTGCAGTGCGTTGGCGCACTCGACGACGGACTTCTGCAGACCCGTCGTGCCGGCGAGGGCGATGGTGCAGATCAGGATCATGGGGACCGTTAACTCCTTGAGCTTGTCGTGCGGCGCTGACGCCGACGGGCCTTACGCGAGGGGTCTGTGTCGTCCGAGGAGTGCACGCACCCAGACGGCCGGGTACCACAGCAGCGGCACGTCCGACTTGAGTTGTGAGTATAGGGAGATCGCGCGACTGAGCGGCTGGGCTGAGGCCACCGGGGGCAACATGCCCGCGCGCCGCGCGGCGGCCAGCTGGCTCACTGCCGTACCGAGTTCGCTCGGCGTCTCGTGGAGGTAGTTCTCGCCGAGCCAACGCCCGTTCGGCACGGGGCCGCCGCGGGCGAGCGTGGAGCCGAGCTCGTCGAGGCGAACCATGCATCCGCTCTCGACATACACCTCGTTCGCCAGGTCCTCGGAGACGCCGAGATCCGCGACGAGTGCCGTTGGAAGCCCGAGCGCGAGCGACTCGAGCGCAGCGGTCGAGCTCACGGTCACCAGCGCTGTCCCCGGCGTCAGCCAGTCGCTCATCGGCCCTGCGGCGAACTCGAGCCCATCGGCGGGGAGGCCCATCCGAGCGTGCTCCCGGCGCCACAACGACTCGAAGGGGAGGGCCTCGTAATGGGTCTGTCGCTCGCCGGCGCGGGTCCGGACCTTGACGACGACCTCGAACCCTTGCTCGTGGAGCCTGGCGAGTCCACGCAAGAGCGCCAGTCGATCCGAACGTCGGTGCGGGACGATCGGCTGAGGTGCGAAGACTATGCGGCGCACCGGGGTCGTGACCGGCTCGATCTCGCCGAGCCTGGCCAGGAACGGCAACCGCGTGAGCACCATGCGCGGGTGTGCGCCGTGCCGCTTGAACGCCTCGGCGAACAGGTCGACCTCGCGCGGGCTGTGGACGATGAACGCGTCGCACCAGCCGAACCGCCACTTGACGCCCACGGTGCTGCCCGCGGACAGCGCCATTCCGGGCGGGCCCGACAGCAGCGCCGGCCGACGGTCGCCGGAGGCCTTGAGCACGGTGAGGGCGATCATCTCGGCGACCGGCCCCGTCGCGGCGACGAGCACCACGTCAGGCTGGTGGTCGCGCACGAGTCGTGCCAACGTGCGACGGCTGGCCACCGGCGCCTCGGTCACGCCGGTCCCGGCGAGCGCGGCCCTGTGCTGCTCGGGTGACGGCTCGAGCGGGCCCTGGATGACGACGACCCGGCTGTCGACATCGGTGCCGTCTGCAGCGACCTGGTCAAGCGTCGTCGCCGCCCACTTGAGGAACGACTCGGAGTCGGCGACGGCGAGGATGCGCACGGTCATCGGCCCGCCCCGTCCCGGGGGGCCGAGCTGCGATGGGCGAGGATCTCCGCGACCACGCGCTCACAGGCGTGCCCGTCACGCCGTGTGAAGGTCTCACGGATCCGCGTCGAGTACGGCTCGGCCGGGGCTTTGCCCGCGTCGATCAGCTCGACGAGGAGCCGCTCGGCGTCGGAGGAGGTCCGGGCGACCGGGCCGAACCCGTCGCGTACGTAGTCGAAGTACCCCGGTGCGCCGATGTGGCCGGAGTGGAGACGGTCGAAGTCGAATTGGAAGTACAGGAGGGGACGCTCGACGAGCGCGGCGTCGAACGCGTTGGACGAGTAGTCCGTCACCACGTGCGACGCCCGGGCCAGCACCTGCTGCACGTCGTCGGCGTAGGTGAGGACGCGTACGCCGTCCGGGATGCCCATCGCCGCGACGTGCGGTGCCATGTTCGGGTGCGGCATGAGCACGACCTCGAGCCCGTGGCGCCGAGCGGCCTCGTGGACGGCGGTGGACGCGAGCAGGCCCCTCCAGCTGCGCACGTACTCCGAGTCGGCGAACCCCGGGACGGGCACGCGTGCGTTGCCGATCCCGGACCCGGTGAGCAGCCAGGTGCGCCATGTCGGCATGACGACGACGAGCCTGCGCTCGTCGTCGGGCGTCGCCGCCGCCTGCCGCACGAGGGCGTCGTGACGCGGCTGGCCGGTGAGCACCACCTCGCGCTCGGTCCAGGTGTAGGGCGGGCGGGTCAGCGAGCGGTGCTCCGCGGGCGTGGTGGTGACGACGGTGCGGGCTCGTTTGCCGGCCAGCCACCCTGACAGGTCGCTCTGGATCACGCCGTGCTGAAGCCAGGTGAACCACCACGGCCGCCGCCGCAGCCACGCCATGGCAGGGGGACTGATGACGTAGTGGTCGATCTGGGACGAGACCAGCTCCCGGCACTGGGCCAGCGCCACCACGTGCCGCAGTGACCCGTGCGCCACGAGCCGGAACCCGTCGGCCTCGAGGCGAGGCCAGTCGGGTGATGTCCGGCCGAGCACGAACCAGGCGTTGATGTCCGGGCGCTCGGTGCTCAGGTGCCGGTACAGGTGCTCCGCGTTGTCGTGCGCCTCGGTGTCCCTGTCCATCAGCAGCCAGCACGCACGGAAGCGCGGGTCGATCCTCTCGGCCAGCCGCGTGGCCCACGTGGTGCGCGGCGTCCGGGCGACCGTGGCCTGGTCGAGGCGGACGACGAGCCGCGCGAGCCGACCCGGCGTCGACGCCACCAGGGCGGACACCTTCCGGGCGAGGCCACCGGGCGCGCTGAAGCGGTGGCAGGACGTCGGCATGGACGGGACTCTAGCCCGTGACTTCAGGGGGCCGGCGTCCCGGCCGGTGGCTGGGGCGCCGGCACGCGCCCGTCCTCGGTCCGGGCCTGCGCGAGCGCCAGCTCGCGGGCCAGCACCGTGATCTTGCGCTCCAGGTCGTTGTTGCGGCGGTGGGACCGCGCGACCTGCGCGACGAAGAGGATCACCAGCGCGTAGAGGAGCAGGTCGGTGCCGCGGCCGACACCGACGTACTGAGCGACCCGGGTCAGGGCGTGGGGCCACAGGATGGTCAGCAGCGCGGCGACGACGAAGAGCCCGATCGCGAGCCGGGTCACCGCCTGGTGACGCGCGTCCGCCGTCGAGCGCGCCAGGAGGAACAGCAGCGCGATGACGGCGACGACGAGGAGGATCTGGATGAGCATCGGGGACTCTCCTGGGGACGTCAGTGGATGAGCAGATCGACGAGGATGTTCACCGAGTTCCACAGCGACTGGCCCTTGCCGCGTGAGTAGTCGGTGTACTCGATGTGGACCGGGTGCTCCGCCCAGGGGAGTCTGGTGCGATGGAGCTGCAGCACGATCTCCGAGGCGTGCGCCATCCGGTCCTGCTCCAGGTGGACCTGCCGGGCGGCGTCGGAGCGGATCACGCGCAGGCCGTTGTGCGCGTCGGTCAGGCTCATCCCGGTGCTCTTGTTCGTGACCCAGACGGCGGTGCGCAGCACGAGCGACTTGAGCCGGCCCGGCCGGGTGCGTCCGTCGAGGAACCTGGATCCGAACACGATCGCCAGCTCCTCGCGCTTCGCCCGCTCCACCATGGCGACGGCGTCGGCGATCCGGTGCTGGCCGTCGGCGTCGAAGGTCACCAGGTACGAGGCACCACGCTCCAGCGCGTAGGACAGGCCCGTCTGCAGCGCGGCGCCCTGGCCCAGGTTGATGGGGTGGACCACCACCTTCGCCCCGGCCGCGGAGGCAGCCCGCGCGCTGCCGTCGCTGGAGCCGTCGTCGACGACGACGACGTGGGGGAACACGGCACGCACGGTGGTCACGACGTCGGCGACGACGGCCGCCTCGTTGAAGGTGGGGATGACGACCCACGTGTCCTCGTGCGCGGTGGTTGGCATGCCATGCATCCTTCCAGAACAGGGAGCCGCCAAATGATGATCGGCGGGACCCGGTCAGATCCGGGTCTTGCGCATCGCTGCGACGGCGTCGGTGACGAGGTCGATCGTGGCTCTCGGGACGGACAGTCCCTCCTCCGTGCGCAGCACTCCCCACACCGCGCGGACGGCGCGCCAGCGTCGAGCGGAGTGCGAGCCGGGCTGGGCCGCGCGGTACAGCGCGAGCGGCTCGTCGATGCCGGCGGCGCGGCCCCCGTTGCGGAGGATGCGCAGCCACAACGCCCAGTCCTCGGCGCCGGGGAGGTCCGGCATCGAGACCGGGCCCGTCCGTTCGACGTCGACCACCGCGGTCAGGCACCCGACGACGTTGCGCCGGAGCAGCTCGGCGTGCGTGAGCCCGGTCGGCACCCGGACGATGCGCCCTTGGGGGCGGAAGGCGGCGGCAGAGCCGGCGTAGTCGGCGTCGACGCGGTGGTACCCGCTGTACACGAGCGCGGCACCGGTGCGTCCCGCCAGCTCGAGCTGACGCTCGAGCTTGGTAGGCAGCCAGAGGTCGTCGGCGTCGCAGAAGGCGAGGTATCGGCCCCGCGCCACACCGATCCCGGCGTTCCGGGCGGCGGCGGGCCCGGCGCTGCGCGGCTGCCGGACGAGCCGGACGCGCGCGTCACGGACGGCGAGGTCCTCGACGACTGTCGCGGTGGTGTCGGTCGATCCGTCGTCCACGATGATGAGCTCGAGGGAGGTGAACGTCTGATCGAGTACGCTCGCTGCCGACTCACGCAGGGTCCGCTCGCCGTTGAACGCCGGCATCACGACCGTCACCAGCGGGCGCGGATCCTTGTCGAGAGTCACGACGAACGATCGTACCGATCCGGCCGGATCGACCGACCCACCCGGCTCGAGCAGACGCCCGGGGTAGGCAGGCCTGGCGTCAGAGGAGCGCAAGAGGAGAATGAAGTTGGCTGATCCGAAGGCGCAGGTCACCCTCGCGCCACGCCTGACGTCCGAGGATGCGGAGGCGCTCGCGGTGCGGTCAGGGCTGCACGAGATGGGCGTGCGCCCACCTCTCCGCCGCTACATCACGAACGTGTGGGGCCGGCGGTCCTTCATCTGGAACCTTTCCGCCTCGCGCGCCTACGCCAAGAACCAGGGCTCGTACCTCGGCCAGGCGTGGACGGTGCTCAAGCCGATCCTCGATGCCGCCACGTTCATCATCATCTTCGGTTTCATCTTCAACAGCAGCGGTCACGGGCTCGAGAACCGTGCGGCCTTCATCGTTGTCGGTACCTTCACCTACGCGTTGTTCTCGTCGTCGGTCATGGGCGGCATCGGATCCATCCCGGGCAACCTCGCGCTCATCCGTTCGCACCAGTTCCCGCGTGCGGTCGTCCCCCTGTCGACGGCGATGACCGAGACCGTGCTCTTCGCCCCCGTCATGGTGGCGATGATCATCCTGGTGCTCATCACGGGACTCCTCCCCGGGATGGGCCACGTCGTGCCGACGTGGTCCTGGCTGCTGCTGCCGTTCGCCGCGCTGCTGCTCGCCGTGTTCTCCACGGGCCTGGCGATGATCTTCGCTCGGCTAGGCGCGCGCACGCCCGACATCGCGAACGTCGTGCCATTCCTGCTGTCGCTCGGGCGCTACGCCTCCGGCGTCATGTTCTACCTCCCGACGATGATCGCCGAGGACAGCTGGTTCCGGCCGCTCTTCCTGAACCAGCCGGTTGCGGTGTTCCTCGAGCTGTTCCGTGCCGTCTTCGGCAACGAGCCCCAGATCCAGATGACTGGCGGCCTCTGGCTCGAGGCGGGAGCGTGGGCGGTAGGCGCCTTCGCCGTCGGATTCTTGTTCTTCTGGCGTGCAGAGGAGACGTACGGACGTGACTGAGGACATCGACTACGAGATCGACGCCGAGGACCTGCCGCAGCGGGCGGGGCCGCGGACGCTCGGCGCCCCCTCCGTCGTCGTCGACGACGTGCACGTCACCTATCGCGTCTTCGGCGGTCGCAAGGGCGGTACCACCCAGGCCAAGTCGTCGCTGCTGAACCGGGCCATCAACCTCGGCCGGCCCGACACCGGGCCGATCACCAAGGTGCCGGCAGTCCGCGGGGTGTCCTTCGTGGCGCACCACGGGGAGTCCATCGGCATCGTCGGCACCAACGGCTCGGGCAAGTCGACGCTGCTGCGCGCTGTCGCCGGGCTGCTCCCGCCGACCAAGGGGCGCGTTTTCGTCTCCGGGGAGCCCGCGCTGCTCGGGGTGAACGCGGCGCTGCTGCCGCGGCTCTCGGGGGAGCGGAACATCATGGTCGGTGGGCTCGCTCTCGGCCTGAGCGCGGCCGAGGTGCGAGAGCGCACTTCGGCCGTCGCGGACTTCGCCGAGCTCGGCGACTTCCTGTACCTGCCGATGAGCGCCTACTCCTCCGGAATGGGCTCGCGGCTGCGGTTCGCGATCTCGACCATCACGACGCCCGACATCCTGATGATCGACGAGGCGCTGGCCACGGGCGACGCCTCCTTCCGCAAGAAGAGCACGGCCCGCATCGAGGAGATCCGCGACCAGGCGGGCACCGTGTTCTTCGTGTCGCACTCGCTGGGCTCGGTCCGCGCGATGTGCACCCGCGTGCTGTGGATCGACAAGGGGAAGCTCATCGCCGACGGCGATGTCGACGAGGTCTGCGACGCGTACCACGCGTTCGTCCAGGGCCGGACGAACGCCACGGCAGGCGCGCAGCTCCGCTGAGATGGTGCGCGCATGAGCTGGTGGTCGGCCGCTGACGAGCTGGTACTCGCGGCGCTGTGGACCCTGGGACCCGGTGCCCTGCTGGCGCTCGCTCTCGGCCTGCGCCGAGAGCGAGCGCTCTTCGCCGCACCGCTGCTCTCGGTCGCGCTGCTCGCCGCCTGGCCGGTGGTTCTCGCAGCGGTTGGGGTGCCGTGGAGCTGGGCCGTCGCCGTCGCCGTCACTCTGGTGACGGCCGTGGCCGTCTGGTTCGCCCGCGCCGCGCTGTCACGATCCACGGCTCCGGGAGGAGGGCGGCACCTGCGCGCCCAGCCGGCGGTGGAGGCGGGGGCTCGTACGGTTCCGTCGGGCCGCGCCTGGGTCTGGCTGGTGGCCGCCGGCGTCGTGGTGGGCGGCGTGCTGTCGGCGTGGCCGGTCGCGCGAGGCATGGCCCGCCCCGACCTGATGCCGCAGACCTGGGACGCCGTGTTCCATCTCAACGCGGTGCGCTGGGTCCTCGAGAACGCCAACGCGTCGTCGCTCGACGTCGGGGCGCTCACGAACCCCGCCGGCGGCTCCACGTTCTACCCGGCGGCGTGGCACGTGCTGGCTGCGCTGTCGACCACAGGCTCGGTCACCGTCTCGACGAACGCGGTGGCGCTGGTCGTCGCGGGGCTCGTGTGGCCGCTCGGTCTCGCGGCGCTCGCCTGGGCGGTGGTGCCGCGCTGGCCGTGGCTCGCCGTCGTCGCGCCCGTGGTGGGAGCGCTGTTCCTCAGGTTCCCGGGCGGCCTCCTGACGTGGGGCACGGTCTGGCCGAACGCGCTCGCGTACGCGCTCGTGCCCGCGACCGTCGCTGCCACCGTGCTCACGCTGGGGGTGACCGGGCACCAGACGCGCGAGGACCGGCAGCCGGTCGCCCACGCGCTCGTCGCCGTCGCGGGGCTCGGCGCCATCGCGCTCAGCCAGCCCAACGCGCTGCTGGTCTACGCCGTCGTCGTGACGCCGTTCGTCGTGGTGGCCGCCGCACGCGCCACCGGGCACGGCCCGGTGCTGCGGCGCGTGCTCGCCGCAGCCGGCGGGCTCGCCTGGGTCGCGGCATGGCTGGTCGCCTGGCGGATGTTCGCGTCGCAGGTCGGCGTCAACGCCTGGCAGGGCACGGCGGGGTTCCGGTCCGGCGCGGTGGGCGCGCTCGGCGACGCACTGGTGGAGCCCGACGCCAACGCGTGGGTGCTGGCCCTCGTCGCCCTGGGCGTCGTGGTCACGCTCTGCGTGCGCGGTGCCCGCTGGCTCGTCGTGTCGCTCGCCGGGCTGGCGGCGCTCGCCGGGCTGGCCCAGCACCCGACGCGACTCGCGTGGCTCGTCCAGCCCTGGTTCGCAGACCCGAACCGTCTCGCGGGCGCCGTGCCGATCGTGTCGGCGCTCGTCGTGGCGGTGGGCCTCTGCGGCCTCGGTGCCGTCGTCGCCCGGCTGGTCTCCACCGTCCGGCGCTCGACGGCGGACGGCGCCCCGGTCTGGGTCGCGCCGGCGGTTGCGGTGCTCGCGCTCGCCGTCGTCGTCGCCGGGACCGGCGGGCTGCGCGCGGCGGAGCGGACCGCGCTGCTCCACGCCTTCTATGTCGAGGCCGCCGAGCCCGGGCGGACCGACTCGCTCGTCTCGCCCGACGAGCTCGCGATGCTCGAGCGGCTCCGAGGCGAGCTGACGCCGGGGGCGGCGTTGATCGGCAGCCCGTTCAGCGGCGCGGCCCTCGCGTTCGCCGTCGCGGACGTGGACGTCGTCTTCCCGCACATGCGCGGCGGGTGGTCGCCCGAGGCTAGCTTCCTGGGCCGGCACTTCGACGAGATCGGCACCGACCCGCGGGTGTGCGGCGCCCTGCGCGATCTCGACGTCCAGTACTTCTACACGGACACGGACGTCTACTTCCCGACCCACCGTGACCACAAGCGGTACACGGGTCTGCCCGACCACGCCCCTGGCCAGGGCTTCGAGCTGGTAGACACCGGCGGCACCGCTCGCGTGTACCGGATCACGGCCTGCCGGTGATCCGGCCCCTAGACTGCTCCGGTTCGCGGGACAGCAGGTCCCAGCCCTCAGAAAGGCTTCAACGGTGAAGAGACTCATCGGCGCTCTCAAGGACGATCTGGTCGCCGGCGTGCGCGGTGCACGCAAGGGCCGGACCATCTACCTGGTCGGTACCAGCGGCCACCCGAACTGGGGCGACGAGATCATCCTCCGCCGCTGGCTGCGGCTCCTGGCGCGCACCGAGCCCGACGCTACCGTCTGGGTCGACACTCCGGCGCCCGGGCCCACCGCGTCGATGCTCGACGGCGAGCACCCCGGCCTGCGCATCACGGACACCCTGTACCGGCTGAGCTGGGAGGCGCCGAGCGACGACGCGCGCGAGGTCGCCGACTTCGTCTGCGGCGCGCTCGCCGACCCGGGCTCGGCGCCGCGCTGGATCCCCGGCATCGAGGTGCTGCGCTCGCTCGGCGAGGGCGACGTGCTGCACGTCATCGGTGGCGGGTACGTCAACTCCGTCTGGCCGCGCCACCTCGGCGTCGTCGCCGGGGCAGCGTGGGTGGGCTCGCACTCCGACGCGCGCGTGGGCCTGACCGGGCTGGGCCTGCTGCCGGCCGGCGACGACGTCCGCGCGGTCTGGGCCGACATCGCCAAGAACTTCCAGGTGCTCACGGTCCGCGACGAGCCGTCGCTCGCGCTGGTGCGTTCGAACGCGGGCGCCACGGTCGAGCCTGACGACGCGCTGCTCGGTGGCCTGGACGGGCTGGGCGGCCTCGTCTCGAAGTCGGCCGCCTCGGCGCCTGACGTCATCATCTGCGTGCAGCAGGACATGCTCGCGGGCGAGTTCGGCGAGGTCGTCGACGCCGTGCGGGCGATCCTGCGCGGCTGGGGCGTGACCTCGGGCCGCGGCGTCGGCTTCGTCGAGTGCATCCCGCGCATGGATCGGGGCATCTACGACGCGCTCAAGGGCGAGCTGCCCGGCGCCCGGTTCTACGGGTTGTGGGACGTGCTGCGCGACGGCCTGCCCGCACGGCCGGGCCAGCGCTGGATCTCGTCGCGCTACCACCCGCACATGGTCGCGGCCGCGGCGGGCGCCTCGGGCGTCGCGCTGAGCATCAGTGAGGACTACTACGCCGTCAAGCACGGCGCGGTCGCGGCGCTGGGCTCGGGATGGACGCTCGCGTCGCTGCAGGACGGTGCGGTGGAGGCAGGCGGGCCGGGAACGCTGCCGTCGCGTGTCGGTGAGCACTCGTCGCGCCTGGGGGCGGTCGCCCAGCGGATCTACGCGCCTCGCTAGAGCAGCCTCCCGGGCGCCGACGTGGGGCGGCCCGGGCGCTCGCCGCGGTGGCGGCCATCGCCGGAACTGCCACGGCGGGGCTGCCACCGCCAGTGTCGCCCGGAGCACTCTGTGGCCTGGCTAGACTCACCGCTGACCGTTACCCGCTCGTTCCCTGGACCCCCTGAACTCATGCCCCGTTCCGAAGCGCCGCTGCTCTCGCTGGTCGTCGCCTGCTACAGCGTCGCGCGGTATGTTCCGGAACTGATCCAGTCCCTCGAGACCCAGCTCACCGACGACGTCGAGGTGATCCTCGTCGACGACGGATCCCTAGACGCGACGCCCACGATGCTGCACGACTGGGCGTCCGCCACCAGGCACCGGGTGACCGTGATCGAACAGGCGAACGCGGGCGCCGCCGCGGCCCGCAACACGGGCCTCGAGACCGCGACCGGCGAGTGGGTGTCGTTCCCGGACTCCGACGACGTGCTCGGACCGGGCTACCTGCGCGAGGTGACCGGCTACCTCCGCTCGGCGGAGGCGTCGGTCGTCAGGCTCGTCGTGGCCAACCTGATGGTGCTCGACGACGCGACGGGCCAGGTGGCCGGCATCCACCCGCTGCGGGCCAAGTTCTCCCGCGGCCGCCGCGTGATCCGCCTGGCCGACGAGCCGGAGGCGCTGCAGCTTCACGCCAACAGCGCCTTCGTGCGCCGGGCAGACCTCGAGGCCGGCGGTCACCGGTTCGACCCGAAGATCCGGCCGAGCTTCGAGGACACGGCGCTGCTGGCCGAGGTCCTGCTCGACGACCCGGACCCGCGTATCGCCGTGCTCCCTGACGCCCGATACCACTACCGGAAGCGGAGAGACCAGTCCTCGCTCGTTGCCGGGAGCTGGGCCAAGCCGGAGAAGTACGACGACCAGCTCCGCTTTGGGTACCTGCCGCTCGTCGAGCGCGCTCGGGCTGCCGGGAAGGTGCCCGCGTGGCTCCAGAACGTCGTCCTCTACGAGCTCGGCTGGTATTTCAAGAAGGACGCCGAGAACCACTCGGAGACCGCGCGGATCACGCCGCAGCAGTCCGCGTCGTTCTTCGAGCTCGCGGCGGACGTGCTGCGCGGCGTCGACCTCGACCAGATCCCGCGCTACAGCGTCTACCCGCTGTCTCACGAGATCCGCACCGCGTTCGTCGCGCTCAAGGGCGCGCTGCCCGATCGCCCCACGGTGCGTGTCTGGCAGCGCGACCGCGAGCAGCGCGTCACCCGCGTCACCTTCTTCACCACCCCCGACGGCCGCGGCCTCGGGAACGTGACGTTCGCCGTCGACGGCCGGAGCGTCGTGCCGGTGTTCTCGAAGGCGCGGGCGGTGCGCTACCTCGGCCGCGACGTGCTCACGGAGGCGATCGCCTGGCTGCCCGGCACGGGCGAGGTCACGGCGTTCCTCGACGGCGCATCGCTGCGGGTGATCACGGGGTCGGCGGAGGGCGTTCTGCGGAGCTTCAGCCCGCACGGCAGCCTCGTGCACCAGCTCACCGACGCCGCGCAGGTGGCGTGGGGACTGCTGCGGCACAACCGGGGTGAGCTGCTGCGCGTGCTGGTCCGAGCGGATCTTGCCGTGCTCTCCAAGGGCCCGGGCGCGTCGTGGGCGGGCAGGCTCGCCCGTGTGCTCCGGCCGCGGTATCGCGACGCCTGGCTGCTCATGGACCGCGACGACCAGGCGCACGACAACGCCGAGCACCTGTACCGGTACCTGCACCAGCAGCGGCCGGACATCAACGCGTGGTTCCTGCTCAACCGCAGCGCGAGCGACTGGAAGCGGCTCCAGGCCGAGGGCTTCCGGTTGATCCCGTACGGGTCGCTCCAGCACGTGCTCGCCGCGGCCCAGAGCCGCGAGCTCATCTCGTCCCAGATCGACCACTACGTGGTCAGCCCGCCGGTGACGTTCTGGCTGCGCCCGATCCCGTGGCGGTTCACGTTCCTGCAGCACGGCGTCACCCACAACGACCTGTCGCGCTGGGTCAACCCCAAGCCCGTCTCGACGGTCATCACCGCCACGCCGCAGGAGACCGAGTCGATCGTCGGCGACGGCACCCCGTACATATGGACCGGGCGGGAGGTCGCGCTCACCGGGTTCCCGCGGCACGACGCCCTCGTGGCCAAGGCGGCCGCCGTGCGGGACGAGGAGCGGACGGACGTCGTCGTCATGCCGACGTGGCGCCACCACCTGCTTGCCGGCAACGGCAACGGCAACGGGCGCGTGGTCAGGGACGGGTTCTGGGAGAGCGACTACGTACGCAACTGGCTCGGGCTCCTCGGCTCGGCCACGCTGCGGGACGCGCTCGACGCAGCGGGGCTGCGGCTGGTGTTCATGCCGCACCCCAACATGACCCCGCACCTGACCCCGGACCGTCTGCCGGACCACGTCAGGCTCGCCACCTACGCCGACGACGACGTCCAGGACGTCCTGGCGCGCGCCTCCCACGTGGTGACCGACTACTCGTCCAACGCGTTCGAGGCGGCACTTGCCGATCGGCCCGTTCTCTACTTCCAGTTCGACCACGACGAGTTCTTCAACGGCGAGCATGCCTTCCGCAAGGGCACCTTCGACTACGTGAAGGACGGGTTCGGACCGGTCATGGAGCAACTTGCGGATGCCGAGAGGGCCCTTGTCGAGCTCATCGCGCGGGGTAAGCAGCCTGTCGAGCCGTACGCCACCCGGATCCGGAAGACATTTGTTATGCGCGACGGGCGCGCGTCCGAGCGTGTTACGGAGGCGGTTGTTGGGCATCGACAGCCGGCAGACTTACGGAGAGGTTCACGGAATGGGAAGGCCCGAGGAGGTGGCCGTGGCCGCCCCGTTCGTTAGTGTGGTGGTACCTGTCTTCAACGACGAAGACCACATTCGCGAGGCAATCATGTCGTGCCTCAGTCAGACTGATCCGGATCTCGAAGTCATTGTCGTGGACGACTGCTCGACGGACGCGACGGCAGCGATCGTCCGTGACATCAGCGGTCAGGACCCGCGTGTCTCTTTCATCGGTCACGCCGAGAACAAGACCGCGTTCCAGGGCCGAAGGACCGGAGTCCTTGCCGCGCGCGGCGACTACATCGTGTTCGTTGACGGTGATGACGCGCTCGCACCGAACGCCGTAGAGGTCTTGCGAAAGCACGTGAGCCGCCAGCCCGACATGGTCCATTTCGGCTGCACGATCACAGGGCGGGACGGGCGGGATCATCCAGGGTTCGCGGCGAAGCTCCTGCCTCCAGCGGCGAGCCTAAGCGGCGGCGCGATTCTCCAGGAACTCTTCCTTGCTGCGAAGACGTTCGAAGGCCAGCTCTGGAACAAGGCGTACCGCACGGGGTACGCCCGCCCGCTTTTCGAAGCGCTCGCCCATGACGCCCGCGTACCACGGGCGAACGATCTGCCGGTTGCTCTTATGCTCGCCGCGTCCGCGCGAACGTACGTGGGGATCACTGACCGGCTGTACCACTACCGCTTCGGCTCTGGCAACGCGACCGATGGGCTGATCAGCACGGAGCGGTTCCAGACCCTCGTGAACTTCCGCCCTGCATTCGACGTCGTCGAGAGCCAGATCGACTCGTGGTCGCTCCCGGCTGAGGTTTCGAACGAGATTGTCGAGCGCCTGCGGAGTCAGTGCATAGAACGCTCGGTCCGGCACCTCTCACAGGTCGCGTCACCGAACGGATGCGAACTGGAGTCGCTTCTGACGGCCTGGCCCGCGACGCAGATCCTGGCTGCCCTCTATCAGTCATTTGGGACCCGTGAAGCGGAGTTCCTACCGTTCGTTGGCGAGCCAAGACGTCGACTGGACCGGCCGGTGGACGACGCCAAGGTCGTGGCCCTCTACCTTGACCAAAAAGGCATTGGTGGAATGCAGCGCGTCGCATCGCTTCAAGCGGGCCTGCTGGCGAGGGCGGGATACCGAGTCGTGCTACTCGGCAAGATGAAACGCGAGGAGTTCCCGTACCCGATTCCCGTGGGCGTGGCGTTCATTGAGCTCACACCTAGGATGACGTCACGGACGGAGGAGTTCCTAGATCTGTACGGCGGTATCGACGCAGCAGTGAAGGAATACGAGATCGACACGATCATCGTCCACGCGAACTACCGGCCGGAACTTCTTTACCTGATCTTGGGGATCGAACTGCTGCCCGTGTGGTCGATTCTTACGATCCACAACTTCAGCTTGCGGTCGGTCTTTGACCGTTCTCCGAGGCTCGGCACGCTACGCGCCGCCGCGCAGCACTCGAACTGTCTGGCAGTGCTATCCCAGACCGACGAGGTGTTCTGGCGCCTGGCCGGTGTCGAGACGGTGCAATACGTCCCGAACCCGGTGGAGTTCACCCTTCCGACGATGGCTGACGACGACCGCGCGTCGGAGGGCAACTTCCTGGACGGTGGACCGTCCGTGACGAGCGAGCCGTGCGACGTCCTCTGGTTCGGGCGCATCCAGGAAAGAACGAAGCGCGTCTCCGAGGTTGTGCGAGTGTTCGCGCTGGTCGCTCAACAGCGCCCTGGTTCCACACTGCACATTGTCGGCCCGGTCCCGCGCACCGACCGAGTTGAGTTCAGGCGTATTCAGGAGCTGACTCGA
The DNA here is from genome assembly GCF_049852175.1 of Xylanimonas sp. McL0601. Taxonomy (GTDB): domain Bacteria; phylum Actinomycetota; class Actinomycetes; order Actinomycetales; family Cellulomonadaceae; genus Xylanimonas. Next base: position 1,123,604 of record NZ_CP187527.1, read on the forward strand.
GCGCTCGGGATCGAGGACTCGGTCTCCTTCCTCCCGTCGGCGACCGACATGGACTCGCTCATCCGGAACAGTTCTGTGGTGCTGATGACCTCTATCATCGAAGGGTTCCCGATGGCTCTCTTCGAACCACTGGTCGCAGCGCGCCCGGTCGTTATGTACGACCTTCCGTATCTTGAAGTTCCCAAGGAGAACCCAGGGATCTTCACCGTCCCGTGGGGCGACCGAGAGCGGGCAGCAGGACTTGTGGTGGAGCTACTCGACGATAAGGCACGCCGTGACGACGCCGCCCGGAGGGGCCTGATGTTGCTCCAGGAAAGGTTCTCGGAGACGGCAGTATTAGATCACCTGCAAGAGGCGTTCAGTGCCAGCCGTGCGCGCTTGACGACGGGATACCTGTCAGAAGGTGAACGGCGCCACGGGGAGATCCTTGTGGACCAACTGTTTCGGCTCCATCAGGACTCACTTGAGAGCGCCTCGTCGTCAACGCGGAGAAGCGATGTCGACGCCTTCTACAACACTTGGCACGACTCTAGGACGATCAGATATTCTGAACGCTTTGGGGTCCCCATCATAGTTGCACGCCGATATCTCCGGCGTATGCGACGCGTATTGGCGAAACCTTAAGACCAGAGGACTCCGTACCTTTACACAGCTCCCATTGAAAGGTTCGGGATGTACATCCCCAGAATAGCGAAGCAGCTGCCAGCCCCCGTGCGGATGGCGGGAAATCGTCTCGCGGCGCAGCGCGCAAGCCGAGTGGGACTGCGGGCATCCGACGCGATTGCCACTCAGGTTGCCAAGAGCCCCTTCTTCGACGCCGAGTATTACGCGGCGCAGCGTGGCCTCTCATTTGATTCCTCCCTTGCCGCAGCGCGCGACTGGATGCGGGCTGGAGCGCGTAAAGGTTATGCCTTGCACCCGTTGATCGATCCTGCGTACATTCCTGGGGAGCTGCGGGAGAAGCTCTCCGCTCGCGAGTTCGACAGTTATGTTGCATGGCTTACGGCCCCGGAGAACCGAAGCAAGCCATGGGGGCCATTGTTCGTACCCGATGCAGCGTTGGATGGCGCAGACTCCGCGAGTGTCGAGGCGTACTTCGCAAACCTAGCTCCTAGCCAAGTCATCGCACCGCCGCGTGGGTTCCAGGGTTCTGCCCCGACGTGGGGCCCGTTGCGAGAGGCCTCTATCACGCACGCTCGCGCTACGAGGGCGCAGGCTGCGGTCCCTGTTCCTGGAAAGTACGCGAATTGGGACGCAGTGCGGGAGGCAGTGTGGCTTGCTGAGGCAGAGTCGCTACCCGTGGCAGACGACGCCCTCGTCTCGATCATCATGCCAACCTGGAACCGAGAGGCACTGATCCGGGTGGCCATCCAATCGGTGGCCGCGCAAACCCACCGAGCGTGGGAGCTGATCATCGTGGACGATGGGTCCACAGACGCAACTATTGAGATCGCAGAGCAGGCTGCCTCTGAGGACTCCCGCATAAGACTTATCAAACTGCCGCACGGAGGTGTGGCAAAGGCCCGCAACGCCGGAGTTCGCGCCGCAGTCGGTGACTACTTGGCCTTCCTCGACACGGACAACGAGTGGACTCATCGCCATCTCGAACTTTCTGTGCGCTGGCTTGCCGCTCACAGTGCGAATGTAGCAACGCACAACGGTTTGAGGATCACCGAGGCGGACGGATCCGTGACCTACCGTGGCGCAGAGATCGGTATCGAGGCGCTGGCGAAGCGCAGCCTGATCGATATGAACTCACTTGTCGTGCGGCGTGGCGTCGCGCTGGCGCGGGGTGGTTTCGATGAGAGCCTCGCGCGGTGGGTTGACTACGCGCTTATGCTCGACATTGCGGAGCAGGGAGATATCGCGTACCTTCCGTTCATCGGCTGTGAGTACTTTGACGGCGATGCCTCCGACCGAATTACAAGGCGAGAGAGCGTTCACTGGCAGTTCGTGGCAGCCGCACGGCACGTTGTCCGCTGGGATGAGCTCAGAACAACGCAGAATGACCGCATTCGTGGGCGTGTCAGTATCGTGATCTTGGTGTACGAGGACTTCGTCCATACTCTTCTGGGAGTGGACAGGGTCCTTCAGACAACCGCAGACCAGGATGTGGAGGTCATCCTGGTGGACAACGGCTCGCACCTTGCAACGAGTCGCATCGTCGCGGCGCGCTATCACAACCACCCGCGAGTGACGTACCGCAGGCTGAGTCGAAACTACAACTTCGCGACGGGTTGCAACTACGGGTTTTCGATCTCTTCTGGGGAATACGTTCTCCTGCTCAATCACGATACGATCGTGAGAGACGGGTGGCTCGGCCCGCTTGTGGAAAGGCTGGAGAGCACGGACGCCATCGGCGTGCAGCCTCTTATCCTCAACCCAAATGGAACGACCCAGGCGGCAGGGGCGGTTTTCGTCTTTGACGAGAAGGTGCCCGCGCAGTTCCTCGCACGCCTCCCGAGAGAGGACGCCTTCAGACACGACGGCAAGGGCTTTGCTGCGGTGCATGGTGTTGCTCTGCTGATGCGGTCAGATCTGTTCGAGAAGCTGCGGGGGTTTGATCCGATCTACGCTAACGGACTCGAGGACTACGACCTCTGCCTGCGCGCCTGCGAGTTGACGGGCGGGAGGTTTGAGGTGGAACCGCGTTCTCTTGTCGAGCACACGGAGGCGCGAACTCCTGGACGGTTTGCGCGGAGCGAGGAGAACAAGCGAATCTTCCTCGACCGCTGGAGGGGAAGGATCCCGACGGGCGACGAGAAGAAGTTCAAGGATCTCGGGCTCGAAGTCGCTCATACACGTCCGCTGCCCGGCGGTCACGGCTGGCTCCCTGTTCTTGTGAGGCCGAAGCGCACGGTGCATGTCGAAGGTTTTGGGAAGATCCCTAGCCTTCGGTGGGCGGTCAAGATTGGAGCTAGCGGGTCCTATCGTGCTGACTGGTGGGGGGACACGATCTTCTCCGAGGATCTTCGGGTCGCTCTCGAGAAGCTCGGCCAGGAGGTTGTCGTCGATCGCTACGGCGCGTTCGAACGCGACACCGCCTACCTTGACGACGTCGTACTTACGGTTCGCGGAGTGCGGCCGCCGGTCGTGCAGATGGGTCGGGTGAACCTGATGTGGGTGATCAGCCGGCCCGAGCTCGTCAGCGCGACTGAGATCCGAAGCCAGGATCTGGTGTACGCGGCCTCCGGGCCGTGGGCCCGGAGGATGACGGCAGAGTCGGGGGTCGACGTGCGGACGATGCTCCAGGCAACGAACCCTGGACGGTTCAGACCTGAAGCGCGCTCATCCGACTTGCGGAGTGACGTGCTCTTTGTCGGCGGCGCAAGAGAGGCTATTGGCGGCCGTCCACTGGTGGAGATGGCTCTGAAGTCAGGTGTTGACCTGAGCCTATGGGGACCAGGGTGGGATCTGGTGGCGCCCGGGAACACGCGTGGCGAGTATCTTCCGTTCTCGAGGACGCCCGAAGCATATGCCTCATGCAATGTGGTTCTGAACGACCACATGGACCCAATGCGGGAACACGGGTTCGTCAGCAACCGGACCTTTGATGCGGTCGCATCGGGTGCTGCTGTCATTTCGGATGAGATCGACGGTCTGGAGCTCTTCCAGGGCGCCGTTCGGCCCTGCGGCAGCCTCGAGGAGATGGAGGAACTCTCGGCGGACAGATCGTGGATTCCAGATCGGGCACGCTTCAAGGAGATCTCGGCGATGATCGCTCGTGAACACTCCTTCGATGCGCGAGCAGCAGTTATGCTGCGAGATGTTCTGAACTTGCTAGGGTAGGTCGGAACATGGAAGCGCGCGTTCCAGCGAGGTCGGACATTATGGGCGAGGGCGGGATCCTTGCCAAGGACGGTGACGTTCTGGTGACCCAGGGCCTGCTCCACCGCCTGGCTGGCTCGGAGGTCGTCGTCCTCGAGCTCTGCGAATATTTCGCTTCTATCGGTCGTCGCGTGGTTGTTGTGGCGCGGTCGTTTGGGGATGGGTTCGTCCGCGAGCATCTGGCGTTGCCAGGCGTCGAGGTAATTGCAGCCGATGATCCGGCACTCGAAGACCGGCTCGCAAGCTATGCGTTTACGTTCGCATGGGTCCAGCACAACGTAACCCCAGCCGTTCTCTTTCGCCCGCCTGTGCCAAAGACGGTGGTGTTCGCCCACTTGTCGCCCTTTTTGACTTCAGAGATGGCGCTTGTCCCTGGTCTGGAGCGAGGCATAGCCTCCGCGGTTGTCTTTAACTCTCCTGAGACCCGCGATGCCCACCGGAATCTTGGTCTTTATGACGGATTCCCGGAAGAGCGGCTGCTTGTGTTCCCCAATCCAGCTCCGGACGGTTTTGCTCGCCTAGAACCCGTTGACGCGGAGTGCGAGCGCCGCAGGCTATTGGTTGTCTCCAACCACCTTCCCGATGAGCTGCGAGAAGCGCTCAAGCTGTTGGCGGGTGAAGTCGAGATAACCATAGTGGGCGCCCAACGGGAGCACGGAGCGTTAGCGCGCCGTGTTGACCCCGCCCTGCTCGCCGATGCGGATGCGGTCATCTCTATCGGCAAGACGGTCCAGTATGCGCTCAATGCTGGTCGGCCCGTGTACTGCTACGACATGCACGGTGGACCCGGCTGGCTGGTCGCGGAGAACTTCGAGCAATCTGCGGCACTGAACTTCTCAGGCAGGGGATTCGGGAAGATGCCCGGGGCCGAGATCGCCCAAGGAATCCGCGTGGGATGGCGTCGCGCGCTCGCGTTCTCTGAGAGTTTCAGAGCGTCCGCAATAGAGCAGTTTGGCTTGTCGTCGTGCATGCAGGTCCTCGAAGCCTCTATCGAAGCGATGAACTCGCCTCTTGATGGCCTGAGTGGGGATATCGCCGCGTCGGCAATACAGCTCGATCGCCGACTGACTCAGTTGGCGGTACGAGAGAATGCGTGGTTCTCGGAGCGTGGGGCGCATAAGCGAACGATCGCTGCCAGGGATGAGCTGGCCCGCAAGTGGGACGAAGTCGTTCGAGAGCGCAACAGTTTGCGTTTGGATCGAGACAGGGTTGAGCTTGAGTTGGCCGACCTCGCCGGTCGATTCCACGACTTGGTTGCGTTGCGCGATGAACTAAGTGCGTCGCTCGAGGGGATGGAAACTTCGGTTGCTCAGTTGCGCGACGAACTTGAGAGACGGGCCGCCACGATTGCAGATGTTAAGCGTCTTCATCGGCAAGATATCAGTCGCCTCCTGCGAGCCAGAGAAGAGATTGACGAAGTGAGAGGCTCGATTTCCTGGAAGGTTACGGCGCCGGTCCGGAACGCGGTCCGACATCTGAAACGTTCTCGGAACGTGCTCATGACGGCCTTTCAGCGACCCTAGCCTCGGGATCTCGCGCGGGGTGTCGTCGGACTAACAGGACGAGGGCCTCGTGAACTGGGTCAATGCGAGTTGGCTCAGGTTGTTTGGAGTCACGCGGCCTGGCCGCCCACGCAGGGCTCCGGCGTTCACCATCCGAGAACGCCGGCGCCCTGGATGGACTGGTGCAGGAACTCTATCTTCCTTGGCACCCACTCACGCATTGGCCTGTGATCATGCCGCCGCACGATCACTGGAATGAGCCCGTTTGGGGTCAGGGTAGACTTCGATGTATGACGATTGGATACGTCGATGCCATCTCTTCTCAGCGGAACCGCATTGCGGGATGGGTGCGGGCAGACGGCAACCCAGCGCCATTGGAGCTCCATGTATCGCTCAACGGTACTGAGCTCGGCGCTGTGCGGTTTGGTCCGAGTCGGGAGGATGTCGTAGCCCGGCTCGGACATGACAATCGACGGTTCGAGTGCACATTCCCGGACCCGCTGCCCCCGGGTGCCCTGATTTCGGGGGATGTCGCCGTCGTTTTTCGAGGAGAACGCCTTCTCCTTGGTGAGCGGGTCCGTCTTGAGGACCAGAGATGCTTTGATGCCTGGCTCCGAAACCTGCCCCGTGGGGGGTCGCCCACCGTGAACAAGGAGCGACCCGCAGCCCCGCCAGCGGGCTTGGTTGCTTCAGTTCCAGATTCTTTCGACGATGTCTCTTTTGTCCCATTACCAATCGGTTCATTGAGTGCGGACGGTAGCGCTGTGGTTGGAGCAGGCGGTCACCTGTTCCTGCTCCGCGGCGCCAACGATCTTGTTGCGAGTTACCGTCGTGCGTCGACCCCGGAGGCGCAAGCCGCCCTTGACAGCCATGCAAGCAAGTGGGTCGAACTGCTCACCTCGCGAGCTGAACGAGCGGAGTCTCTTGGCGTCGAGTTCTCGCAAGTTGTGGTGCCTGAGAAGTCGACTCACGTTCCGAGCGGAATCTCGGAACTATCCGGAGTCACGCCATTACTTGATCTGATCGAACATCGGCTGAACCACCTCCCATGGTACATCAGTGCCCTCGAGGCCTTGCGAAGCCACTCCGCTCCTCCTGCTTTGTTATGGCGCAAGCTCGATACACACCTCTCAGCTTGCGGTGCTCTCGCGCTAAGTGAAAAGATCGTCGAGCGCTCGAATCCTGACTTTGTGTGGCCCGAGCAACGCTTCACCCGCGAGCGTGCACTCGAGGGGGACCTGACGCAGCGATTCTTTGGCAGCATCCTGGCGGAGGTTGTCTACGAGCCCGACATGGAGTTCCTCGCCAGCCTCGCAAGCGACCCTGTGCTAACTGAGTCGGTTGAGCCGACCGGATCGGGTCGGTTTCTCGGCGCGCGCAGAGTGTGGAGGAACGAAGCAGCGCCCATTGCCAAGTGTGTTGTTGTCTTTGGAAACAGCTTCTTCGGGAGCAATCCGATCACCGCGTCCAGGTGCAATTTCTGGTTCTCTCGCGTGTTCAAGGAGCTCCATTTTGTGTGGTCGCCCGAAGTCGACTTTGGATACGCGGTGTCGAGGGGTGCTGACCTGATTGTTGGGCAGACGAATGAGCGCTTCCTTACCAGAGTTCCTGTGGATGTGAACTAGTTCGAGACTTCGTCGTTTTGGTGGGGGTTGCGACGATCGCGCGGAAGGCGACGTTCAGTTCGGGCCTGCCATCTTTTCGGTCTGCGGCTGCTTGCGGAACCCCGCGGGCCGAGCCGCTGTCGGGTCTGAGGGTCTTGGATCGCGCGAATCCCACGTCACCCTCGACGCGTCGGACGGCGCGGTCCCGTCGACGCCGCCGACGGCCACTCTGCGCGCAGTCGCCACCGTGCTCGCCTCTGGCTTGCGCCCCGAGCGCGCGACCCGGCTTCACCTCCACCTTTCCGCTGTTCGGCGGCCAATGCCCAATGCGTCGACCAGGTTCGGACCTGACTCGTGCCACCTCGGAGTCCTCGCTCGTGGCGTGAGGCTGTGACCTGCGGGTTTGTGGTTGAGCGGGCCTGTAGTCGGGTACTAAGAATGGGGTCGGGTAGCGTTCGCGGGTGGTCTCGCGGTACGTGCGCAAGGTCCGCACCCTCGGGAGCGGTCGCGGTCCAGGTCGTGTCGAAGGAGCGCGCTCGGGTGGTCGATGTCGATCACGTCGGGTCCGCGCATGACGACGCGAGCCTGGAGCTGTTGATGCTCGCTGCCCGTGAGCGTCTCCTGCCGGGCCAGGAGGCTCTGGATCTCGACGGTCTTGAGCAGGTCCCGGCGCGCATGGCAGACATCGCGGACTGGACTGCGGGCAACCTGCCCGCGCCGACGCCGGTAGGTCGTCCGCGCGCTGTTGCGGCTGGTGGGCGTGTCGTGGCGACGGCGTCGCTGGTGTTGTGGGACGTGCTGTGCGCGGCGTACGCGCGGCTCGGGTTCGACGCTCTGCGCGACGACGCGTTCCGGGCGATGGTGCTCGCGCGGATCATCGAGCCGGCCTCGAAGGCCGAGACGGTCCGGGTGCTGGGCGAGGTCGGCGCGCCGTGCCCGTCGCTGCGGACGTTGTTCCGCGCGCTGGACCGCTTGATCGCGCACGACTACCGGGGCCGGCTCGCGACCGCCGCGTTGGCGCACTCGGCGCGGACCACGGGCACGGCTGCGCTGCTGATGTATGACGTGACGACGCTCCATTTCGAGGTCACCGACGAGGACGAGTGGCGGCGGGTCGGGATGAGCAAGGAGCACCGGGTGGATCCGCAGATCCAGGTCGGGCTGCTCGTGGACCCGTCCGGGTTCCCGCTCGAGGTCGCCGCGTTCGAGGGCAACAAGGCCGAGACCACCACACTGGTCCCGGTGCTGACCCAGTTCCAGGAACGCCACGGCGTCACCGACCTGGTCGTTGTCGCGGACGCCGGGATGCTGTGGGCAGGGAACCTGAACGCGTTGGAGGACGCCGGGTTCTCCTTCATCGTCGGGTCCCGGCTGACGAAGGCGCCATACGACCTGGCCGACCACTTCGAACGCCACGGCACCGCGTTCACCGACGGCAGATCCTGGAGTCCACCCGCCTGATGGGCATCGGGAAGAACGCCCGCCAGCGGCGGATCGTCTACCAGTGGTCGTTCAAGCGGAACAAGCGCGACGACAAGAACATCGACGCGATGATCACCAAGGCTCAGCGCATCGCCGACGGCAAGATCCCGCTGAAGAAGACCCGCTTCCTGAAGGTCACGGGCGCCGCGAAGGAGCTCGACGAGAAGCTCATCGAGCGGGCGCGCGCCCTGGCCGGGCTCAAGGGGTACGTGACCTCGCTGTCTCGGGACAAGGCCACCGGCGCGGACGTCATCAAGGCCTACCACGACCTCTACAACGTCGAAGCCTCGTTCCGGATGGTCAAGTCCGACCTGCGTGCACGCCCGATCTTTCCACCACGAACGCGACGCGATCGAAGCACACCTCACCGTCGTCTTCGCCGCCCTGGCCGTCTCCCGCCACCTGCAGAACGTGACCGGGGTGAGCATCAAGAAGATCGTCAAGACCCTGCGCCAGGTCCGCTCCGCGACCGTCGAGATCAACGGCCAACGCCTCACGCTCGAACCGGAGCTCCCCGACGACGCCCGCACCATCATCGACAAGATCACGCCAACTGGTCACTAACCGAAGTGGCACGAGTCAGGGGCTTCACCTCCACCTTTCCGCTGTTCGGCGGCCAATGCCCAATGCGTCGACCAGGTTCGGAGAGCCGACGTCGCGCCCGTGCTGACGGTGCCTGTCGCAGCCGTCTGCCCAGGGCTCAGGCCGGTCTGGACGTCCTCATGCCGCGGCCGCGAGACCTACCGTCGGGGTCGTCGGTGGGTGGTCGCGCCGCGCGAGCCGATGGGTGGGCCCGGACGGTGCCTGCGAGCCGAGATCTGAGGTCTTGCACGCTACGCTTGCCTGCGATTCCCCTGACCTTGAGGAGCTTGTGTAGTGGACGCGGATCTCATCGTCGTCGGTTCTGGCTTCTTCGGCCTGACCGTCGCCGAGCGCATCGCCGAGCAGTACGGACGCAAGGTCTTGGTGATCGACCGGCGCCCGCACATCGGCGGCAACGCCTACAGCGAGGACGAGGCGACCACCGGTATCGAGGTCCACCGCTACGGCGCGCACCTCTTCCACACCTCGAACGAGCGCGTGTGGGAGTACGTCAACCGGTTCACGGCGTTCACGAGCTACGTCCACCGCGTGTACACCACGCACAAGGGCGAGGTGTTCCCGATGCCGATCAACCTGGGGACGATCAACCAGTTCTTCCGGTCGTCCTACGGCCCCGACGCTGCCCGCGAGCTCATCAAGGAGCAGGCGGCGGAGCTCGGCGGCAGGAGGCCGGCGAACCTCGACGAGCAGGGCGTCAACCTCATCGGCCGCCCGCTGTACGAGGCGTTCATCCGCAACTACACGGCCAAGCAGTGGCAGACCGACCCGACGGACCTGCCGGCGTCGATCATCAGCCGTCTGCCCGTGCGGTACACGTATGACAACCGGTACTTCAACGACACGTACGAGGGCCTGCCCGTCGACGGCTACACGCGCTGGATCGAGCGCATGGCGGACCACAAGAACATCGAGGTCCAGCTGGGCGTCGACTTCTTCGACGAGTCGCAGCCGGTCAACAAGAAGAACGTCGGGGGCAACGTCCCGGTCGTCTACACCGGCCCGGTCGACAAGTACTTCGACTACGAAGAGGGTGACCTGTCGTGGCGCACGATCGACCTCGAGGAGCAGGTCCTCGACGTCGGCGACTTCCAGGGCTGCCCGGTCATGAACTACGCCGACCCTGACGTGCCGTTCACGCGCATCCACGAGTTCCGGCACTTCCACCCGGAGCGGGAGTACCCGACGGACAAGACGGTGATCATGCGCGAGTTCTCGCGCTTCGCCGAGCACGGCGACGAGCCGTACTACCCGATCAACACGGCGACGGACCGTGCGCGCCTCCTGGCCTACCGCGACCTCGCCGCGGTCGAGAAGGACGTGCTGTTCGGCGGCCGCCTGGGCACCTACAAGTACCTCGACATGCACATGGCGATCGGTGCCGCGCTGTCGATGGTCGACAACAAGCTCGCGCCGTACTACGCGAAGGGCGAGGCGCTCGTCAGCGGGGGTGTGGACGCGTGAGCACCACGAGCACCCGGATCCTGCAGCGGGTCGTCCTGCCGGTCGACCCGGACCAGGACATCCTGCCCCTCTACGTCGAGGGTGACCTCGGCCAGGCTCCCGTCTTCGACGGTGAGCCCGAGATCCCGGTCGGCGCCCCCGCCGAGCACCTGGACGTCTCGCACGTCCGCTCGCGCCGCTCGTTCACTGTGGAGCCGAGCGCCCGCGCCTCGTTCGGGACGTACTTCAACGCGTTCCCGGCGTCGTACTGGCGCAAGTGGACCGTCGTCGAGCAGGTCGTCCTGTCGGCGACGGTGAGCGGGACGGGCCAGGTGTTCGTCTACCGCTCCAACGCGCGCGGCAACATCTACCGCGTCGCGGGCGAGACGTTCGAGGCCGCGAAGGGTGAGACGTTCCGCTTCACGCTGCCGCTGGACACGTTCGCCGACGGCGGCTGGTACTGGTTCGACCTCGTCGCCGGCCTGGACGGGGCGGCCCTCGAGGAGGCCCACTGGGAGGCGGCGTCGGACCGCCCGCAGGGCACCGTCACCGTGGGCATCACGACGCTCAACCGCGCCGACGACGTCGTCACGCTGCTCCAGCAGCTGGGCAGCGACCCGACCCTGCTGGGGATCCTCGACCGCGTCACCGTCGTCGACCAGGGCACGCAGCACCCCGAGGACGCCGAGGGGTTCGCCGACGCCGAGAAGGGCCTCGACGGGCGGCTGCGCATGATCCGCCAGGCCAACCTCGGCGGCTCGGGCGGGTTCTCCCGCGGCATGAGCGAGACGCTCGACGAGGGCGTCTCCACCTACCACCTGATCTCCGACGACGACCTTCGCACGGAGCCCGAGGGCATCCTGCGCGCGGTCGCGTTCGCGGACCTGGCCCGCCGCCGCACGATCGTGGGCGGGCACATGTTCTCGATGTTCGACCGCTCGTTCCTGCACTCGTTCGGCGAGCGGGTCAACCCGTACCGCTTCTGGTGGGGCGCGGTGCTCAAGAAGTACACGGGCCACCACCTCGACCAGCAGTCGCTGCGCGGCACGGCCGACCTGCACCGTCGCATCGACGTGGACTACAACGGCTGGTGGATGGAGCTCGTCCCGGTCGACGTGATCCGTGAGATCGGCCTCTCGCTGCCGATCTTCATCAAGTGGGACGACGCCGAGTACGGCCTGCGTGCGCGCGAGCACGGGGTGCACACGGTGACGCTCCCCGGCGTGGCTGCGTGGCACGTGCCGTGGACGGACAAGGACGACTCGCTCGACTGGCAGGCGTACTACCACCAGCGCAACCGCCTCGTCGCGGCGCTGCTGCACTCGCCGTTCGAGCACGGCGGCGGCATCGTGCGCGAGACCCTCTCCCACCAGTACAAGCACCTGCTCGCCTCGCAGTACTCCGTCGCCGAGCTGCGCCTCCAGGCGCTCGAGGACGTGCTCAGCGGGCCCGAGCATATGCACGCGCAGCTCGACACGCGCCTCGCTCGCATCCGTGCGACGCGCGCCGAGTACGACGACGCGCGCGTCGAGAAGGAGCCGGGCTCGTTCCCGCCTGTGCGCCGCAAGAAGGTGCCGAAGAAGGGCAACAGCGCAGCGCCGTCGGGCAGCAGCCTCGCCAACTACGCCAGCGCCGCGTTGAGCCTGGTCAAGGCCGTGCGACCGGCGTCCGACCTCAGCCGCCGGCACCCCGAGGCCGAGATCGCCGCCCAGGACGCGCGCTGGTTCGTCCTCGCCCGGCACGACTCCGCCGTCGTCTCGCTCGCGGACGGCACCGGCGCGGTCTGGTACAAGCGCCGGCCCGCCGAGTTCCGCCGGCAGGTCGAGCGGTCCACGAAGCTGTACGCGCGCCTGCTGCAGGAGTGGCCCGAGCTCTCGAAGCGCTACAAGGACGCCATGGGCGACCTCGTCGGGCAGGACGCCTGGAAGGCGACGTTCGCCCGGACGGAGGCAGACCGCACGTGAGCGCAGTCTCCACCTTGCCCCTGACCACGCCCGGTCAGGGGCGCGGTCTGCTGGACGTCCTCGAGCGGCGGTTCCTGCTCAAGCTGATCGTGCGCAAGGAGCTCCGGGTCCGTTACCGCGGCTCGGTGCTCGGCATGGCGTGGACCTACGTCAAGCCCGCGGTGCAGTTCGCCGTCTACTTCCTCGCGATGGGCATCATCATGCGCCAGCGCGACACGGTGCCGGACTACGCGGTCTACCTGTTCAGCGGCATCATCGTCATGAACTTCTTCGGCGAGGGCTTCACCAACGCGACGCGCTCGATCCTCTGGAACGCCCCGCTCGTCAACAAGATCTACCTGCCGCGCGAGCTGTTCCCTGTCGCGTCGTTGTGGGTGTCCGCGGTGCACTTCTTCCCGCAGTTCCTCGTGCTGATCGTCGCGACGGTGGTCACCGGGTGGCGGCCCACGCCCGCCGAGCTGGCTGCCGGCGTCGTCGGGTTCGTCATCGTCGCGTTGCTGGCGCTCGGCCTCGGCCTCGTCTTCGGCGCCGTCAACGTCTACTTCCGGGACGCCGAGAACTTCGTCGAGCTCATCGTCATGGTGGCCACGTGGGCCTCGCCCGTGCTGTACACGTGGAACCTCGTGCACGACGCGCTGCCCTCGTGGCTGTGGCCTCTGTACATGGCGAACCCGTTGACGGCCGCCGTCTCCCTCTTCCACTACGCGTTCTGGTACGGGGCCACGGGACGCCCCGAGCTGCTGCCCGGCGGCGGCGCGCCACTGCCAGACGGCCTGTGGTGGTGGGCCCTGCTCGCGCTCGCCATCTCCGCGGGCCTCGTCGTCATCGGCCAGATCGTCTTCAGGCGCCTCGAGGGGCGCTTCGCGCAGGAGCTCTGAATGCCCACCACCGTCATCGAGGTCGCAGGCGTCACCAAGGAGTTCACGCTCCGGCACCAGCGGTCCCTCAAGGAGTTCGCCGTGTCGGTGCTGCTCCGCAAGCCCATCGACAGGAACACGTTCCTCGCGCTGGACGACGTCTCGTTCGACATCACCGACGGCGAGACTGTCGCGCTGCTCGGCTTCAACGGGTCGGGCAAGTCCACGCTGCTCAAGCTCATCTCGGGCGTGCTCACGCCCGACGGCGGCGGTGTGCGCACGCGGGGCCGCGTCGCCGGCCTCATCGAGGTCGGCGCGGGCTTCCACCCCGACCTCACGGGCCGCGAGAACGTGTTCCTCAACGGGGCGATCCTCGGCATGACCGAGGAGCAGATCACCTCGCGCTTCGACGACATCGTCGCGTTCAGCGAGATCGAGAGGTTCATCGACACCGAGGTGAAGTTCTACTCCTCGGGCATGTTCCTGCGACTCGCATTCTCGGTCGCGGTGCACTCCGACCCCGAGGTCTTCCTCATCGACGAGATCCTCGCGGTGGGCGACGAGCCGTTCCAGCGCAAGTGCATCGAGCGCATCAAGGCGCTCAAGGGGGAGGGGCGCACCCTCGTCATCGTGAGCCACGACCTCGACCTGGTCTCCCGGCTGTGCGAGCGCGGCATCCTGCTCGAGAAGGGCCGGATGGTGGCAGACGGCCCCGCGACCGAGCTCGTGGCTCGCATGCGGGGAGTGACGTCGTGACCGTCCCCGAGCTCAACATCGCGGACTGGCCGCCGCTCATCCCAGCGGTCCTCGTCGCGGTGGCGGCGCTGTGGGTTCCCGGGCTCGCTGTGGTCGCCGCGGCGACTCGGCTGCGGTTGTGGACCATCGCCCTCGCCCCGGCCGTGTCCGTGGGCCTGATCGCCGTGAGCGGTATCATCTGGGGATTCCTCGGTGCAGCCTGGTCGTGGTCGGCCGTCGCCGTCATGACGGTCGTCGTCGCCGCGGTCGCGTTCGTGGTCCGCCGGCTGCTCAAGGCCGACGGCGGCGGTCCCATGCCGACGCGCGCCGCCTGGCGCTGGGCCGCCGGCGGGTTCGTCGTCGCCAGCGGCATCCTCGCCGTCCAGATGGTCCGCGCCATCGGCACGCCCGACGCGATCTCTCAGACTTTCGACGCGATCTTCCACCTCAACGCCGTCCAGCACGTCGTCCAGTCCGGCAACGCCTCGGCGTTCGGGCTCACGGACTTCACCGGGAACGGCTTCTACCCGATGGGCTGGCACGCCCTGACGTCGATCGTCGTCGAGGTCGCCGGCGTCTCCATCCCGCAGGCCATCACGGCGACCAACATCGCCATCGCTGCCACCGCATGGCCAGCCGGCTGCCTCGCGCTGGGCGCCGTCGCGCTGCCCCGTGTTCCCTGGGCCCCCGCGGCCGCGGCCGTCGCCTCGGCGGGGTTCGGAGCGTTCCCGTTCCGGCTCATCACGTTCGGCGTCATCTACCCCAACTTCCTGTCGATGGCGCTCCTCCCCGCCGTGCTCGCCGGCGCGACGCGCGTGCTCGGGCTGCCGTGGACGGCGTCGAGGACCAACCCGGGCGAGCGCTGGATGCGGATCCTGCTGCTCCTCGTCGCCGGCGCGGGACTGGGGCTCGCGCAGCCGATCGCACTCATGTCGCTGCTGATCATGAGCCTTCCCCTCTTCCTCTACGCAGCGGTGTGCCGCGTCAGGGCACAGCGGAAGGCTGGCCAGACGCGCAGTGCGCGGCTCACCGTGGTCGGGGCAGCCCTGGTCGTGGTTGCGTTCCTCGTCGTCTGGCACGTCGCGCGCCCGCCGGCCGAGGCCGCGACCTGGGGGCCCACCCAGACGGTGGGCAACGCGCTCGGTCTCGCGCTCACCGGCTCGCCGCCGTCGGGCATCATCGCGTGGGCCATCGCCATCCCGCTGCTCGCAGGCTTCGTCGTCTTCATCAGGCGCCCGGGCGACGCGTGGGCGGTCGGGCCGTTCGTCGTCGCGGTCATCCTCTACACGTTCGCCAGCGCGCAGCCCACCACGTCGCAGCTGCGGATGTTCCTCACCGGCGTCTACTTCAACGACACCGTGCGTGTCGCCGCACTCATCCCCGTCGGCGCGGTCGTGACCTTCACGATCGGAGCCGCCGCCATCGTCGGGATCCTGTGCCGGTGGACCGAGCGGCAGCCTGGCGTCCTCGGCCTGTGGGCACGCCGGCTGCGTCCGGCGGGCGCGGTGGTTCTGTGCGTCGCACTCGTCGGAGGCATCGCCCTCGAGAACGGCAACACCGAGGCGGAGATCATGCGGTCGCGACGTGCGTACGCGCCGTCCGGCCCCCTGCTCACCACGGCGGAGCGCACGCTCCTCGAGCGGCTCCCCGACCTGACGCCGCCGGACGCTCTCGTCCTGGGCAACCCCAACACGGGCACGGCGCTGGCGTTCGCGCTCGGCGACCGTGTCGTCACCGAGCCCCACGTGTTCTCGACCCCGAGCACCCAGGTCATCTACCTCAACGGGCACCTCAACGCGATCGACACGAACCCGGCGGTGTGTGCTGCGGCGACGGCGGCCGGCGTCGACTACGTCCTCGACTTCGGGACCAAGGGCGTGCTGCCGTGGAAGGCGACGACGATGGACTACTCCGGCCTCGAGGGTCTGCAGCCAGGCCCGCACCTCGAGCTCGTCGCGAGCGAGGGCAGGGCGGCGCGGCTCTTCAGGGTGAGCTGCTGAGGGCGGTGCGCCGCTAGGTGGGCTCGGCCGTCAGTTGCGTGACGGCCCGAGTGCACCTAGACCCGCGGTGTGGCGTCCCGCGCGTCGCAGAACTCGGCCAACCAGGACACCCGCAGGTCCCTCTCTGCAACGACGGGTGGGTGTTGACGATGCGTCCGTCCCAGCCTGCGAGGACTCGCGGGCCGAGCTTCTTGATGATGCCGGCGAGCACGACGAGCTCGACGCCCGCAGCAGTCAGCGCATCCACCGTCGCGGAGTCGAGCTCCTCAGGGTGCTGGGTGGGTTCGAACGCTGAGGTGGCGTGTGGCAACTTCGCGGTTCTGCGCCACCGTAGGGCAAGTGTTCGAGGGGTGCCCTAGGCCTCATCGGCGGACGGCGTGGACGGCGTGGACGACGCGGGCGCCGTCGGGCGTCGCACCTCGAGGCGCAGGAGCGCGACCTCCTCGGTGAGCGTGCGCACGCGCTCGTCGAGCTGAGAGACGCCGACGCTCAGCTGGATGCAGACCGCCAGGAGCGTGACGACCGCGGTCGCGAACACCAGGTTCGCGGGGATCTCGACGCCGACGAGGCGGGCGACGTGCACCGCGAGCCCCGGGAACGCCCCGAGCACGGCAATGCCGAGGGCCACGATGATCCAGATGCCCGCGTACTTCTCGCGGATCCAGCGGCGGCGCAGCAGCTGGACCAGGGAGACCACGACCAGCAGGCACAGTGCGACGGCGAAGGCGTAGCCGCTCACGAGTGGGCCCCGTCAGAGATCGGTTCGGGCAGCGGCGCGCTCGGCCGTGACAGCGAGATCAGCAGTGCGAAGAACGCACGCAGGAGGAACACCGCGGCCTTCCAGGGGTTGTGGGACGGCGCGCCGCCGGCGCGGGGCCGCATGGTGACGCCCACCTGGCGGACCGCCAGGTGTGCGCGGGACGCGATGACGAGCGCCTCCACCGTGTCGCCGAGGTACTCGGCGGGGTAGTTGGAGGCGAAGACCTTGACCGCGCGGGCGTTCATCAGCTTGAACCCCGACGTCGTGTCCGTCAGGCGCGTCCGGGAGACCCGGGAGAGCACCCGGGCCAGGACGCCCATCGCCCACTTGCGGGGGCCGCGCACCTCGTAGTCACCTTCGCCGGCGAACCGCGCCCCGATGACGATGTCGGCGCGCTCGCGCTGCATGGTCTCCCACAGCAGCGGGACGTGGCTCGGGTCGTGCTGACCGTCGGCGTCGATCTGCACGGCGAGCTCGTAGCCCGCGCGGGCCGCGTACTTGAAGCCGGCGCGCATCGCGCCGCCGACCCCCAGGTTGAGCGGGAGGTCGAGCACGGTGGCACCGGCTGCCTTCGCAACCTCTGCCGTCCGGTCCGTGGACCCGTCGTTGACCACCAGCACATCCGCGCTCGGCACCGCGCTCGCGATCTCGTGGATCACCGCGGTGATCGTCGCCTCCTCGTTCCACGCCGGGACGACCACGAGGAGGCGTGGGAGGGCTGGCGTCATGCGCGCGATCCTACCGGCGTGCGGCGCCCCTCGATCGCCGTCCGGCGCATCCCGCAGGCCAGGTCGGCTAGCATCCCAGACCGTGCCCCTCGACATCATGCTGCCCTACTGGGGCGACCCGGCCATGGCTCGCGCCGCGGTCGAGAGCGTGCTTGCGCAGACCTCCGTCGACTGGCGCCTGACCGTCGTCGACGACGCCTACCCCGACCGGTGGATGGGCCCGTGGCTCGAGTCGCTCGGCGACGACCGGATCCGGTACGTGCGCAAGGAGTCCAACGAGGGCATCACCGCCAACTTCCGCACCTGCCTGGAGATCGCGACCGAGGAGCACCTGGTGTTCCTCGGCGCCGACGACGCGCTCCTGCCGAGCTACGTGGACGTCGTCACCGCGGCGATCGCCCGGCACCCGGGCATCGAGATCATCCAGCCCGGCGTCCAGGTGATCGACGGGGCCGGCGCGGTGCAGGCGCCCCTCGCCGACGTCGTCAAGCAGCGGGTCACCATGCCGCGGGGCACGGGAGAGCGCGTCGTCGGGGGCGAGGCGCTCGCGGCGAGCCTGCTCGCGGCCGACTGGATGTACTGGCCGTCGCTCGTCTTCCGCACCGAGTCGCTGCGGCGCACGCCGTTCAGCGACCGGTACGACTTCATCCAGGACCTGGCGATCGTGCTCGACCAGGTGCTGCTCGGGGCCAGGCTGCTCATCGTCCCGACGGTCTGCTTCTCCTACCGCCGGCACTCCGAGAGCGCGTCGATGGAGTCGCTGCTTGACGACCGGAGGTTCGCGGGCGAGCGGGAGTTCTTCGCCGAGTACGGCGCGACGATGCGCGCCCACGGGTGGCGGCGTGCAGCACGCGCGGCGCGGCTGCACTGGACGTCCCGCCTGCACGCGCTGACCCTGCTCCCCGCGGGCCTGCGGCGCGGCCGGGGCTCGGCGCGGGCGCTGCTGCGGCACGCCTTCGGGAGCTGAGGCGTCTTCGGGAGCTGACGCGTCAGAGGGCGGCGCGGCGCAGCCGGCGGCGGCGAGCCGTCAGGACGGCGATCGCTCGCAGCAGCAGGAGCCGAGAGCGCAGGACGGCGAGCGGCCCGCGCGGACGGTTGGGCGTCTGGTTCTCGCCGTGGAGCCGGCGCTCGATCGAGCGCAGCTCGAGGTGGCGCATGCTGTGCGACAGGTTGCCCGCGAGCGCGAGCCACAGGTCGTGCGACTCGACGAGGAACTCGGGAAACGGCAGCACCAGTTTTAGCGCGTCACGCCGCACCGCCATCGCGCACCCGTAATAGGGGCGGTTTCCCGCGAGGATGCCCAGGACGTTGCGCAGCGGACGGTCGGAGTCCGCGGCCCGCAGGTGCCAGTCCGGCTGGCCGAACGGGCCGACAAGGGTCTCGCCACTGCCCAGCGTCGCGAGGTTGGTCGCGACGACGGCCCTGCCGTCGAGCGCGGCGCACATCGCTTCGACCCGCCCAGGCCGCCAGACGTCGTCCTGGTCCGCCAGGAAGACGTAGCTGCCGCGCGCCGCGCCCAGCGCCGCTTCGAAGGTGCGGACGTAGCCGCGGTTCGCGGGGGACCGCACGAGGCGGACGCGCGCGTCCTCGAAACCCTCGACCACGGCAGCGGTGTCGTCCCTCGACGCGTCGTCGACGACGACGACCTCGTCGTCGGGTCCGAGCTGGTCCAGGATCGAGCGGAGCTGCTCCTCGATGTACCGGCCGCCGTTGTAGGCGGCCATGCAGACGCTGATCTGGGGCGCGGGCATGCACTCTCCTGGTCGGGGGCGCGTGGTCGGGGGTCCGCTGGGACGTCCGGGCCGCGCCCGGACCTCCCGTAGTGTACGGGTGCCCCCCGGCGCGCCCGGGGGACGGTTCGCCGTGCAGGGCGCGGCCACGACGAGACGGGTGGAGATCGATGACCGCGGGTGCCGCAGCGACCCAGGGCGCCGGACGGCGGCTGATCGCCGTCGTCTCGTCGTTCCGGCCGACCGACGAGCTGGTCCGGAACGTCGGGCTGATCGCCGGCCAGGTGGACGAGGTCGTGGTGGTCGACGACGGCAGCGGACCCGACTACGGCGCCGTGCTCGACCACGTGCGGGCCGCCGGGGCCCGCGTCGTCGCGCTGGCGGAGAACCAGGGGATCGCCGCGGCGCTCAACGCCGGGCTGCGCGAGGCCGCTCTCGCTCCCGAGGACCTCGTGGTGACGTTCGACCAGGACAGCACGGTCCCCGAGGGCTTCATCGCCGCGCTCGTGGCCCAGTGGGACGCGGGCGTGCGCGCAGGGCTGGCGATGGGCATGGTCTCGCCCGAGAGCTTCGCCGGCCTGCGGCAGGTCCTCCGTGGCGCCGACGAGCACGGGTTCCGGCACTCGCGTGAGCCGATCCAGTCCGGGTCGCTGGTCTCGGGCGAGGTGCTCGCCGCCGCCGGGTACCAGCGCGAGGAGCTGTTCATCGACCTCGTCGACATCGAGTACTACCTGCGCCTGAAGAGGCTCGGCCGGGCGTGCCTCGTGGCCCCCGGGCTCGTCCTGCCGCACGAGCTCGGCCGCACCTACCCGTTCACTCTCCTGGGCCGCCGGATCCGCCTGAGCGGAAGGCAGCTCACCCTCAGCCTCTCGACGCCATTCCGGTACTACTACCGGGCCCGCAGCCGCGTGGTGATCAACCGCGAGTACTGGCGCAGCGACCCCGCCCTCCTGAGCGTGGACACGCTGCGCGAGATCCAGCATGTCCTGCTCGTCGGCCTGTACGCCCAGCCGCGGGGGGCCATCGCGCGCGTGATCGCACGCGGCCTGCGCGACGGCTGGCGTGGGCGCATGGGCAAGATGCCCGACGACGTCGCGCAGACCGCGGCCCGCGTCAGCTGGCGGATCGACCCGCTGTAGCGGCCGCCGGCGGCAGCAGCCGCAGGGCCGGGCCGGCGAGCAGTGCCACCAGCAGCACCTCGGACGACGCGAGGCCGAACGCGATCAGCGTCGCGTCGTGGCGCGCCGCGCCCCACCCCATGAGTGCGAGCCCCAGGATCGACGACGCGATCGTGCCCGCGAGCACGAAGCGGCCACGACCCGAGGGGATGAGCAGGTTGCGGATGAGCGGCGTGGACAGCGAGATGAACAGGAACGCCACCCCGTACCAGGCGGCCGCCGCGCGGTGCGCGGCCACATCGGTGCCAAACACCAGACCGGTGACCCACGGGCCCAGCGTCGCGAGGAACACCAGCCCGAGCACGCCCGTCACGGCGTGCGCCCCCATCGCCAGGAGCTGGCGGCGGCGCCGGTCGGCGGCCGCGGGGTCGAGCACCCAGCCCTGGAACGCGTTGCCGATCGACGTCACGACGATCGTCAGACCCACGCGGTACAGCTTGTCGGCCGAGGAGAACGCCGAGCCGTCCGCCGGGGACAGCGTCGCCGTCGAGATCGGCACCGGCGTCGAGCCGTAGGCGTTGCCGGCCGCGTCGATGCCGGCCGTGGCTGCCGTCTGCCGCAGGACCGCCCACAGCGACCGGTGCGGCTCTGCCGATGCGTCATAGCCCGCGAGGATGCGGCGCGTGAACATCGCCGTGGGCAGCACGAGTGCGAGCGTGGTCAGCACCGGGTACGGCCAGATGGTGTGGGTGGCCAGCATGAGCGGCACCGACACGAGCGCCGCGGCCAGCCGGGGCAGCACGTCGTAACGGGCCATCAGCATCGGCTGGCCGATGCCGATGCAGTACCAGGACGGCAGCAGCCCGGTGAGCGTGAGCGCACCCGCCATGAGCAGCGAGTCCGTGAGGTGGTGCGGCCCGACGACGGCCCACGTGATGAGCAGGCAGACGGGCAGCACGAACACGGTCGCGAGCCCGCGCACCACCAGGGAGTCGCGGTAGAGGCGCTGGCGCACATGCTCCGCCGCCGTCTGAGCGACGGCGGGGGGACCGAAGATGCCCCAGCCGAAGGTCACCGCGATCGCACCGAACCCACCGATCGCCTGCGCAGCGACGATGTCGCCCCAGCCCGTCTGCCCTGCGATGCGGGACACGAACGGCAGGATGATGAACGGCGCGAGCGCGCTCAGCAGCGGGATCCCGAAGAATCCCGCGAGCCGCGGTGCCAGCCCCTGACGGCGGTGCGCCGTCGAGGGCTCCGTCACTGGCCCTGGGCGGCGTACTTCGCCTCGACGGCAGCCTTCGCCGGGCGCCACCAGGCCTCGTTGGCCTTGTACCAGTCGACGGTGGCCTCGAGGCCCGAGCGGAAGTCGGTGTACTGCGGCACCCAGCCCAGCTCGTCGCGCAGGCGCGTGGCGTCGATGGCATAGCGCAGGTCGTGGCCCGCGCGGTCGTTGACGTGGTCGAAGTCGGTGGCGTCACGGCCGAAGATCTCGAGCAGCGTCTGGACGACCTCGAGGTTGTTCTTCTCGCCGTCGGCGCCGATCAGGTAGGTCTCGCCGATGCGGCCCTTCTCGACGATCGCCCACACGGCCGAGTTGTGGTCCTCGACGTGGATCCAGTCGCGCACGTTCTGCCCGGCGCCGTACAGCCGCGGGCGGATGCCGTCGATCAGGTTGGTGACCTGCCGAGGGATGAACTTCTCGATGTGCTGGTATGGCCCGTAGTTGTTCGAGCAGTTCGAGATCGTGGCCTGCACGCCGAAGCTGCGCACCCACGCACGGACCAGCAGGTCCGAGCCCGCTTTGGTCGACGAGTAGGGCGACGACGGGTTGTACGGCGTCGTCGGCGTGAACTTCGCCGGGTCGTCGAGCTCGAGGTCGCCGTACACCTCGTCGGTCGAGATGTGGTGGAAGCGCACGCCGTGCTTGCGCACCGCCTCGAGGAGCGTGAACGTGCCGACGACGTTCGTCTGCACGAACGGCGACGGGTCGTTGAGCGAGTTGTCGTTGTGCGACTCGGCGGCGAAGTGCACCACGAGGTCGGACTCGCCGACCAGGCGGTCGACCAGCTCGGCGTCGGTGATCGAGCCCTCGACGAGGGTGACCTGATCGGCGACGGCGGCCAGCGACGCGCGGTCGCCCGCGTACGTGAGGGCGTCGAGGACGGTCACCCGGACGTCCGGACGCTCCCGGACGGTCTGGTGGACGAAGTTGGAGCCGATGAAGCCGGCGCCACCAGTGACGAGTACCTGCACGATTCCTCCGGGTGCGCGGGACGGGACTGCCGACAATCTACCGTCTTGCCGCAGCGCCGGTCTGCGGCCTCCAGCGATCGCACCGTGCCTCAACGCGACAGGACGCGCCGCACCGTCACCACGTCCCTGACCGGGAACTCACTCTTCGTACCCTGATGGAGGCCGCTCGCCCGGCCGCCCGGCTCGAGGAGGAGATCGCGATGCGCAGGCAGAGGCCAAGGCTCACCATCGTCGCCCTGGGGCTGGTGGTCGTCACGGGACTGACGCTCGCCGCCTGTGCCTCCCCGGCGCCGGCGACCGGTGACGGCTCGCGGGCGAGCGACGATCCCGCCGTGACGGCGACGGCAAGCCCGACGCCCAGCGACGGGCGCCGCTCCGTCGAGGTCGTCGCCGTCGCGACGATGGGCTCCGACGACGTGCTCGCGGCGGGTGGCTACGTCCACGGCGTCATCGAGGCGGGGGGGACGTGCGCGTTCACCCTTGTCCAGGGTGACGCCACTGTGGACGGGTCGTCGTCGGCAGAACCCGACGCGACGACCACGTGGTGCAGCAACGTCAACCTGACCCTTCCGACGCCCGGGGCGCCCTGGACCCTGAAGCTGAGGTACGAGTCGCCTGCGTCGGTGGGCGCCGGGAGCGTGACGTCGACGGGAGAGATCTCGTGAGGCGGCCGCGTCGTCCTCAGGTCCTCGCCCTGACCGCGGTCGTGGCGGGGAGCCTGGTCGCGGCCGACCTCCCGGCGACGGCGGCGCCCGCGCCTGCGGCGCCGCTCGCCGCCGCCCCGGTCGCGACAGCGCTGAGCGGCTCCGACTTCAAGGCCGGCAACATCATCGCCGACGCCGTCTTCTACGAGTCCGGCACGATGACGGCCACGCAGGTCCAGGCGTTCCTGGACAAGCAGGGCTCGGCCTGCGTCGCCGGCGAGCAGGCGTGCCTCAAGGACTACACGGTGACCACCCCGTCGACGGCGGCGGAGACCAACCTGTGCAAGGCCTATGCGGGCGCGACGAACGAGCCGGCGTCGCGGATCATCTCGAAGGTCTCGAACGCCTGCGGGATCAACCCGCGCGTGCTGCTCGTGCTGCTGCAGAAGGAGTCGTCGCTCGTCACGAAGACGAAGCCGACGACGGTCAACTACCATTCCGCGACCGGCTACGGCTGCCCCGACGGTGCGCCGTGCGACGCGCAGTACTACGGGCTCTTCAACCAGCTCTACCGCGCGGCACGCCAGTACCACGTGTATCGCAACAACCCGACGCGGTACGGCTACCAGGCCGGTCGCGACAACACGATCCTCTACAACCCGAACACGACCTGCGGGTCGTCGACGGTCTACATCGAGAACCAGGCGACGGCCGGCCTGTACATCTACACGCCGTACCAGCCCAACGCCGCGGCGCTGAAGAACCTGTACGGCACGGGCGACGTCTGCTCGGCGTACGGCAACCGGAACTTCTGGCGGCTGTTCACCGACTGGTTCGGCTCGACCCAGCTCAACGTCTCGGGCGGCCCGGACCGGCTGGAGTACCGGGCGCACGTCCAGAACATCGGCTGGCAGGACTGGGTGCCCGAGGGCACGATGGCCGGCACCACCGGTCGTTCGTTGCGCGTGGAGGCGCTCCAGCTCCGGCTGCCGGCCGGGAGCCCGTCGGGCGGGGTCCAGTGCTCGGCGCACGTCCAGAACATCGGCTGGACGGGCTACGTCGACACAGGCCAGACGTGCGGCACGACGGGGCGCAGCCTCAGGGTCGAGGCGCTCCGGCTCAGGCTCACGGGGAGCGTCGCCAGCCAGTTCGACATCTGGTACCGGGTCTACGTCCAGAACGTCGGGTGGCTCGGCTGGGCGAAGAACGGCGCCGACGCGGGCACGGAGGGGATGGGCCTGCGCACGGAGTCCGTCGAGGTGCGGCTCGTCGCCAAGGGCCAGGCGGGGCCGACGCCGCAGACGATGCCCTCGGCCAGCATCGGGCTCACGGTGACGCCGCACGTGGCGACGCTGGGATGGCTGGCACCGGTCGGGCAGGGCCAGACGGCGGGCACGACGGGCCGGTCGCTCGCGCTGGAGGCGCTCCGGGTGCGGACGTCGTCCCTGCCCTGGGCAGGCGGGATCCAGTGCAGGGCCCACGTGCAGAACATCGGCTGGACGGGATGGGTAGCACCGGGGGCGACCTGCGGCACCACCGGGCGGGGCCTGCGCATGGAGGCGTTCTCGCTGCAGTTCAGCGGGTCTGCCGCCGCGAGCCTCGACGTCTGGTACCGCGCCCATGTCCAGAACATCGGCTGGATGGGATGGGCGAGCAACGGCGCCCAGTCCGGTACGCAGGGCCTCGGCCTGCGCGTGGAGAGCGTCCAGGTCGTCGTGCAGCCGCGCGGTTCGACCCCGCCGGGCAGCACGGGCAACGCGTTCCGCACGTCATGATCGGTCCGGCGGGCTCGACCACCGCAGTGGTCGAGCCCGCCGCGACGCACGGGGTCAGGCGCGCAGCGACGCGCGGAACTCCTGCACGGCGTCCCACGTGGGCAGGAGGCCCTGCTCGCGAGCCTCGGCCAGCGTCGGCGCGGCCGCGTCCTTGTCGCTCAGCAGGGGCGTGAGCGGGGAGCCGTCGCGGCTCTCCGTCGGCCACTGGATGCCGAGCTCGGGGTCGAGCGGGTGGAGGCCGTGCTCGCGGCCCGGCGCGTAGGGCGCCGAGCAGAGGTACGTGACGGTCGAGCCGTCCTCCAGGGAGCAGAAGGCGTGGCCGAGCCCCTCGGAGAGGTAGATCGCCTTGCGGTCGACGTCGTCGAGCAGCACCGAGTCCCACTCGCCGAAGGTCGGCGAACCCACCCGGATGTCGACGACGACGTCGAGCACGGCGCCCTTGACGCACGTGACGTACTTGGCCTGGCTGGGCGGGACGTCCGCGAAGTGGACACCGCGCAGCACGCCGGCGGCCGAGACGGAGAGGTTCGCCTGGTGCAGGTCGAGCGCGTGCCCGACGGTCTGGGCGAACTCGGCGCCCTTGAACCACTCGAGGAACACACCCCGGTCGTCGCCGAACTGGCGGGGCGTGAGCTCCCACGCGCCCTCGATCTTCAGTGCTCGGATGTCCACCGGCGGAAGCGTAGTCGACCGGATCCCGCCCGGTAGGCTCCGGACATGCGCTGGTTGATCACGGGTGGCGGCGGCATGCTCGCCACGGACCTGGAGAAGACGCTCGTCGAGCACGGGCACGAGGTGGTCACGGCCACGCAGCACGACGTGAACATCACCGATGCTGAGGCCTGCGTCGCCGCAGCCCAGGGCTTCGATGTCATCGCCAACGCCGCGGCGTGGACCGACGTCGACGGCGCGGAGGACAACGAGCCCGCGGCCTTCGCGGTCAACGCCGTCGGTGCGGCCAACCTGGCCCGCGCGGCGACGCAGGCGGGTGCTCGCCTGGTCCACGTCTCGACCGACTACGTGTTCGACGGCGACGCCACGGAGCCCTATCCCGCGCACGCCCCTGTCGCACCGCGCTCGGCGTACGGGCGCACGAAGCTCGCGGGGGAGTGGGCCGTGCTCGCCGAGGGCGACCACCTCGTGGTGCGCACCGCCTGGCTGTACGGGGCGACGACGGGCAAGTTCCCGCGCACCATCGCCCGCGTCCTGCGCGAGAAGGGCGCCGCGACCGTCGTCGACGACCAGGTCGGGCAGCCCACCTGGACGGCCGACCTCGCCGACCTCATGGTGCGGCTCGTCGACGCGAAGGCCCCGCGGGGGATCTACCACGGGACCTCGAGCGGACGCTGCTCGTGGTTCGAGCTGGCCCAGGAGGTCGCGTCGACCATCGGGCTCGACCCGGCCGTCGTCTCGCCGACGTCGAGCGCCGCGTTCGCGGCCAAGGCGCACCGCCCGGGGTACTCGGTGCTCTCGCACGACTCGCTCGAGGCGGCTGGTGTCGCCCCGATCGGCGACTGGCGCGAGCGCTTCCGCGCGGCCGCGCCCGTCATCGTCGGCTGAACCGCGCCGGCCGAGACCGGAACGGCAACGCTTCGTGAGGCTCGACCACGTTGGTGGTCGAGCCTCACGAAGCGACGATCACCCGGCGCGGAACGAGTCCGCGGTCGACCCGGGTGCGGCTGCGCCCTTGGGCCGCACGACCACCTGGACGGCCTCCACGCGCAGAGCCAGGCCCTGCGTCCCCGCCGCAGCACCGTTGTGCGCCCAGCCCATCCACCCGATGTTCTGGACGTGCACCCGGTACCAGACGTCGAGGTGGGCCGCCGCGGCCCCGTCGTACCTCAGGGCGAGCGCCTCGATGCGGAGCCCGCGCCCCGTGGTCCCGCACGTCGCCCCCGGGGCCACAGATCCGGTCCACCCGATGTTCTGCACGTGCGCACGGCACTCGACCCCGCCCGACCACGGGACCGACGTGGCGACCTTGAGCGCCTCGAGCGCGAGCGACCGGCCGGACGTGCCCGCCGTCTGGCCCGCCCCCACCGCCGGCAACCACCCGAGCGTCGCGACGTGCGGCGTCACGGTGAGGCCGACCTGCACCGCGGGCAGCACCGACGACGCGGGCGCCGCCTGCCCCTTCGGGACGAGCCGCACCTGGAGGGCCTCGGTGCGCATCGCCATGCCCGTCGTCCCCGCGACCGCGCCGCTGCGGGCCCAGCCCATCCACCCGATGTTCTGCACGTGGACGCGGTACAGGACGTCATACTTCTGCGCCAGGTTTCCCGTCAGGCGGAGCTTGATCGCCTCGACCCGGAGGCCCTGGCCGACGGAACCGCAGATCCGTCCGGCGGGCGCGTAGGCCAGCCAGCCGCTGCCCTGCACCTGCGCCGAGCACTCGATCCCGCCGGAGACGGGCGGCTTCGGAAGCGCGAACGTCACCGCCTCGACCCGCAGCGAGCGCCCCGTCGTGCCCGCGGTGGCACCTTCCGTCGACCATCCCTGCCAGCCGATGTTCTGGACGTGGGCGCGGTAGGCCACCCGCTCGGTGCTCGGGGGCGTGGGCGTCCTCGGCGGGAGCGGTCCGTCGAGGCCGAAGATCGAGGTGTACTTGCTCTGCTCGGACGCCGCGCGACTGCGGATCGTGCCGAGGAGCTTGTAGAGGTTCGGACCGGGGCATGACGTCTGGCCCACGTCGCGGTGCCCCTGGATGGTGTTGACCGTCCGCCCGTTGATGACCGCGGTGGTGTTCGCGTGGATCCCGTGGAGCGACAGCTTCCAGCCGAGCAGCCGGACGATGGCGTCGACGGCCGCGCTGGAGGGGGTCGCCGTGTCGTAGCTGCCGAGCACCGAGACGCCGAACGTGCTGGCGTTCCAGCTCGTCGCGTGGGCGCCGATCGTCTCGTTCTCGATGCCGCCCTTGCGCCCCTCCCAGATCCGGCCGTACTTGTCGACCAGGAAGTTGTAGCCGATGTCGCCCCAGCCGCGGGTGATGGCGTGGTAGGCGTAGATGCCCCGCAGGATCGAGGGCACGTCCCCCGCGGTGTAGTCGTTCGTGCCTGCCGTGTGGTGGATGACGGCGCCCTTGAAGTTGCCGCGGGCGGGCTGCCAGGTCGCGAGGGACTCGTCGGCGCCCCAGTCGGCCCGCGACTGGATCGCCGGCCCGCCGGTGGTCGACGGTGCGACGGCCGCCAGGGGCCCGGCCACGGTCGTCGGCGCCGACTTTCCCGCGGGGGAGGTGCCTGGCAGCGCGGCGGCGGCGTCGACGACGCCGGTGCCCGGGTCGACCACGGAGAGGCGGACGTCGGAGAGCCCCGCGGCACCGGCGCCCTCGACCTTCGCCTCGACGTGCGAGACGGCTCCCACGACCATCGGCGTGGTGCCGCCCTGGGAGCCGCCGTCCGCGCCGGGCTCGATGTCGAGGTGCTCCCACTTGCCCCAGACGCGGTCCGCGCCGGAGGTGCGTACCTGGATCGTGACGCCCTGCGGCAGCGGCGAACCGTGCCAGACGACGCCGACGGTGGCGTAGCCCGTGACGTCGGACGCGGCGACAACGACGTCGTCCTGAGGCGTGACGGGGGTGCCGTCGGCCGAGGCGCCGAGCTTCGCGGCCTCGGGCGCTTTGGGGGTGTCGGCAGCGACGTCGGTGATCTCGGGCGCCACGGGGGCGGCCGGGTGGTGCGCCGCGGAGCCCTGGGCGGCGCCCACGGTGGCGGGGCGGTGGGACGTGGCGGCGGGTGCGGCAACGGCGCCTGCCGGCGCCGCCACGACGGGCACGAGGAGTGCCCCGGTGAGGAGGAGTACTGCCGCCCGGGCGGTGACGGTGCGGAGTGGGGCTCGTCGGGACATCACTCGGTCTCCCTGCGAGAAGGAATGTGGTCCCCGTCACTGTGAACGACGATCGCCCCGGCGGGCTGGACGTCGCCCGGCGCGGCCCGCGTTTCGCCGACCGCGCCAGGCGAGCGACGTCAGTCGTCGAGGAGCCCCAGCAGGTAGCTCCCGTAGCCCGACTTGACGAGCTTCTCGGCGCGCTCGCGCAGCTCGTCGTCGCTCAGGAACCCGCGCCGCCAGGCGACCTCCTCGGGCGAACCGATCTTCAGGCCCTGCCGGTTCTCGATGGTCCGGACGTAGTCGCTGGCCTCGAGCAGCGAGTCGAACGTGCCGGTGTCGAGCCAGGCGGTGCCGCGCGGCAGCACCTCGACCTGCAGCTTGCCGGCCTCCAGGTAGTGGCGGTTGACGTCGGTGATCTCGTACTCGCCGCGCGCGGAGGGCTGCAGGTTCTTGGCGATCTCGACGACGTCGTTGTCGTAGAAGTAGAGGCCAGGCACGGCGTAGCTCGACTTGGGCTTGGCGGGCTTCTCCTCGAGCGAGAGCGCCCGGAAGCTCTCGTCGAACTCGACGACGCCGTACGCCGTCGGGTCGGCCACGCGGTAGGCGAAGACGGCGCCGCCGTCGAGGTTCTCGAAGCGGGTCAGCCGCGACCCGAGACCCGGGCCGTAGAAGATGTTGTCGCCCAGCACGAGCGACGTCGCCTCGTTGCCCACGAAGTCGGCGCCCAGGACGAACGCCTGGGCGAGCCCGTTCGGCTCGGCCTGCACCGTGTAGCTGATCGACACGCCGAACTGCGACCCGTCGCCCAGCAGCCGGCGGAACTGGTCGGCGTCGTGCGGCGTCGTGATGACGAGGATGTCCCGGATGCCGGCCAGGATGAGCGTCGACAGCGGGTAGTAGATCATCGGCTTGTCGTAGACCGGCACGAGCTGCTTGCTCACGCCGAGGGTGATCGGGTGGAGCCTGGTGCCGGACCCGCCGGCCAGGATGATTCCGCGCATGACCGGGATTCTTCCATGTGCGCCCGGCGGGCCAGTGGGCGGACCTTCCGGCGTCCGTGCAGGTGCGCGGGAGCGAGGCACGGCAGACTGGTCCCATGGACCTGACCGGCGTGCTGTCCGGCACGGAACCCGAGGCGAGTCCCGAAGCGCCCCCCGGCAGACGCCGCTGGCCGGCCCACCGCCGCCTCGACGTCGTGCTGACCCTCCTTGTCGTGGGCGTCGCCGCCACGTGGGCCCTGCTCACGCCGCCGTTGCGCGCCCCGGACGAGCCGCAGCACCTCAACAGCGTGCTCCGCATCGCCTTCGGTGGCGGCTGGCCGAAGCCGGGCGAGGCCGTGATGGCGCCGGCGGTCCAGCAGGCCCGTATCGACGTCGCGCTCGAGACCGACCTGCCGGGCCGCTACGCCGACCGCGGCACGGTGCCGCAGTTCGCCCTCGCAGACATCGTCCCCGCCGCCGACCGCGCCCGCGTGACCCCGCGGACCGCGCTGCCGCACTGGCCGGCCCTCGCCGCCGACGACGTCGACCAGATGAGCCAGCACCCGCCGCTCTACTACGCGCTCGGTGCGGGGCTGCTGCACGTGACCGGCCTGGTGGACGCCCGCTGGGACCAGCAGCTGCTCGCGCTGCGCCTGCTCGACGTCGTGCTGCTCGCGCCGCTGGTCCCGCTCGCGGCCTGGTCGGCGCGCCGGCTGACGGGCTCGACGGCGGCCGGCGCGGTCGCGGCCTGCTTCCCGCTGCTGGTGCCCCAGGTGGGGCACATCCTCGGCGCGGTCAACAACGACGCCCTCGTCATGCTGGTCGGGGCCGCCGTGACCGCGCTCGTCGTGCGCGTGCTCACCGGCGACCGGAGCCTGCGCACCGCCGCGATCATCGGCGCCGTCGTCGGCATCGGGCTGCTCACCAAGGTCATGGCGGCCTTCCTGCTGCCGGTGATCGCGCTGGCGTACCTGCTCGCGCCGGGCGGCGCGCTCGGGGCGAGCACCGAGAGCCGCCGTCGCGCGCTCGGCGCCGACGCCCGACGCGTGCTGCTCACGGGCGGCGTGGCGCTCGCCGTCGGCGGCTGGTGGTGGGTGCGCAACATCGTCGTCTACGGCACCGTCCAGCCTGTCGGCATCGATCGGAACCTGGACGACAAGGTGTCCGAGGGGCTGGGAACCTACGTCGTCCAGGCGTGGCGGCGGCTGTCGCGGTCGTTCTTCGGGGACATGGGCTGGCTCGACCTGCGCACGCCGCAGTCGTTCTGGCTGACGGCCACGGTGCTGCTGCTGGTGCTCGGCGTCGTCGCGCTCACCAGCCGCGCCACGTGGCGCCCGGTCGCGGTGCTGCTGGCGCTGCCCACCACGCTCACCGTGGCGATCCTCTACAACGGCTGGGCCTACTACCAGGAGCACGGTCTGCTGGTCGGCCACCAGGGCCGCTACCTGTTCGCGGGCCTGGCGGCGCTCGCGGTGGTGCTGGCCGTCGCGGTGCGGCGGCTGGTCGGCGGGTCGGAGGCGCGGCTTCGCATGGCCGTGCCCGTCGTCGTCGCGACGGGGATCGCCGTGACGTTCTACGGGTTCCGCTTCGGGTTCACCGGCTTCTACCGGCCCGAGGGCACGACGCTGCGCGAGGCCTTCGACCGCTGGGAGCTGCTCAGCCCTGTGGGCTCGGGGTGGCTGGTCGCGGTGGCCGGCACTACCGCAGCCCTGGCGATCGCCGCGCTGGCCCTCGCGGTGTGGCAGGCGCTGCGCCGTCCGCGCGCGGGGGTCTGACGAGCGTCCGGACGACGGCGGCGCACGCCAGCGCGACGAGCCCGAGCGCGATCGAGGCCGCGACCCACGCCGCGCCCGTGTGCGCCGGATAGCCCAGCGGCGTCGTCGGCGGTGAGGTCATCGCCGCGCCCGCGGACCCGCCGCGCCCGGACACCAGCCAGGTCACCAGGTCGACGACGATGACGGCCGTCCAGCCGGGCAGCACCCATTCGGGCAACCACCAGCGGGCCCAGCGCCGCGTCCGGCCCGCGCGGTGTGCCAGCCCTGCCGCGACGCCGGCGACGAGCGGCAGCGCCGCCGGCAGCAGGTAGCGCGGGTAGATGCCGCCGCCGGAGGTGGCGTACGCGAGCTGCACCGCAGCGGCCACGACGCACGCCGCGACCGGCACCGCCACGGGCAGCGCGGCCAGCAGCGGGCGCCGCAGCACCCGGTGGTGGACCACGATCCCGACCACCAGCGGCACGGCCATCAGCAGCACCGTGCCCACGGGCCGCGGGACCACGGGCCCCCACCACCAGAGGTTGGGCAGCCGGTCCCAGGTGACCGGGTCGATCGCAACCCTCAGCAGCGAGCGGGCGTGCCGGCCCTGGTTCTCGAGCGCCCAGTCGGGGTGGCCGCCCGTGACGCTCCCGGTGAGCCGCAGGTTGCGCAGGTAGAACCAGCCGGACGCCGCCGCGACGACCACGACCACCGTGCCCGTGAGCGCCGCCGTCCGCGCGACCTGCCGGTGGGCGAGCGCGGCGAGCGCCGCCCCCGCGAGCCCGACCGCGGCGACGATGAGCGACGACGTCCGCGCGAGCGCGCACGCCGTCGCGGTGCCCACGAGGCCGGCGAACAGGGGCCACGTCAGCCCGCGCCGCGCGACGCGCACCGCGAGGCCGAGCAGCGCCGTCGTCCACACCGCCGCGAACAGGTCGTTGAGCACCGTGCCCGCTGTCTGGGCGACGACGGCGGAGCACGCCGTGACGAACGCGACGACGGCGGGCAGGCGCGAGCCCTCGCGCACCATGCCGCGGGCGGCCCACGTCGTCACGAGCACGAACACCCCCGCGAGCAGCGCCCCGAGGGCCCGCGCGGCGTACATGGCGCCGACGGCGTGCCCGGCGTCGGCGAGCGGGCCGACCACCGGCGCGAGCACCAGGTAGAACAACGGCGGGTGCTGCGACGTCCACTGCACCGCCGGGATCCACGCGTGCTCGGGCCGCAGCTGCAGGCCGTCCTCGAACACCGGCAGGCCTCCGTGCCACACCTGCCAGGCGTAGTCGAGGTGGGCGACCTCGTCGCCCGCCGTGAACGGGGCGACGGCCAGCAGCTGGACCGTGGCGAGCGCCACGGCGACGGCCACGCTGAGCCTGACAGGGTGGCGCACGAGCAGGCGCACCGCGTCTATCGTGTGCCTCACAGGCTCCAGCCTAGGGGGCGGCGCCCGCACGCCCAGACCGGCTGACCGACCCGAATCGGAGCACCGCCGCGTGAAGCTGTTCGTCCAGATCCCCTGCCTGAACGAGGAAGCCACGCTGCCCCTCGTCCTGGCGTCGATCCCCCGCGAGATCCCCGGCGTCGACGAGGTGCACATCGTCGTCGTCGACGACGGGTCGACGGACCGCACCGTCGAGGTCGCGCGCGCCCTCGGCGTCGAGCACGTGGTGCGGCACACCCGCAACATGGGGCTGGCTCGCTCGTTCCGCGACGGCATCGACTACGCGCTGCGGCACGGCGCCGACATCGTGGTCAACACGGACGGCGACAACCAGTACCCGCAGGAGATGATCCCCGAGCTGGTCGCGCCGATCCTGCGGCGCGAGGCCGACATCGCCATCGGCGACCGGCAGACGGCGACGATCGAGCACTTCTCGCCGTTCAAGAAGCTCATGCAGCGCGTGGGCTCGCGCGTGGTCTCGACCGCCGCGGGGACGTCGCTGCCCGACGCCGCCTCGGGCTTCCGCGCCTACTCGCGCGCCGCTCTCATGCGCCTGAGCGTCCTGACGCAGTTCAGCTACACGATGGAGACGATCATCCAGGCGGGCAACAAGCGCCTGAAGATCGCCTCGGTGCCGATCACCACCAACCCGAAGACGCGCCCGTCCCGGCTGTTCAAGAACATCTGGCAGCACATGGGCCAGTCGGGCAAGGCGATCATGCGCAGCTACGTGATGTACAAGCCGTACGGCGTGTTCCTCACGCTCGGCGTCGTGTTCGGCGTCCTGGGCATCGTGCCGCTCGTCCGGTTCCTGGTGCAGTGGGCCGACGGCCGCGGCGCCGGCCACGTGCAGTCGGTCGTCTTCGGCACGACGATGCTGGTCGGCTCGCTGCTGTGCTTCGCCCTCATGGTCATCGCCGACCTGCTGCGCACCAACCGCACGCTTTCCGAGGAGATCCTCGAGCGCACCAAGGAGATCCAGTACGGGCCCGCGCCCGAGCTCGTCCAGGACGAGGTCGCGGAGACCGGGTTCGTCCAGGACGAGCCCGCGGAGGCCGCCGGGGAGAGCGACGCGGTGGGCAGCCGGTGATCGTCGCCTTCGGGACGTACGACGCGGCCCGGCACCCGCGGATCGGCGTCCTCGTCGCGGGCCTGCGCGCACACGGGCGCGAGGTCGTCGAGCTCGACCGCCCGCTCGGGTTCTCGACGGCCGAGCGCGTGCGGATGCTGCGGCAGCCGTGGCGGCTGCCGCTCCTGGCGCTGCGGCTCCTGGTCTGCTGGGCGGGCCTGGCGCGCGACGCCGTCGCGCTGCGGGCCCGCCGCGCCACGCCCGACGCCGTGCTCGTCGGCTACCTCGGGCACTTCGACGTGCTGCTCGCGCGCGTGCTGTACCCACGCACGACGATCGTGCTCGACCACCTGGTCTTCGCCGCCGACACGGCCGTGGACCGCGGCGCCCGCGGCCTGCGGGTGCGGCTCCTGGGGCTGCTCGACCGTGCCGCGACCGGCGCCGCCGACGTCGTGCTCGTCGACACCGCCGAGCACCTCGCCATGCTGCGCGAGCCGGGCAAGGGCGTGGTCGTGCCCGTCGGGGCGCCCGACGCGTGGTTCGCGGCGGGGGAGTCCGACGCGGCGGCGCCCGCCCCGCGCGACGGCGAGCCGCTGCGGGTCGTGTTCTTCGGGCTCTACACGCCGCTCCAGGGGGCGCCCGTCATCGGGGAGGCGCTCTCGCTCGCGGCCGCCGCCGGGACGGAGCTCGACGTGACGATGGCGGGGACCGGGCAGGACCTCGCCGCGACCCGCGCGGCGGCCGGGCCGGCCGCGCGCATCACCTGGCAGGACTGGGTCGAGCCCGACGCCCTGCCGGCGATCGTCGCCGCCCACCACGTGTGCCTCGGCATCTTCTCTGCCACTCCCAAGGGTCTGCGCGTGGTGCCGAACAAGGTGTTCCAGGGGCTGGCCGCCGGCCGCGTCGTCGTCACCTCGGACAGCGCGCCGCAGCGGCGGGCGCTCGGGGAGCACCTCGAGCTCGTGCCGGCGGCGGACCCGGCGGCGCTCGCGGCGCGGCTCGCCGAGCTCGCCCGCCCCGAGCGGTACGCGGCCGCGGCGGCCCGCGCCCGCGCCGGCCGCGACGCCGTGCGGCCTGCCGCCGTCGTCGGGCCGCTGCTGGAGCGGCTCGCGGCACCCGCCGACGCGCGGGACGGGCACGCATGAGCCCGCTCGTGAACCGTCTGCTCGCGGTGCTGCGCTCGCCGGTGGTGCGGTGGGCCTTCCTGCTCGGCGCGGTCGCGCTCGCCGTCGTCGCGGTCGCGGCGTCGTGGGACGAGCTCGTCGCGGCCTATCACCGGATGCCGGGCGGGCACCTCGCCGGCGCCGCTGCCGCGGGCGCCGCCTACGTCTGGTGCACGTTCCTCTCCTGGCGGGTCCTGCTCGCCGAGCTCGGCTCGCCGCTGCCGGTGCGCGCGGCCGTGTCGGTGTTCGGCATCAGCCAGCTGGGCAAGTACGTGCCCGGCGGGGTGTGGAACGTCGTGGCTGCGGCCGAGATCGGCGCCGACCACAAGGTGCCGCGCGCACGGTCGCTCGCGGCGATCGCGACGGCGATGCTGGTCGGGCTCGTCTCGGGCGCCGTCGTGGCGGCGGTGTGCCTGCCGATCGCGGGCGCGGACGCGCTGGGCGGTTGGGAGTGGCTCGCCTGGGTGGCGCCGCTGCTCCTGGTGCTGCTGGTTCCGGCGGTGCTGGGCCGGCTCGTGAGCTTCGGGCTGCGGCTGCTCCGCCGCCCGCCGCTCGAGCGGCCGCTGAGCTGGGCCGGCCTCGGCGTGGCCGTCGGGTGGGCGGTGCTGAGCTGGCTGCTCGCGGGCTCGCACGTCTGGCTGCTCGCCACCGGGCTCGGGCTGCCGGCGACCCCCCGGACGTTCGTCCTGCTGATCGCCGGGTACGCGGTCGCCTGGATCGCCGGGTTCGTCGTGGTGTTCGTGCCGGCGGGGGCCGGGGTGCGCGAGGCGGTTCTGCTCGCCCTGCTCGCCGGGGCGCTGCCGCACGCCGCGGTGCTGCTCGTCGTGCTGCTCTCGCGCGTGCTTCTCACCCTGGTGGACCTTGCGTTCGCCGGGGTGGGAGTGCTGGTCCGCCCCGCACGCGCCCGCTAGGCTGCCCGGCGCAAGCCCGAGTCCCCTGCCTGACCGGAGCCGCACGTGCCTCTGCCGCCGCTGACCCCGTACGCCCGACTGCGCTGGGACGTCGCCTCGCGCCTGATCGCGCGGGCCCTGCCCGGTCCCGGAGCACGCGTGCTCGAGATCGGCTGCGGGCAGGGCGCCGTCGGCGTCCGGCTCGCCCAGCGGCACCGCTACACGGGCGTCGAGCTCGACGGCGCGAGCCTTGCCGTCGCGCGCGAGCGCGCCGCGGCCGCCGGCGTGGACGCGACGCTCGTGCACGGCCCGCTCGCCTCGATCGACGATGCCGGGTTCGACCTCGTGTGCGCGTTCGAGGTGATCGAGCACATCGACGACGACGCCGCGGCGCTCGCCGAGTGGGCCGCGCGCCTGCGCCCGGGCGGGCTCCTGCTGATCTCCACGCCCGCCTGGCCGTCTCGCTTCGGGGCGATGGACGAGGCGGTCGGCCACTACCGGCGCTACGAGCCGGGCACCATGGCCGTGCTGCTCGGCGGGGCCGGCCTGACCGACGTCGGCACGCGGCTGTACGGGATGCCGCTCGGCTACGCGCTCGAGGTGGTGCGGAACCGGATCGCGGCGACGCGGTCCGACGTCCGCGAGGACGCGGTCGCGGACCGGACCGCGCGCAGCGGCCGGCTCTTCCAGCCGTCGACGGCGCTGCAGGGCGCCGTGATCGCGGCGGGCACGTGGCCGTTCCGGATGACGCAGCGCGCCTTCCCGCGCCGAGGCACCGGACTCGTCGCCTGGGGCAGGGCTCCGCTCGGAGCCTGAGCCGGGGTCAATCGCCCAGGGTGCTCGCGACCCCTCCCAGGGACACCCCTTCCTGGGACACCAGGCGTTCGCGGCGGTCCGCGTCTGCCTCGAGCGCCGTCGCCGTCGTGGGCGACGTCAGGACCACTGAGCCGCCTGCGGCCCAGACACCGAGCATCGATCGCAGGGTGTCCACCAGCGAAGCCCGCCCGTCGAGCAGGACGCGGGCCCCCGCCTCCGCCGTCTCGGGGGCTCCGGCCGCCCACGCGAGCACGTCGCCGTGCAGCACTCCCTGGACGGGCGCGGTCGCGGCCGGCGCGACGAGCGCCGGCTCGCTCGGGTCGGTCTCGGGCACCCAGAGGACGGCGTCGGCGTAGGTCATGACGGCGGCCGCGGCGTCGACCGTGCCGGGCGGCAGCTCGCCGTCGAACCGCCGCGCGAGCGCGGGGAGCGCGACCGCGACGACGTCGCCCGAGTGCTCCGCGGGCCGTGTCGTGACGGTCACGTCGGCCGGGCGTCCGTCGGGCGCGAGGCCGTCGGGGCCGGGCACCAGCACCGTCGCACCGGTGCGCAGCGCGCCCAGCACCCAGACGGCCGACCGCCAGTGCGGGGGCAGGTCGATCAGCACTCGACACGCCGGGGCGCCGTCGAACTCCTCCACGAAGAGATTGGTCGTCTTGCTGACCCAGTTCACAAGCACCGCGCCTGAGAGCTCGACGCGTTCCCCGTCGTCCCCGTACCAGGTGAGCCGGGGCTTGCCAGGGTCCCTGACCAGCACGTTCAGGAGGTCGGCGATCGTTCTCGGCCCAGCGGGTGCGGTGTTCACGGAGCAAGCGTATAAGCGGCGTGAAAATGCGCGCAGGGTCGGGTGAACGAGCGCTTGCTAGCACATTCCGGCTTGACGCGTCCGAAAGACACGCGTGTAATTCCACGTATGCGGTTTCCGTAAAATGCGCCCTGGAGGAGGACCCGCCATGTGGAACTTGCTCGACGAGGACGACTTCCCGTCCGACGTGCTGCGCGCACCGGAGCGCGTGGCCCCGGTACTCCCTCTCTTCGGCAACCCCGTGGAGGACGAGACGCTGCTCGGCTGGCAGGACCGGGCGCTCTGCGCCCAGACCGACCCCGAGGCGTTCTTCCCCGAGAAGGGCGGTTCCACCCGCGAGGCCAAGAAGGTCTGCGCGGGCTGCGAGGTCCGCGCGGAGTGCCTCGAGTACGCGCTCGCGAACGACGAGCGCTTCGGGATCTGGGGTGGGTTGTCGGAGCGCGAGCGCCGCAAGCTCAAGCGCCGCGCCGTCTGAGCCGGAGGTGCAGCGCAGGGTGGGGGCCGAGGTACGAGGCATCCGCCCGGAGCGGAACCGCAGGCTCAGACGGTCATCCCGTGCGGCCTGGCCCGCCCCAGGCGCACCGCCTGCACTGCCAGCACGACGACGACGGCCGCCGTCGCGAGGGCGGCGGGGGCGAGCGCCGGCCACCCGAAGGGGTGAAGCTCGACCATGGCGCCGGCCGCCGCCCAGGTCGCGGCCGGTGACCACGGCCCGGCGGGCATCCACAGAATCTTCCAGGCGTCGACCTGGAAGACGGTGTGCATGCCGAGCCCGATCGCCAGGACGAGCGCGGGCGTCCACCGCCGCACCCGTTCCTTCGCGGCGCCCGCCCCGGCGACCGCGACGACGATCATGCCGACGGCAGCCATGTAGAGGTACCGCCCCTGCTGCGCGGCCCCGAGGTTGCGGAACGCGACGAACTGCTCGTACGAGCCCTTCGCGACGACGGCGGTGAGCAGCGCCGCGGGCAGCAGCAGCACCAGGACGTCGAGCCGCCGTAGCGGCCCTCGCACCAGGACGACGACGGTGCCCACGACGAGCGCCGCGAGCCCGACGCGTGCGGCCCACCACGAGGCGTCGTGACGCATGAGCGACGCCTGGTCCTGCACGAAGAACAGCGTGATCATGCGGTCGGTCAGCCGGTGCAGCCACCGCACGCCGCCGTCGGCCCAGGTGTAGTGCCCGCCGACCTCCGTGAGGTAGCCCTGGTCGGCGTGCGTGCCGTGCGGCTGCAGCGCCCCGTAGAGCACGAGGTTGCGCCCCCACCACGCCAGGCCGGGCAGCATCGCGAACGCCGCCCAGAGCGCGGCAGCGACGGTAGCGCCCGCCACGCCGCGGGTGCGCCGCGCGTGCCACCACGACGCGGCATACGCCACGGCGACCCAGGCGGGCATCATGAGCGCGAACCCCTTGGTCAGCAGCGCGAGCGACGTGACCCCGCCGAGCACGAGCGCCGTCCGCGCCGACCTGTCGCCCGTGAGCACCCGCGCGACGAGCCAGGTCGCGACGGCGCCGAGCAGCACCAGCAGGTTGTCGTTGTTGACGGACGAGGCGAGGTGGGTCAGCTCGGGGATCGCGACGATGGCGAGGGCCGCTGCGAGCGGCAGCGGCTCGGGCAGGCGCAGGCGCCGCGCCGTCGCCCACGCGAGCAGCGGGAGCGGCGCCGCGAGCAGCACGTTGACCCAGCGCAGGATCATCCACACCTGGTCGAACGGGGCGTCGTGCCAGTCGGGCACGGCGCGCGCGACCGCGGCGCCCAGCACGTAGTACAGCGGCGGGTGCTGGACGAGCTGGTTGTTGAACGGCTCGCCGTCCACGGCGTAGATCCACGGCGCCGCGCCGCCCGCGTCCGTCCAGGACGGTCGCTCGGCGCGCGGCGTGAACGTGCGGTCGGCGAGGTGCGCCGCGCCCTGCAGCCGGTCCGGGGGCAGCACCGCGCCCGCCTGCACCCCGGCGTTCGTCACCAGCGTGCCGGGCGAGGGCCACGGCCAGGCCGTGCCGTCGGAGACCTGGAGGACCAGGTCGACCTGCTTGGCCTCGTCGGGCGAGCGACCATTCGGGAACACCGCCGTCTGCAGCAGGCACACGGTGACCTGCAGCAGCACGACGAGCCACACCGCGACAGGCACCGCCCTCACCCGGCTCCCGGCCTGGGCGGGTCGCGGGACGTCGACGACGGAGGCGCTGCTGGGCACGCGCCCAGGCTACGGTCCGGCGACCCGCCGAGGCGCCAAATCCCGCGATCCGTGCACCCACCGGCTGATGATCGGGGGGCGATGACAGCTCCCGACCTGACCCGCGTCCGCGGCCTGCCGCCCGAAGACTCTCCGTCCGGCGGCGCCGCGCTCGACGTGGTGCACGCGCTCACGGGCGTGATACCGCAGGTCGTGACCGTGACGGCGGTCGTGGTCACGCGAAGGCGCAGCCCCTTCCTCGCGGCGACGCTCGAGGCCCTCCGCGGCCAGGACCGCGCACCCGACGACGTCGTCGTCGTGGACGTCGACGCGCCGCGATCGACCGGCTCGACGCTCGGCCTGCGCCTCGACGGCGCCAGGTTCGTGCCCGCCGACGGCGCCCGCACGTTCGGCGAGGCCGTCGACGTCGCCCTCGCCGCCGGCGTCGCCCGCCCGGACGGGTGGGTCTGGCTCCTGCACGACGACAGCGCGCCCGAACCCGGTGCGCTCACCGCGCTGCTGCGCGCCGTCGAGCACACCAAGGCCGTGGCGATCGCCGGGTGCAAGCAGCGCCGGTGGCCCGTGGCCGACGACGGCACGCCGCTCGACCCCCACGCCGAGGGCGGGCTGCTGGTCGAGGTGGGTCACACGGTGTCCCCGCTGGGGCGCCGCATGACCGGCATTGACGACAACGAGATCGACCAGGGCCAGCACGACGCGCGCGAGGACGTGCTCGCCGTCGGGCTCGCGGGCGCGCTCGTGCGCACGGCGGTGTGGCAGGAGCTGCATGGCACCGACCCCGAGCTCGGGCCGTTCGGCGACGGGCTGGACCTGTGCTGCCGCGCCCGCCGCGCGGGGCACCGCGTCGTCGTCGTGCCCGAGGCCGTCGTGCACCACGCGCAGGCAGCGCTGCTCGGCCTGCGCGACGTGCGCGGCCGCGCCCCGGACGACGCCGCCTCCTACGGGCCACGGCGACGCAGCCAGCTGCACCACCGGCTCGTGCACGTCCCCGCCCTCCTGCTGCTGCCCGCGATCCTCGGGATGCTGCTCTGGGCGCCGGTCGCGGCGATGTACCGCCTCGCGCTCAAACATCCTGGCGAGGCGCGCGACGAGATCGTCGCGGCGCTGTGGAACGCGGTGCGCCCCGGGCCGCTCCTGCGGGCGCGGCGCCGGGCCGCGCGCACCGCGACGCTGCCCCGGCGCGTGCTCCACCCGCTGGCCGCGAGCTGGCGGCAGGTGTACGCCGAGCGGCGCGACGTGCGCCTGTCCCGCGCCGAGGCGAACCGCACCCGGTGGGCGCCGAGCGAGCTGGAGCGCGTCGAGCTGCGCAAGCTCGCGGTGCGCCGCCGGACCGGGCTGACCGTCGCGCTGCTCGCCACCGGCGGTCTCGCCGTCGCCGTCTTCGGCTCGTGGCAGGGGGTCCTCGCCCAGGGCGGGCGCGTCGTCGGCGGGGCGCTGCTCCCGGCGCCCGGATCCGTCGGGGACGTGTGGGCCGCCGCGACGTCCGGGTGGGTCGCCGACGGGCTCGGCACGCGCGCCCCCGGCGACCCCGTTCTCGTGCCGCTGACCCTGCTGACCTGGCTCGCCGGCGGCTCGCTCCAGACGGCCGTCAACCTGCTGGTCCTCGGCGCGCTGCCGCTGGCGGCACTCGGCGGCTGGTTCGCCGCAGGCGCCTTGACCCGGTCGACCTGGGCGCGAACCGTCGGCGCGCTCGCGTGGGCAGCGTCGCCCGCCTTCCTGGGCGCCCTGCAGACCGGCCGGCTCGGAGCGGTCGTGGCGCACCTGG
This sequence comes from Xylanimonas sp. McL0601, assembly GCF_049852175.1. Lineage (GTDB taxonomy): Bacteria > Actinomycetota > Actinomycetes > Actinomycetales > Cellulomonadaceae > Xylanimonas. The sequence goes on from NZ_CP187527.1 coordinate 1,165,334, forward strand.
TGATCCCGTGGACCGCTCTCGTGTTCGTGCGCGCGGTAGGCGCGCAGGCGCGCGACGAGGTCGAGGTGCCCGAGTCCGCCAGCCCGGACCCCGAGGCCCGGCTCCGCCAGCGCTGGCGCCGGGAGCGCGCCCGTCACGGCTCGCTCGGCGCGACCGGCGCGGCCGGCCTGCTGCTCGCCGTCGCCGTGTGCGGAGCGCCCGTGCTCCTGCCCGTCGCCGTCGTCGCCGTCCTCGTCGGGCTCGTCGCCGCCCCGCGCGACCGGCGCAACCTGCTGCTCGCCCTGGTCCCGTCGTTCGCGGTCGCGGTCCCGTTCTGGGTGTACGTCGTCAGGACGTGGTCCGACGGCGGCTGGCGGCTCCTCTTCGCCGAGCCGGGCGCCGTCGTGCCTCCGGGGCGGGCACCCGTGGGCTGGCAGCTGCTGCTCGGCCACGCGCAGGTGCCGGACGCGTGGTTCGGAGCCGGTGCGAGCGCCCACCCGGTGCTCGCCACCCTCGCCGACGCGGCCCCCTGGGTGTTCGGAGCGCTCGTCGTGCTGCTCGCGCTCGCAGCGCTCGCGCGGCCGCGCGTCATCGGCGGCGTCCGCACCGCCTGGGTCCTTGCCGCCCTGGGCCTGGCCGCAGGGATGCTGGCCGTCGGGCTCGGCACCTGGCCGGGAACCGGCGCGAGCGTGCTGCTCCTCGGGCTCGGCGGCGCGGCGCTGCTGGGCGCGCCGGTGGCGCGCGACGCGCTCGCGGCCACCGAGCGCACCGGCTGGGCGCGGGCTCGTGCGGCGGCAGCCGTCGCCGCCCTGGGCGTGCTGGTGCTCCTGCCCGCTGCCGGCACGGCCTCCTGGGCGCTCGGCGCGGTGCACGGCCGCGACGTCGGCAGCCTGCGGGCGACGGCCGTCGCCGCCGTCCCGGCGGTGGGACGCCAGATGCAGGACGGCGGACGGAACGCCCGCGTGCTGCAGGTCGCCCGTCAGGACGGCGTGCTCGGCTACGCGCTGATGCGCACCGACGGCACGTCGCTGATCGACTCGTCCGTGGTCGTGCGCGGCCGCGACGCCGGCATGGTCGACGCGCCCGAGCGGGCCGACCGGGCGCGGCTCGACGCCCTCGTCGGCGAGCTCGGCGTCGGGCAGGCGCCCGGCCTCGCGCCGCGGCTGGCCGACGTCGGGATCGGCGCCGTCCAGGTGCCGCCCGGCGCGGACGCCGAGCTGGTGGCCACCCTCGACATGGTCCCCGGGCTCGAGCGCGTGACGGAGGGCAAGGGCACGCTGCTGTGGCGCGTCGGCGTCACGGGCGAGCCCGCACCCGGATGGGCACGCCTCACCGACTCGCCCCCGACCGCGGACCACCGCCCGGCGACCCTCGCCGTGCTGCCGTCGCACCGCCTCGAGGTCCGCACGGAGGCACCGCTCGCGGACACCCCCGACCAGGCGCGCACGCTCGTCCTCGCCGCGACGGCCGACCACGGCTGGCGGGCGACGCTCGACGGGCGGCGGCTGCCGGTGGTCGAGGCCGACGGCCTCCAGGCGTTCGAGATGCCGCCCGCGGGCGGCTGGCTCAAGGTCGAGCACGTCGACCCGCGCCGTTCGGCGTGGCTCGCCGCCGCAGGCGCCGTCCTGTTCGTGTATGTGCTGCTGGCCTTGCCCGTCGGGCGCCGGCGGGGGAGGTGACCATGGCCCGCACGTTCCTGCGCGTCCTCGGCGCGACGTCGACCGGTGCGGTCGCCGTCGGCTCCGTCGCAGCCGCGGCGCTGCTCGCCGGGCCGTGGGCGGACGCCGTCGCCGGCTCCGGGCCGGGCGTCGCCGCCGACCCGGTGCGGTCCGTCGCCGTCACCCCGGCGCCCGCGCAGCTCGTGTGCCCGCCGGCGGCCAGGCTGCCGGCTGGCGCCGACGTCGGCGACTCCCAGTTCTCCGCGGCGCCGGTGCAGACGACGTCGCAGCTGGTCGCCGGCGTGCTCGGCACCGCCGACACCGGCGCGCGCTGGGGGGCGCTCGGCGGCGAGCCCGCGCGGCTGCACGCGGGGGCGCAGGCAACGGTGCACGCGGGCGACCCGGGCCGCGACGGCAGCGTGCTCCAGGCGCAGCCGGTCGCCGGGGCGCCGTTCCGCGCCGCCGGCGTGAGCGTGTCGGCGACGACCGCGGGCGACCTGCGCGGCCTCGCGGCCGCCCCGTGCGCGGTGCCCGTGATCTCGCAGTGGATCGTCGGTGGCGGCACCGAGGTGGGCTCGACGGCGGTGCTGACCGTCCAGAACCCGAGCGCGAGCACGGCCACCGTGACGCTCGACGTCTACGGGCCCGCCGGGAAGGTCGCGCTCGGCAGCCAGGGGGCGTTCGTGCTGGGCCCGGGGGAGTCGGCCGCGACCCGGCTCGAGGCCGTGGCGCCCGACCAGCGCCGCATCGCCGTCCACGTGACCTCGACCGGGGCGCGCGTGACCGCGAGCCTGCAGGTGCAACGCCTCGACGGCCTCGTGCCGCAGGGCGTGGACGTGCTCGGCGCAGGAGCGCAGCCGTCGACGTCCGTGGCGATCGCCGGCCTGCTCTCGGCGGGCGAGACCCTCGACGACCCGCGCGCGCCTGTGCTGCGCCTGCTCGCCCCCGGGGACACCGCGGGCACGGCCCGCGTGACGATCTACGGCACGGACGGCATCGCGCGGCTGCGGGGTGCCGAGAGCGTCGCCCTCGAACCGGGCGTCGTGACGGACCTGCCGCTCGGCGGACTGAAGGCCGGCGGCTACGGCATCGTCGTCGACGCCGACGTCCCCGTGGTCGCCGCCGCGAGCTTCTCGCGCGGCGCGCCGGTGCCGGACGACGCCATCGTGCAGGGCACCCCGTACGACGTCGCGTGGCAGGCGGGCCAGCCGTTGCCCGATCCAGGCATGGCCGCGCAGGCCGCCGTGCCCGCGGAGGTGCGATCGGTGCTGGCCCTCACCGCCGTCCCCGAGGACCGGGACGCGAAGCCGAGCGGCGGGGCGACCGCCGTCGTGCGCGTGTACGGGCTCGACGGCGCCCGGCTCGCCGAGCAGACGCTCGAGCTCGTCGCCGGAGCCGTCTATCGCGTCGCCGTCGCGTCGCTCGTCTCGGACGGCACGCCCGCCCTCGTCAGCGTGGACGCCGGGGACGGGGCGCGTGTCGCTTGGGCGCTCGAGCTGTCGGCGAAGGACGGGAGCGCCGCCCATGAGCGCCTGGTCGCGACGCTGGCTCCGACCCCGGCCCTGCCCGCGCCGGGTGCTGCGCGCGTGGTCGGCGTGGAAGCGCGGGGCTGACGCGATCGCGCCTGGCGGGCGGCTTCAGGAGGCGTTGGCCGAGCCCCTAGACTGCCCCGGTTGCCGCGCCCGTGGCGACGCCCCGGACAGGAGTGATGCGTGAGCGCCGACAGCCGCCCGACCAGTACCGATGTCGCCGCCGTCGTGGTCACGTTCAAGCGTCAGGACCTGCTGGCCCGCCTGTTCGACTCGTTCCGCGCGATGGGGGAGACCCCGGCCACGATCGTCATCGTCGACAACGAGCGCTCGGCCGAGACGGGAGCGCTCGTCGAGACGCTGCGCGCCGACCTCGCGGGGACCAGCGACGTCGTCTACGCGCCGCAGGAGACCAACACGGGCGGTGCGGGCGGCTTCAGCGAGGGCACGCGCCTCGCGTACGAGTCGGGCGCCGAGTGGATCTGGCTCATGGACGACGACGTCGTGGTGCTGCCGGGCGCGCTCGAGCGGATGCGCTACTGGACCGACCGCGTCGAGGGCGAGCTCGCGGCCGGGGTGCCGCTCGAGCGCACGAACGCCGTGCTGCAGGGCCAGCGCCTCAACTTCGACGGCACGCCGTTCTACTGGCAGTACCACTTCCTGACGCGGCTCGCGATCCCCAACCCGGTGGCCCCGCGCCCGTTCGGCGCCGGCGAGGGTGCCCCGCGCACCGGCCGGGCGATGAACACCGCCTGCTTCGAGGGCGGGATGTTCCACCGCTCGGTCGTGGCCCGCGTCGGGCTGCCGGACGCGCGCTTCTTCATCTACTGGGACGACACGATCTACGGCTACCTGACCGCGAAGGTCACCCGCCCGCTCGTCGTGTCCGACCTCATCCTGCAGCGCACGCGCGAGCTCGCGCACCACAAGATCGGCACCACGCGCAAGCTCAACACCACGAGCGACCTGGCCCGGTTCCACATCCTGCGCAACCGGGGCTACATGGCCCACTACCTGCGCGAGCACGGCGACTACAACCCGGTTCTCTTCGGGCTCGGCACGGCCGCGACCTTCGCCAAGGAGGTCATCCGCCTCTCGCTCACGAGCGAGCGCCGGGCCGGGTTCGGGACGATCGTGCGCGGCTGGCGCGGCGCACGAGGCGTGTGGCGCGACCGCGCGTGGAAGCCGATGCCGCCGCTGGCCTGACGGCTCAGCGACCCTCGAAGTGGGGGTCGATCTCCTCCGGCGTGCGCGCGAGGAGGTGCGCGACCTGCTCCACGACGACGTCGTGCACGAGGTCGGCGAGGTCGTCCGGATCCTCGGCCCGCAGCTCGACCGGGCGCCGGTAGATGACGACGCGGGCGGGCTGGCCCGCCTCGGCAGGGAAGCACCGCCCGAGGGGCACGCCGCCGTCCTCCCACGGCGCCGGGTCCGACGGCGGCACGTCCTCGACCGCGAACTCCGTGCCCGAGAGCTGGTGCTCCCAGTCCCGCTCGACGTCCTCGACGGCGTCCAGCACCAGCTCGTCGAACTGCTCGGCGCGCGTGCGGTGCGCCGGGAGCACGGTCGGCAGCAGCGGGCCGCGCGGCCCGCGGCCGCGGCGGTCACGGCGCCGCAGCGGCAGCGCGGCGGGGTCGGGTGCGGGCCCTGCGGACGCCACCTCGAGGTCTGGCGCCTGGCCGGCGCCCGTCCGCAGCCGACGGGAGTGCCCGTGCGGCCGGGGAGACGGTGAGGAGCCACGCGACGAGCCGAAGAGTCCCACGCGCCGAGCCTACCCACCTCGCCTGTCGAGCCCGTCGAGACCTGGTGACACGGCGCTGTCTCGCCAGGGCGATCATCGGCGCCCGCCACCGCGGCGTGGGGCGCGGTGGCGGAGCGGACGCGGGCGTAAGGTCACGCCGTGAGATCGGTCAGGCAGTGCTCGCGCACGGCATGCCAGCGTGCAGCCGTCGCGACCCTCACCTACGTGTACGCAGACTCGACGGCCGTGCTGGGCCCGCTCGCCCAGCTCGCCGAGCCGCACAGCTACGACCTGTGCGCCGAGCACGCCGAGCGGCTGACCGCGCCCCGCGGCTGGGAGGTCGTACGGCTGACCCCGCAGTTCACCGAGACCGGACCGTCGCCCGACGACCTGTCGGCGCTCGCCGAGGCGGTGCGTGAGGCGGGGCGGGTCCGCCCTCCCGCGGCGTCCGAGCAGGGCTCGGTGGAGACGTCGCGTCGCGGGCACCTGCGGGTGCTGCGCGCGGACGGCGAGTAGCTCAGGGGATCCAGGCGCACACGGCGAGGCCCGAGCCCTCGAGCGAGGCCGCGCCGGCGTCGTGCGCCACGAAGACCGACTGGCCGTGCGCCAGCTTGGCGCGGCTGCCGCTGGTCACGAGCTCGACCGTGCCGTCGAGGCAGATCACGGTGCGTGGTCCCGCCGCGGCGAGGGCGACGGGCTCGACGTCGTCGACGTCCGCGAGGGTCAGCGCGAACTCGCGCACCGGCGGGCGGAAGGTCACGGCCTGGCCCCGGGACCCGGTGAGCTCCTGGTGCGGGACCGCCGGCGGGCGTGGCTCGAACGAGGCCGCCTCGAACAGCGCCTTCTCGTCGACGTGCTTGCTGGTCAGGCCGGCGCGCAGCACGTTGTCGCTGCTCGCCATGATCTCGACGCCCAGCCCGGAGAGGTAGGCGTGGATCTCGCCCGCGGGGAGGTACACGGCCTCGCCGGGGTCGAGCGTGACGCGGTTGAGCAGCAGCGAGGCGATGGCCCCCGGGTCGCCGGGGTGCTCGGTGGCGAGGCGCAGGACGGTGGCGTCCGCGCGCTCGTACGGCGAGCCGGCGGCAGCGCGCGCGCGCACCGAGTCCACCGTCGCGGCGACCTGCTCCGGGCAGGTGGCGTCGGACCGCGCGGCGATGAGCCGCTGGAACGCGGCGCGGATGCCGCGGGCCGACCTGTCGAGAGCGAGCTCCTCGCGCACCGCCTCGACGAGCGGCCCCTGCAGCCCGGCCAGCAGCGACACGATGTTGCGCGGGTTGCGGAACCCGGCGAGCGCCTCGAACTGGGAGATGGCCACGAGCATCTCGGGCTTGTGCTGGTCGTCGTGGAACGAGCGGTGGGGGGCGTCCTGAGGTATGCCGAGGCGGTTCTCCCGGTTGAAGCCTGCGCGGGCCAGGTGAGGTTTCGGGTGAACTTGGAGCGACAGGGCACGGTCGGCCGCGAGCACCTTGAGCAGGTAGGGCAGGCGGGGGCCGAACTCGTCCGAGACCCGCTTGCCGAGCATGCCCTGGGGGTCGGAGCGCAGCAGCGCGTCGAGGGCGGCCCGGGAGCCGTCGGGGACCTGGGCGACCGAGGGCGCGTTCGGGTGCGCGCCGAGCCACAGCTCGGCGGCCGGAAGCCCGTCGGGAGCCTGGCCCAGCAGCTCGTGGATGCGGGTCGGCGACCCCCAGTCGTAGTGCTGGATCGTGTTCTCCAGCGGGTAGACCGTCTGCGCGATCCCCACGTGCGTCCCCGTCATCTCGCGGCCAAAGGTCGTCTCGCGGTCAAGCGTCGCACACGGCCCTGAAGGTCGTGCGGGACGAGCGCACCGTAGGCTGGCCGCGTGACGTTCGACCTCTCCACGATCATCAAGGCCTACGACGTCCGCGGCACCGTCCCGGACCCGTTCTCCCCGGCGGTCGCCGAGGCGGTCGGCGCCGCGTTCGCGCGCGTGGTCGTGCTGCCGGGAGCGTCCGACGACGTCCGGCCCTCGGCCGTCATCGGCAACGACATGCGCGACTCCGGCCCCGCGCTGGTCGAGGCGTTCGCGAGGGGGCTCACCGCGGCCGGTGTCGACGTCGTGCGCATCGGGCTCTGCTCCACCGACGGCCTGTACTACGCGTCGGGGGCGCGCAACGCGCCCGGGGCGATGTTCACCGCCTCGCACAACCCCGCGACGTACAACGGCATCAAGCTGTGCCGCCCGGGCGCGCGCCCCGTGGGCGAGGAGACGGGCCTGGCCGAGGTGCGCTCGCTCGCGCAGGACTTCCTCGACGAGGGCCTCCCCCCGGCGGTGGCGGAGCCCGGCACCGTGAGCGAGGTCGACCTGCTGGGCGAGTACGCCGCGTTCCTGCGCTCGCTCGTGGACCTCTCGGGGATCCGCCCGATCAAGGTCGTCGTGGACGCCGGCAACGGCATGGGCGGGCACACCGTCCCGGCCGTGCTGGGGACTGGCGCAGACCTGCCCGCGCTGCCGCTCGAGATCGTGCCGCTCTACTTCGAGCTCGACGGGTCGTTCCCCAACCACGAGGCGAACCCGCTCGAGCCGGCCAACCTCGTGGACCTGCAGCGTGCCGTCGTCGCGCACGGAGCCGATCTGGGCCTGGCGTTCGACGGCGACGCCGACCGCTGCTTCGTCGTCGACGAGAACGGGCGCGCGGTGTCGCCGTCGGCCGTGACCGTGCTGGTGGGGCTGCGGGAGCTCGCCAAGGAGCAGGCCGCCGGCCGCCCGGCGACGATCATCCACAACCTCATCACGTCGCGGGCCGTGCCCGAGCTGCTGGACGCGGCGGGCGCGACGACGGTACGGACCCGCGTCGGGCACTCGTACATCAAGGCGCAGATGGCCGAGCACGGGGCGGTCTTCGGCGGCGAGCACAGCGCGCACTACTACTTCCGCGACTTCTGGTATGCCGACACCGGCATGCTCGCCGCGATGCACGTGCTTGCGGCGCTGGGCTCGCAGCAGCACCCGATGTCGGCGCTGTCGGAGATGTACGAGCCGTACTCCGCGTCGGGCGAGATCAACTCCCGAGTGCCCGACGTCGCCGCGGCGCGCACCCGGGTGCTCCGCGCCTACCAGGCGGCCTACCCCGACCTTGAGCTCGACGAGCTCGACGGCGCGACCGTGTCGCACTGGGAGGGCCAGCCGCGCTGGTGGTTCAACCTGCGTGCCTCGAACACCGAGCCGCTGCTGCGGCTCAACGTCGAGGCCGTGGACGAGGACGTCATGGAGAAGGTGCGCGACGACGTTCTTGCACTCGTGCGCGCCGAGGACGAGGAGGAGCCGGCATGAGCCGCATCGACATCGACCCGTGGGTCCGCGAGATCCTGCGCTGCCCGGCGACGGGCGCCGAGCTGGTCGACGGCGTCGGCCCGAACGGCGAGCCGGAGCTGCACTCGACCGACCCCGAGCGCCCGCTGGCGTACCCGGTGCGCGAGGGCATCCCGGTGCTCCTGGAGTCGGACGCGCGCCCGCTCTCCTGAGCCCGCTCTCCTAAGCGGTCTCTGCGGCGCGGGGGCGCAGCATGGCGGTCGGCGCCCCGGGCACGGGGAGCTCGGCGCCAGCCTCGAAGCCGAAGCGCTCGTAGAGGCGGCGCGAGCTCGCGGTCGTCGCCTCGAGGTACGCGGGCAGCGGCTCGGTCGCGTCGATCGCGCCGAGCCGGTGGCGCAGCAGCGCCGACCCGGCGCCGAGGCCCTGGGCCCCGGGTGCGACGGCGATGTCCGCGAGAAACCAGTGCGGCACACGCGGCCGTGCGGCGTCGAACACGCGCTGCGTGCGCAGCGCCTGCGGCGCCTGCGATCCGACGGCGTGCAGCAGGCGGGGCAGCTCGCGCGTGATGGTCCACCAGCTCGCGGTCGGGTGCGGCCCCTCCCACGCGGCGACGCCGAGCACAGGGCCACCGGGGTGCTCACGCGCGACGTCGATCGCACCGCCGTGCAGCGGTCCGATCCGCAGGGCCGCGACGTGCAGCTCGGTCAGCCGCGCGAGCCGGTCGCGGCCCTCCGGGACGAAGGTGCGCAGCACAGGGTCGTCGAGCAGGGCGGCGGCGATGATCCCGGCGCACGTCACGACCTCGCTCGGGTGGGCCTGGTCGATGCAGACGGTCACGTCGGCCCCTCCGGGAGATGCCGCCCCAGCGATCTCCCTCGTTGGTGTGTTGCTCAAACAAGTTTGCTAGACGCGGATGCCCGCCGCGCGGCGGGTCGTACGGTTGGCGTGGACCGTCCAGCGCGGCACCCAGCGCGCCAGGGCCAGCGCCGCCGTCGGGCCGAGCGCGGCCGCGGCCCAGATGCCCGCGGCCAGCGACCCGAGCGCGGCACCCGCCGACACGACGAGCGGACCGGCCGCCGAGCCCGTGTCCTGCAGCACGCGCCACAGCCCCAGGAACTGGGCGCGGGCGTCCGCGGGCGAGGCGTCGGAACCCAGCGTCATGAGGATGCCCGAGCCGATGCCGTTGCCGAACCCGAGCAGCATCGACACGACGGTCAGGGACGCCACGCCGCCGGTGAACGGCAGCGCGAACAGCGCGATCCCCATGACGATCATCGACGGGATGGCGATCCAGTTGCGGCCCATCCGGTCCATGACCTTGCCGGCCGGGTAGAAGAGCAGCATGTCGACGCCGCCCGCGACGCCGAAGATCACCGACGTGACCGCCGGGTCCAGGCCCAGGTGCTCGCCCCACAGCGGGATCACCGTCTGCCGGGCGCCGCGCACGGCCCCGACCAGCAGGCACGCGACGCCCAGCGTCGCGAAGAGCGAGCGGTGGTCGCGCAGCACCGACCAGACCGTGGGGCGCGGGCCGGCGTCGGCGGCCGTTGCGCGCGCGACGCCGTGCGTGTCCTCGTCGCGCACGACGACGACGGTGACGGTGGCGGCGAGCGCGACCACCGCGCCGAGCCAGTACGCGCCGGCCAGCCCGCCGTGGGTGATGAGGAGCGCGCCCGCGAACGGGCCGACGAACTGCCCGATCCGGTGGACGCCGCCGAGCGTGGAGAGCACGCGCGCCCGCTTCAGCGGCGGCGTGATCTCCGTGAGGTACGAGTGCCGCGCCAGGTTGAACACGGCCTCTGACGCGCCGAGCACCAGCACGGCGACGGCGAGCTGCAGCAGGCTCGAGGCCAGGGCCGCGAGGACGAACGCGCCGGCGCCGACGACGCCCGCGATCACCATGGCCCTGCGGTCGCCCACTCGCGCGGCCAGGGCGCCGGCGGGGAGGTCCGCGGCGATCGTCCCGATGGGGAGCAGCGCGGCGACCACGCCGGCGACGGCGAGGCTCGAGCCCAGGCCGGTCGCGGTGGGCGCGATGACCGGCAGGAGGGCGCCGATGCCGACGTCGAACAGGAAGGCGGGCACGAAGGCGCCGAGCACGACGCTGCGGAGCGGGAAGAGCGGGGCATCGGTTGCGGCAGGCATCGGGATCATCATCCCCCCGCGCCGGGGATGCCTTTCTCGCCTGGGGCGAAGTCCAGAGGCGGACCGGGCTCTGCGTGCCTGTGGGCACGATCGCGTCGCCTCGTTCGGCTAGGTTCACGAGCGCCGACGGCGGTGTGCAGGTGCGATGAACGCCGGCAGCGCACACCCCGCCCTCGTTGCCGCCCGATGCCACCGGGTGACAGCTCCTCGTGAAGAAGGATCAGATGCCTGCTCTGCCTCGAAAGGCGTCGGCGCCGCGCCGGCCGTCGGGGCGTGGTGCCGCCCTGGCCACCACGCTCGCGCTCCTCGTCGTCCCCTTCCTGGGGGTCGCTCCGGCGTCCGCCGCCGACGTCGTCACTTCCGCGGTTGTCACCGATCCGTCGCGTACCGGTGCGCCTGTCGTGTCCGGCACGGCTCGCGTCGGCGAGACGCTCACCGTGAACCCGGGCGTCTGGACGCCCGAGGCGGCGCTCACGTACCAGTGGCTGGCAAACGGCGTCGTGATCGGCGGCGCGACGCAGGCGACCTACGTGGTCGGGGTGGCCGATCTGGGCAAGGCGATCGCGGTCCAGGTGACCGGGACGCTGTCGGGGTACGAGCCGACGTCCGCGACGAGCGTGGCGACGTCCGCTGTGAAGGCCGCGGTGTTCACGTCGGCCCCGACCCCGACGATCTCGGGGGCGGCGCAGGTGGGCAAGACGCTCACCGCGGTGCCGGGTACCTGGGCTCCGTCCGCGAGCTTCGCCTACCAGTGGTCCCGCAGCGGCGTCGCGATCACCGGGGCGACCAGGTCGACCTACGCGCTGGTGGCGGCTGACCTGGGCAAGACGATGACGGTCAAGGTCACCGCGACCAACGCCGGGTACACCTCGGTCGCCAAGACGTCCATGGCGACCGCCGCGGTCAAGGTCGGCACCTTGACCGCGCCTGTCCCGATCCTGGCCGCGACGGTGCGCGTGGACACCAAGGTGACCGCGAGCGTGACCGGTTGGACCCCGGGCGCGACGCTGACCCGCCAGTGGTACGTCGACGGCAAGGCGATCGCCGGGCAGGTCGGCAGCGTCTACACGCCGCGCGCGGCGGACCGCGGCAAGACGCTGACGCTCCGCGTGACAGGCAAGCAGACCGGCTACACGACGGTGACGAAGGCGAGCGCCGGCAAGGTCGTCGGGTACGGCGCCTTCACGACGGCGCCGACCCCGAAGATCACCGGGACCCTGCGCGTAGGGCAGACGCTCTCGATCTCGCGCGGCACGTGGTCGCCCGCGCCGAGCACGTACTCCTACCAGTGGCGGGCCAACGGCGTGGCGATTGCCGGGGCGACCGGGGCGACATTCACGCTCACCCCGGCGCAGCGCGGCAAGACGATCTCGGTCGCGGTGGCGGGTCGCCGGACGGCGTACTCCACGAAGACGGTCGTCAGCGCGTCGACCGCGGCGGTGGTGCAGAACTTCACGGCCTCCCCGACGCCGAAGATCATGGGCTCGGCGCTCGTCGGATCGACGCTCACGGTCTCGCGGGGCACGTGGTCGCCGTCGCCGTCGTTCGCCTACCAGTGGAAGGCCGACGGCGTCGTCATCGCGGGGGCGACGGGTACGTCGCTCAAGCTGACCTCCGCTCACTTTGGCAAGGCGATCACGGTGACGGTCACCGGCAAGGCCGGCGGCTGGGTGACGACCGCGCGCACCAGCGCCGCCACGGCACGGGTGACCACGCTCAGCGTGGCAGGAACCGGGGGATACGACTGCCCGGCGGGTTACCCGATCAAGGGCAACGCCGGCAGCGGGATCTACCACGTCCCCAGCGGGCAGTACTACGCCGTGACCAAGCCGGAGCAGTGCTTTGCGACCGAGGCGGCGGCCGTGGCCGCGGGCTACCGCAAGTCGCAGAGGTGACCCGGGTACCTGAGCGAGGGCGGCCCCGCTGGGTGATTTCTGGGAGTCTCACGGTCGATTCGCTCTATATGCCCGACATTGCGACCATCCGTCCGCTAGGTTCGCGCTGCTCTATCTCCGCGCCTGCGTGCGCTGGCCGGTTCCGTGTGCTCGAAGAAGGACGCAATGAGTGCTCTGCTGAAGATGCGAGCGACGGCCTGGGCCGCCGCGGTCGCACTTGTCCTGGTGCCGCTTGCCGGGGTCGCCCCCGCCGCGGCTGACGACGTCCCGCCGACAGCCGAGACCGCGGCGCAGGTCGCCGGTACGCCGACGATCTCCGGCACGCCACGCGTCGGTGAGGTGCTGACGGTGGACCCGGGCGTCTGGACGCCTGAGGCTGCCTTTGCCTACCAGTGGGCGCGCGACGGCGTGGCGATCGCCGAGGCGACCGGGGCGACGTATGCGCTGACGGCGGCCGACGCCGGGACGAGCCTCACCGCGACCGTGACCGGGACGGTGGATGGCCTGGAGCCGACGGTCGTGACCTCGGAGCCGACGGCGACGGTCGAGCTCGGCCTCTTCGCGTCGTCGGCGGAGCCGACCGTCGAGGGCACCGCTCAGGTCGGCGCCATGCTGACGGCCACGACCACCGATTGGACTCCTGCCGCGACGTTCGCCTACCAGTGGCTGCGCGAGGGCGTCGCGATCGAGGGTGCGACGGCGAGCACCTACTCCCTCGTCCCCGGGGACCTCGGCGCTGCGATCTCGGTCCGCGTGACCGGTTCCGCAGACGGCTATGAGCCGCTCGACCAGACCAGCCCCGCGACCACCCCCGTCAGCGCGGCGTCGTTCGTCACGACTCCGGTGCCGACGATCGCCGGCACCGCACAGGTCGGCAGGACGCTCACCGCGAACGCGGGGACCTGGTCGCCCGCCGCGACCTTCACCTACCAGTGGTACCGCAGCGGCGCGGCGATCTCGGGCGCGACGAAGTCGACCTACGCGCTGGCCTCCGCGGACCTCGCGAAGTCGATCACGGTCCAGGTGACCGGCACCGCGGCCGGCTACACGTCCACGGCCAGGACCAGCTCCGAGACGGCGCCGGTCGTCGCCGGCACCATCACGCCGACGGTGCCGACGATCTCGGGCACCGCGCAGGTCGGCAAGACCCTCACCGTGGTCCCGGGCACGTGGTCGCCCGCCGCGACCTTCACCTACCAGTGGTACCGCAGCGGCGCGGCGATCTCGGGCGCGACGAAGTCGACCTACGCGCTGGCCGCCGCCGATCTCGGCAAGGCCATCACGGTCAAGATCACCGGTGCCAGCGCGGGCTATACGACCGTGGCGAAGACCAGTGCCGCGACGGCTGCGGTCAAGGTCGGCGCGCTCGCCGCGCCCGTGCCCGTGCTGTCCGCCCCCCGCGTGGGCGCGAAGACCACGGTCGCGCTGGGTGCGTGGACCGCGGGCACCACGTTCACGTACCAGTGGTTCATCGGCGGCAAGACGGTGACCGGCACGCGCGGTACGTACCCCAACCTCATCCCGTCCGCCGCCGAGCGCGGCCTGACGATCACGGTCAAGGTCACCGGTACGAAGGCCGGGTACACGACCGTCGGCCGTGCGGCCGCCGGCAAGACCATCGGGTACGGCGTCTTCACCGCCGCGACGCCGAAGATCACGGGTACCGCCAGGGTCGGCCAGACGCTCACCGTCTCGCGGGGGACGTGGACCCCGGCTGCCAGTGCATACACCTACCAGTGGCGCGCCGAGGGCACCGCGGTCGCAGGGGCGACCGGCACGTCGTTCAAGCTGACATCGGCTCAGCGTGGCAAGACCATCACGGTCACCGTCACGGGCAAGCTGACCAGCTACGCGACGAAGGCGGTGACGAGCGCCGCGACCGCCGTCGTGCTGCAGGCCTTCACCACGACGCCGCTGCCCACGATCAGCGGCACGGTGGCTGTCGGGAAGACGCTGACCGCAACGCCCGGCACGTGGACCCCGGCGGCGGCGTTCGCCTACCAGTGGCGGGCGAACGGCGTTGCGATCGCCGGGGCGACCGGCGCGACGTTCACGCTCACCGACGCACAGTGGGGCAAGACGATCACGGTCCTCGTGACCGGGCGTCGCACCAACTACGTGACGACCCCCCGGACGAGCGCAGCGACCACAGTCGTCGTGAAGAGCTTTTCGGCATCGCCGGCGCCGACGATCAGCGGCACGGTGCGCGTCAGCTCGACGCTCACGGCGGTGAACGGGACCTGGTCGCCGGCGGCCACGTTCACCTACCAGTGGAAGGCGAACGGCGTCGCCATCGCCGGGGCGACCAGCAGCACCTTCAAGCTCACCACGGCGCAGTACGGCAAGACGATCACGGTCTCGGTCTCCGGCAAGGCGACCAACTACGCCACGGCGACGCGGACCAGCGCTGCGACTGCCGCAGTGCTCTGGCCGGTCGGCATCTCGACGCCGAAGATCACGAGCCAGCCGGTCGAGGACATCACCATGAGCGGTGAGGCGGCGACCTTCGAGGTGGTGGCGACCGGCGGTGGTCTTAGCTACCAGTGGCAGGTGAGCGCCGACGACGGCAAGACGTGGACGAACATGGCCGGCAGGACGGCGTCGACGCTGACCTTCACGACCCGGTCGTCGTACTCCCTCAACCAGTACCGGGTCATCGTCAAGAACATGGTCAAGTCCGTGACCAGCTCGGCCGCGGACCTGTACGTCAACTCCACGCTCGCCGACCCGTACAAGCCCAACAAGACGGCCATCCAGATGAACTGGGCCACCTGGACCGGCCCCTCGGGCCGGTGGGCCTACGACAGCACCCGGGACGTGGTCGCCGCGTACGCCACCGCCTGCTACTTCGGCGACGGATATGCCTCGCCCTCGACGGATCTGGCCTTTGCGTACATCGGCTCGAACGGCACGGCCTACGCCAGCGCGCGCGGGTTCGGTGACGATGACATCTGGACCACCTCGTCGGTGTCTTCCAACGGGTGTGTCGACTTCGCGGTCTACGCGTTCGTGCCGCGGAGTGTCGTGGCGGGCGGTGTCTGGCGCGTCACGGACTCGTCCGAGCCGGAGGTGTACACCGACGTGCAGTACGTCGACGGAGCCTGATATCGAGGCCACCTGACCCACCCGACCCGGCCCCGGCCGGGCGGCAGTGAACGTACTGCCGCCCAGCCGGGGCCGTCAGTCGTAGTCCAGCGGGTGAGGTCTGTCCGACCCCACCCGACGGATGCCCTACATTTTCGACTGCCGCCCGAGCGGACCCTCCAGCGCTGCTGGAAAGCCGCTCGTCCGACTTTCCACCCCGGTCCCACGGGACCGGTGACTTCTCTCGAAGAGGACGAAGATGCCTGCTTCACCGCTCGGGCCCGTGCCCGGACGCCGGCCGTCCCTGCAGCGTGCCGCGGTCTGGGCCGCCACGCTCTCGCTCGCCGCCCTTCCGCTGGTCGGCGTCGGGCCGGCCGCTGCCGACGACGTCAACCCGCCTGCCGTCACGGTCGATGAGCCGACGCCGGAGCCGACGCCGTCGCCGACGGAGGCGACGCCGGAGCCCACGCCGTCGCCGACGGAGGCGACGCCGGAGCCGACGCCGTCGCCGACGGAGGCGACGCCGGAGCCCACGCCGACGCCGACGGAGACGATGCCGGAGCCCACGCCGTCGCCCACGGAGGCGACGCCGGAGCCCACGGTGGTCGTCGCGCCGGCCGCGCTCGCGATCGCCGGCGCCGCTCAGGTGGGTGCCACCGTCTCGGTGGACCCGCTGGCCGAGCAGTGGAGCCCCGCGGGCCTGACCTTCACGTACGCCTGGGCAGCCGCGACGGTGCCCGCGACGCTGGAGGAGGCGCCTGTCTTCGTGCCGGTCGGCGGCGCGACGAGCGCGTCCTTCGTCGTCACCCCTGACCTGCTGGGCAAGCTCCTCGCAGTCACGGTGACGGGCACGACGACGACGGGCGAGTCCGCCCGGCTGGTTGCCACGGGAACGGCGCCGGTCGTCAAGGGCGCCATCAGGAGCGCGCCGGTCCCGACGGTCTCGGGCACGCCGCAGGTCGGCAAGGCCCTGAAGGCCAACGCGGGCACGTGGACCCCGACGGCTTCGCTTTCATACCAGTGGTTCCGCAGCGGCGCGGCGATCAGCGGCGCGACGACGTCGACGTACACCCTGGCCGGAGCGGACCTCGCGAAGACCATCACGGTCGCGGTCACAGGGAGCGCGGACGGCTACGCGCCCCTGACGCGGACCAGCGCAGCGACGGCCGCGGTCGCGGCCGGCACGTTGACCGCGCCGGTGCCCACGCTGCCGACGACGGTGCGCGTGGGCGCCACCGCGAAGGTCACGCTGGGCACGTGGACCGCGGGCACGTCGTTCACCTACCGCTGGCTCGTGGGTGGCAAGGCGGTCACGTCGACCGCGTCCACGTACACCCCGGCGGCGGCGGACCAGGGCAAGACACTCGTGGTGCAGGTGACCGGCAAGCAGTCCGGGTACACCACGGTGACCAAGTCGAGCGCCGCCGGCGTGATCGGCGTCGGAAAGTTCACCGTGGCTCCGACGCCGACGATCACCGGTACCGTCCGGGTCGGGCAGACCCTGACGGTGCACGCCGGCACGTGGTCGCCCACGGCGACGCTCGCCTACCAGTGGCGTGTCAACGGCGTGGCGATCTCGGGCGCGAAGGCCTCGACGTTCACGCTGCCGACGACGGTGCGCGGCAAGCAGATCACAGTGACCGTGACCGGCACCCGCACGGGCTGGACCCCGACGGCGCGCACGAGCGCGGCGACCACCACGGTGGTGCAGTCCTTCGCGGCCGCGCCGACGCCGACGATCGTCGGCACGCGACGGGTCGGCTCGACGCTGACCGCCGTGCCCGGCACGTGGTCGCCGAAGGCGTCGTTCACCTACCAGTGGAAGGCGAATGGCGTCGCGATCGCCGGGGCGACTGCCTCGACGTTCAAGCCGGCCGCCGCCCAGCACGCCAAGACCATCACGGTGACCGTGACGGGCAAGGCGGCCGGTTACGTGACGACCGCCAAGACCTCGACCGCGACGACCGCGCTCGCGTGGCCGGTGGGCGTGAGCACCCCGGCGATCAGCGCGCAGCCGGAGTCGGTCTGGCTGAGCACCGGTCAGAAGGCGACGTTCACGGTCAACGCGGCCGGCGGGCAGCTCCATTACCAGTGGCAGTGGCGCATCGCCGGTAGCGCGGCCTGGACGAACTTGGCGGGTCAGACGTCGGCCACGCTGAGCTTCGGGGCGAAGTCGGCCACCACGAACCGGGAGTACCGGGT
This sequence comes from Xylanimonas sp. McL0601, assembly GCF_049852175.1. Taxonomy (GTDB): domain Bacteria; phylum Actinomycetota; class Actinomycetes; order Actinomycetales; family Cellulomonadaceae; genus Xylanimonas. The sequence goes on from NZ_CP187527.1 coordinate 1,182,838, forward strand.
CGTCGTGTGGAACGTCGCGGGGACGAAGTACAGCGCGGTCGCGAGCTTGTTCGTGGACTCGTCGAAGGCGGACCCCTACCCGGCGAACACCGCGTTCATCGGTGACCTCATCGTCTCGGTGATCGACACGTCGGTGCAGGTCTCCGACGGCGGGGTGAACTACGTCGACACCTACATGACCGCGTGCTGGACCGACGACTCCATCACCGCCTCGCCGGGCGACTACACCTGGATCGACTACGTGGGCACCAACGGCGTGTCGTACGAGGCGAGCGGCGATCTGCTCCAGAGCCAGGACGGGTGCGAGGTCTACAAGATTCACGCGGCGGTCCCCGCGTCGGTGGACAACGGCGGCGTGTGGAAGGTCTCCGACTACTCGTCCTCGTCAAGCGACCCGATGGTCCAGTGGGTCAAGGGCTTGGCCTGATCACGGCGGCCTGACCCACCCTGATCCGGCCCCGGCCGGGCGGCAGTGCACGGCACTGCTGCCCGGCTCGGGGCTTCTGTCGTCGTACAGCGGGTGAAATTTGCCCGCTGTGCTGTGGTGCGACCGTCTGAGGGCCAATATGTGCCCTGGCCTGCACAGTCAGGGTCCGCTCGTTCTCGGAGGACGACATGTTTGCCCGACCGCAGGTCTCGGCTGCGTACCCGCGGCTCCGCTTGGTGCGCGCGATGGTGCTCGCCGCCGCGCTGTCCGTTGTCGCCACGCCGGTTCTGGGCGCTGGCCCTGCCGGCGCCGCGACGTCATCGGTGGCCCTACCGGCGACGGCGACCTTGACGGCGCCGATGCCGACGCTGCCGGCCGTCCGGGTAGGGGCGAAGATCGTCCCGACGGTGGGTGCGTGGACGGCGGGCACTGCACTGACCTACCAGTGGCTGCTGGACGGCAAGGCGATCGTGGGCGCGACGGCGTCGACGTACACGCCGCTCGCGTCGTCGTACGGCAAGACGCTCTCGCTCAAGGTGACCGGGCGGAAGACCGGGTACACCCCGGCCGCGCGCACGAGCGCCGGCGCGCACGTCAACGCGGGCATCTTCACCGCACCGACGCCGAAGATCTCGGGCGTCGCGCGCGCGGGGCTGGTCCTGACCGCCGTCCCCGGCACGTGGTCGCCCACTGCCTCGCTGACCTACCAGTGGAAGACGAACGGCGCGGCGATCGTGGGGGCGACGAAGTCCACGTACACGCTCACCTCCTCGCTGCGTGGCCGGACGGTCACGGTCACGGTCACGGGCAGGGCCTCCGGCTACACGACGGTCTCGAAGACCAGCGCCGCGACCGCGACGGTGCTGCAGTACTTCAAGACCGCCCCGATCTCGACCCTCACGATCATCGGCCCGAACCCCGGCCAGCCCACGGTCGGGTCCACGCTCAAGGCCCAGCCAGGGACGTGGTCACCCACGCCGACCTTCACCTACCAGTGGAAGGCCGACGGCGCCGCGATCACGGGCGCGACGGCCCAGACGTTCACACCGACGAGCGCGCTGGTCGGCAAGCGGATCACCGTCGCCGTGACGGGCAAGGCCACCTACTACGTCACGACCACGCGCACGAGCGGCACGACCCTGCCCGTGGTCTCGACGCCCACGATCACGACGCAGCTGAAGTCGGTGCACACAGCGGCGCCCATGGCCGTCAGTTTCACGGTCAAGGCGACCGGTGGCGACCTGGCCTACTCGTGGGTGATCAGGCGACCCGGCAGCTCGACGTGGGAGCAGCAGGGGACCAGCCCGACGCTCCAGCTGACGGCCGAGGCGGCGCTCAACGGTGCACAAGTGCGCGTCCGGGTCACGAACGGCGCCGGGTCGACGTACAGCTCGATCGCCACGCTCACCGTCGACTCGACCCAGACGAACCCGTACCCGGTCAACGTCTCGTTCGTGGTCGGGGAGGCCCGGGTCACCGTCAGTGCGGTCTCGACCACACCGGTCTGGGACGGCCTGACCTACAAGCTCGGCTACCTCAACGCGCGGGCGACGGCGACGGTCTGCCGGGCCGACGGGACCACTGGCTCGGCGGAGTCCCTCGTGTTCGCCGAGTACGTCGGCGTCGACGGGGCCCGATACTGGCCTTCGGCGGACGAGACCGACGTGCCGGGGACCGGTTGCCACATCTCGGTGTTCACGGTGGCCGACGTGCCCCAGGGCGGGACGTGGGGCTTCGTCGACCAGGTTCACAACATGGGCATCATCAACCAGTACGTCCAGGCGTCCTGACCGCAGCTCAGGCCGCCGAGGGGCGGAGCGACGCGGTCTCCAGCGCGCGCTGCACCGCTGTGCGCAGGGGCCGGCTCGCCCCTTCGGTAACGGAGTCAACCTGGGGCGGCGGCGCGACGGGTAGGTAGGCTTGTCCGCGAGCGCACACGGGAGCCCCCAGCGCACCCCGCACCGACACCCGTCTTTTCGGAGGTTCTTCCGTGTCCACCACCGCGCAGTCCACGTCCGCCACGCCTGGCTTCGACGAGGCCCCCGGCCGCTACAAGGTCCGTTCCCTCGCGCTCGCCGAGTCCGGCCGCCACCAGATCCGCCTCGCCGAGCACGAGATGCCCGGCCTCATGGCGCTGCGCGCCGAGTACGGCGAGTCCAAGCCGCTCACGGGCGCCCGTGTCGCCGGCTCGCTGCACATGACCGTGCAGACCGCCGTCCTCATCGAGACCCTGGTCGCGCTCGGCGCCGACGTCCGGTGGGCGAGCTGCAACATCTTCTCGACGCAGGACGAGGCCGCGGCGGCCATCGCCGTCGGGCCCCACGGCACGCCGGAGGACCCGCAGGGCGTGCCGGTCTTCGCCTGGAAGGGCGAGACGCTCGAGGAGTACTGGGACTGCACCGAGCAGATCCTCGTGTGGCCGACCGCAGAGGGGGGCCACGCGGGCCCCAACATGATCCTCGACGACGGCGGCGACGCCACGATGCTGGTCCACCTGGGCCTGCAGTACGAGCGTGCCGGCGTCGTCCCGCCGAACACCCTGCCAGGCGAGCCCGACCACACGCACGAGATGAACGTGGTGCGCGACGTGCTGCGCCGCGCCCTCGCGCAGGACCCGCTGCGCTGGACGGAGATCGCCCAGAGCATCAAGGGCGTCACCGAGGAGACGACGACGGGCGTGCACCGCCTGTACCACCTGGCCGAGGCCGGCGAGCTGCTCTTCCCGGCGATCAACGTCAACGACTCGGTGACCAAGTCGAAGTTCGACAACAAGTACGGCATCCGCCACTCGCTGCCTGACGGCATCAACCGCGCCACCGACATCCTCATCGGCGGCAAGGTCGCGTTCGTCGCCGGCTACGGCGACGTCGGCAAGGGTGCCGCGGAGGCGTTCCGCGGGCAGGGCGCGCGCGTCATCGTGTCCGAGGTCGACCCGATCTGCGCGCTGCAGGCCGCGATGGACGGCTTCCAGGTCGCCCGCATCGAGGACGTGCTCGACGAGGCCGACTTCTTCATCACCACGACCGGCAACAAGGACGTCGTCCTCGCCGAGCACATCGCGGCGATGAAGGACAAGTCCGTGGTCGGCAACATCGGCCACTTCGACAACGAGATCGACATGGCCGGGCTGGCGGCGGTCCCGGGCATCGTCAAGACCGAGATCAAGCCGCAGGTGCACGAGTGGACGTTCCCCAGCGGGAAGTCGGTGATCGTGCTCAGCGAGGGGCGCCTGCTCAACCTGGGCAACGCGACCGGGCACCCGTCGTTCGTCATGTCGAACTCGTTCTCGAACCAGACCATCGCGCAGATCGAGCTGTTCGTCGACGCCGCGAAGCCCGAGGGTGAGCGGCAGTACGAGCGACAGGTCTACCGCCTGCCCAAGGTGCTCGACGAGAAGGTGGCCCGCACGCACCTGGACGCGCTGGGCGTGCGCCTGACGGAGCTCTCGAAGGAGCAGGCCGAGTACATCGGCGTGCCGGTGGAGGGCCCGTACAAGCCGGAGCACTACCGATACTGACGCCCGAGCGAGGGAGAGGCCTGGACCGGCCTCTCCCTCGCCGGTGGTGTGACGCGCGACACGGGGGATGTCCCCCCTCGGACTCGGCGGTGCGCCCCGTTACCTTCGGCGCGCGCACCCCGGGAGGCTTGAGGCATGAACGCGAACACCGCCTCCGTCTTCTCCGCCCGCACCTGGCGCGAGTACGGCTACCTCTGGGTCGCCCTGCTGCTGGCGCCGTTCGGGCTGACCTACGTCATCCTCGTGCCGCCGCTCGCGGCCGGGCTGCTCGTCACCGTGGTGGGCCTCTTCGTGGCCGGCGGGCTGGTGCTCGGCGCACGGGGATGGGGAGCGGCCTACCGGGGGTTGGCTCGCGGCCTCCTCGACGAGCCCGTCGCCGACCCGCCCGCCTTCGTGCGCCCGCGGGGCTTCTGGCGCTCGCTCGGCGCGATGCTGTTCGACGGCAACGGCTGGCGCGCGCTGCTGTTCCTGCTGGTGGCCTTCCCGCTGTCGATCCTCGGGTTCGTCGTCTCGACGACCTTCCTCGCCATCGGCCTGGGCGGGATCACCTACTGGATCTGGTGGCGGTTCCTGCCGCTCCAGACCATGGCCGACGGCTCGCAGCACCGCGGCTTCTCGATCATGAACGGCGACTGGTACTGGTTCGCCGACACGCCGTCGCGCATCGCGCTGATGGCGCTCGGCGGCGTCGTCTTCCTGGCGATCTGGCCGTTCCTCAACCGCGGCTTCGCAGGCCTCTTCCGCCTGCTGTCCCGCGGCCTGCTCGGCCCGACGGCGGGCTCGGTCCGCGTCGCCCAGCTGCGCGCCTCGCGCGCCGCCGCCGTCGAGGACGCCGATGCCCGCCTGCGCCGCATCGAGCGCGACCTGCACGACGGAACGCAGGCCCGCCTGGTCGCCGTCGCGATGCAGCTCGGCGAGGCGCGCGAGCACCTCGCCACGGGCGGCGACCCGGCGCTCGCCGCCGACATCCTCGACACCGCGCACACCTCCACCAAGGAGGCGCTGACCGAGCTGCGTGAGATCGCGCGCGGCATCCACCCGCCCGCGCTCGACGACGGCCTCGCGGTCGCGCTCGAGACGCTCGCCGCACGCACGCCGCTGCCCGTGACGGTCGACGTCGACCCGGCGGTCGAGGCCGACGGCGGTGTCTCGCCGGCGGTGCGGTCGATCGCCTTCTTCACGGTCGCGGAGCTGCTCACCAACGTCGTCAAGCACGCGGGCGCCAGCGGCGCGTACGTGCTGGTCGACCGCCCCGACGCGGGGACGCTGCACCTGCGGGTGCGCGACGACGGCCGGGGTGGCGCCGTCGTCGTCACCGGGGGCACGGACGGGCGCCGCACGGGGCTCGCCGGGCTCACCGAGCGCGTCGCGACCGTGGACGGGACCTTCCACCTGACCAGCCCGGAGGGTGGGCCTACGGTGGTCGACGTGACGCTGCCGACCACCACGCGCCCATGACCACAGCGCCCTCGGCGGGGCCGTTGCGCGTCGTGATCGCCGAGGACTCGGCGATCCTGCGCGACGGCCTCGTCGCGCTGCTGTCCCGTCGAGGGCACGACGTCGTCGCGGTGGGCGACGGCGACGCGCTGGTGAAGGAGGTCGGGCTGCGGGCCACGGCCGGCGAGCTTCCTGACGTGGTGGTCGCCGACATCCGCATGCCGCCGAGCTTCACGGACGAGGGCATGCGGGCGGCGTCGGCGCTGCGCGCGGCACACCCGGCGTTGCCGGTGCTGGTGTTCTCGCAATACGTCGAGACCCGTTACGCGGCGCAGCTCCTGGCGGCCGGCGCGGGCGGCGTCGGGTACCTGCTCAAGGACCGCGTGGCCGACGTGCGCGACTTCGTCGACGCGCTCACGCGGGTCGCCGAGGGCCAGACCGTGCTGGACCCCGAGGTGGTCACCCAGCTCATGGGCTCGGCGTCGGCGGGCGACCCCGGGCTGGCGCGCCTCACGCCGCGCGAGCGCGAGGTCCTGGGGCTCATGGCCGAGGGCCGCTCCAACGGTGCGATCGCCGAGCGGCTGTACCTGTCGTACGGGGCCGTGGAGAAGAACGTCGCGTCGATCTTCGCGAAGCTCGGCCTCGAGGCCGACGCCGCCGACCACCGCCGCGTCCTGGCGGTGCTTCGCTACCTCGGCACGTAGGGGGACCACCTGGGCGCCGCCGTCGCGGCGCCGCTCGCCGGTCGACGCAGGTTCGAGGTGCCGCGGTCGCGTCAGTCGCGCGGGTCCGCGATCGCGTAGGGCAGGCGGTGCAGCGTCGCGGCCTGCTCGGCGGCGCGGTCGCGCTCGCGCAGGCCGCGGGCCAGCTCGCGGTCGCGCCGCTCGTGCAGCACCGCGTGCAGGAACGCCTCCGGAGGTGTCCCGTGCGGCGGCGCCGGGGCCACGTAGGGCTCGACGCGCCCGGCGAGATCGTCCGCAAGCGCCGCGCGCGACGACGGCGCCAGCCGCGGCGCCCGGTCGATCAGCCGGCGGGCGGCGAGCGCGAGGCCGTCGGGCAGCCGGCGCATGTCCGCGGCGCGGGCCCAGCCCGCCAGCTCGGGCGGCATGGCCAGCGGCACCTGCCAGCCCTTGCCGCCCCGGACCCGGATCACGTACGTGCCCGCCACCATGTCACCGAGGCGCTTGCCCTTGGCGTTGGAGAGCGAAGCGATGAGCGCGACGCCGCCAAAGGTCAGCCAGAGCTCGAACACGCCCAGCAGCGCCCGGATGAGCGCGTGCCGGAACCGGACGGGGCCGCCGTCGTCGCGCACCACGCGTACCCCGGTGGCGAGCTTGCCCACCGACCGGCCGCGCGTGAGCGTCTCGACGGTCACGGGGATCCCGACGAACACCGCGACGACGAGCACCACGCCGCCGGCCTGCGCCCACTGCGCGCCGATCTGGTCGAGGCTCACGCCCACCACCACCGTGATGAGGTACAGCACCGCGACGATGATGAGCGCGTCGAGCAGCCCGCCCATCGCGCGCGTGATGAACGACGCCGGGCGCGCGTCGAGGACAACGCCCTCGCCGATGAGGATGCCGTCGTGCACGGGGTTCTCCTTCCGGAGTGGTGTCTGTGGCAGGGTAGCGGCCGTGGACCTCGACGCCTTCACCAGCGTGCACACGCCCGCGTGGGAGCGCCTCGCCGCGCTGGTGCGCCGGCGCCGGCTCGACGGCGCCGAGGCGGACGAGCTGGTGCGCCTCTACCAGGAGGTCGCGACCCATCTGTCCACGGTCCGCTCGGCCGCGCCCGACCCTGTGCTGGTCACGCGACTGAGCGACCTGCTCACGCGTGCCCGCGCCCGCATCGCCGGCGCCCACGAGCCCGCCTGGTCCGAGGTCGTGCGCTTCGCCGTCGTCACCGTTCCTGCCGCGCTGTACCGGGTGCGATGGTGGGCGCTCGGCGTGACCGTCGCGTGCCTCGTCGTGGCCGTCGTCGCCGGCGCGCACGTGGCCACCGACCCCGACGCGCTCGCGGCCATGGGCACGCCGTCGGAGCGTGAGAAGTACGTGCACCAGGCGTTCGCGGCGTACTACGACCCGCAGGCGTCGTTCGCGGCGATGGTGTGGACCAACAACGCATGGATCGCCGCGCTGGTCATCGGGCTCGGGATCACCGGGATCGGCCCGGTGTACGTGCTCGCGCAGAACGCCGTCGGCGTCGGAGCCACGGGCGGCATGATGGCCAGCTACGGGGAGCTCGACACGTTCCTGCAGCTCATCGCGCCGCACGGGCAGCTCGAGCTCACGGCGGTGTTCGTGGCCGGGGCGGCCGGGCTCAAGACGTTCTGGAGCCTCGTGGACCCGGGGCCGCGCAAGCGCTCCGTCGCGCTGGCCCAGGAGGGCCGTGCCCTGGTGACCTGCGCCGTGGGGCTGGCGGGCGCGCTGGCACTCTCGGGCCTGGTCGAGGGGTTCGTCACGGGCTCGGGCCTGCCGTGGTGGCTGAAGATCGCGATCGGCACGGTGGCCCTGGTGGCCTTCTGGGCCTACGTGCTGATCCTCGGCCGCCGCGCGGTCAGGGCGGGGGAGACGGGCGACCTGACGCTGGACCAGGCGGGCGCGGTCACCCCGACGGCCGCCTGAGCCCAAGCTAGAGCCGGCCCGCCGCCTTCAGAGCCAGGTACGTGTCCGCCAGTCGCGGCGGCAGCAGCTCGGGCGGGGCCTCCAGCACCTCCGCGCCGTGGCGGCGCAGCACGGCCGCGACCGCCGCATGCTCGAGGTCACCGCGGGCGGCCGCCGCCGCGTCGTAGACCGACGCCGGCTCCCTGCCGTCCCGCAGCGCGGCCACCTCGGGGTCCACGACGCCCGCCACCACCACCTGGTGCCTGTCCACGAGCTGGTCGACGACGCCGAGCAGGCCCGTCTCGACGGCGGCCGGGTCCAGCGCGGTGAGCAGCACGACGAGCGCCCGCTGCGACACGTGCGCCCGCACCTGGCCCACGAGCCCCGGCCAGTCCGTCTCGAGCAGCCGCGGCTCGACGCCCGCGAGCGCCTCCGCGAGCTCGGGCAGCAGGCGCGGCCCCGAGGCCCCCGCGACGCGCGCGCCCAGCGACCGGTCGAACGCGATGACCTGCACGCGGTCCCCGGCGCGGTCCGCGAGCGTGGCGAGCAGCAGGGCCGCCTCGATCGACGCGTCCAGTCGCGGCGCGCCGGTGCCGCCCGGCCCGGTGCCGATGCGGGTCGCGGCGGTGCGGCCGGTGTCGAGCACGATGAGCACGCGCCGGTCGCGCTCGGGCCGCCAGGTGCGCACGACGACGTCGCCGCGCCGCGCGGTGGCCCGCCAGTCGATCGAGCGGACGTCGTCGCCGACCACGTACTCGCGCAGCGAGTCGAACTCGGTGCCTTCGCCGCGCACCTGGACCGCGGAGCGGCCGTCCATCTCGCGCAGGCGTGCGAGCCGGGACGGCAGGTGGCGGCGGGAGGCGAACTCGGGCAGCACGCGCAGCCGTGCGGGCACGTCGATCGAGGCCTGCCGCGCCGCGAGCCCGAGCGGCCCGAACGAGCGCACCGTGACCGGGCCGGCGGGCCGGTCGCCGCGGCGCGTGGGCAGCAGCGGCGTCACGAGCCGCGTGCCGTCGCCCGGGGCCAGGGCGACGCGGTGGCGGGCGGTGTGCACCGTCCGCGCGCTCGCGGCCCCGACGGCCGCGCCGCCGTCGTCGTGCGAGGAGACGGCGAGCGACGGCGGCCACGCGTCGCGGACGAGCGCGCGGAGGCGGCGCCCGGCGGCGTTGTGCACGCTGAGCTCGGACCGGGCGCTCTCGCCGAGCCGCACGGATGCCGGCACGCGCCGCGTGAGGGCGACGCGCCGCGGCGACGCGGCGAGCAGCGCGTCGGCGACGCACGCGGCCGCGACGACGCCGGCCCAGACGAGGACGGTCCCGGGCGCGGGCCACAGCAGCACGGGCACGATCCCGAGAGCGGCGAGCGCGAGCGCCCGACCGGTGATGGTCACCGGGGGACCGGGACGGTGGCCAGGACCGAGGACAGGATCGTCTCCGCCGTCACGCCCTCGAGCTCGGCCTCGGGGCGCAGCTGAACACGGTGGCGGAGGGTGGGGTGTGCGAGGGCCTTGACGTCGTCGGGCGTCACGTAGTCGCGCCCGTTCAGCCAGGCCCACGCCCGCGACGTCGCCAGCAGCGCCGTCGCACCGCGCGGAGAGACACCGAGCGAGAGCGACGGCGACTGCCGCGTCGCCCGGCACACGTCGACGGTGTACCCGAGCACCTCGGGGGCGACGGCGACCTTGCGCACCTCGGCGCGGGCCGCGGCCAGCTCGGAGGTCCCCGCCACCGCGCGCACGCCCGCGGCCGCCAGGTCGCGCGGGTCGAACCCGGCGGCGTGCCGGGCCAGCACCTCGATCTCCTGCTCGCGCGGCGGCACGGTGAGCACCACCTTGAGCAGGAACCGGTCGAGCTGCGCCTCGGGCAGCGGGTACGTGCCCTCGTACTCGACGGGGTTCTGGGTGGCGATCACCAGGAACGGGTCGGGGAGCGGCCGCGGCGACCCGTCCACGGAGACCTGCCGCTCCTCCATCGCCTCGAGCAGCGACGCCTGCGTCTTCGGGGGGGTGCGGTTGATCTCGTCGGCGAGCAGCAGGTTGGTGAACACCGGACCCGCACGGAACGAGAACTCCGCGGTGCGCGCGTCGTAGACCAGCGAGCCCGTGACGTCCCCCGGCATGAGGTCGGGCGTGAACTGCACGCGCTTGGTGCCCAGGTCGAGGGAGGCGGCCAGGGTGCGCACCAGCAGCGTCTTCGCGACGCCCGGCACGCCCTCGAGCAGCACGTGGCCCGAGCACAGCAGCGCGATGAGCAGGCTCGTCACCGCCCCGTCCTGCCCGACGACAGCCTTGCCGACCTCGGCGCGGACGGCGTTCAGCGCCTGCCGCACGGTCGGGTCCGATCCAGGGGTGGTCACTGTCGGTGAACCTCGCTCTCCAGCTCGTCGAGCCGCCGCGCCAGCGCGGCGAGCGCGGCGTCGTCGGCAGGTGGGGGTCCGTACAGCAGGCCCGCGATCTCCTGCGGGTCGCGGGAGGTCGCGCGCACGACGGCGTCGGCGAGCGTGGTCGCGTCCGCGGTGCGGGGCACGCCGAGGCGCCCGGCCATCCGGTCGGCCGACGCCGCCCTCAGCGCGGCGGCCGCGTGCCCGCGCGCGCGGGCACGGCGGTAGAGCCGTCCGCGACCGCGCGTGGCCTCGGCGGCCGGCACGACGACGGGCAGGTCCTCGGCCACCAGCGGGCCGAGCCGCCGGGACCGCCACACCGCGGCGACCAGCGCGCAGAGCAGCGCCCACAGGGCGACGATGCCGGCCCACGGCGGCAGGACCCCGGCCTGGGCGTCCACGCCGCCGCCCGTCGACGCGTCGAACGGGTCGGGCACCAGCCACACGAGCCGCTCGTGCGCGCCGAGCAGGTGGAGCGCGAGCGCCGCGTTCCCCTGCGTGGTCACGTCCGCGTTGCGCACCAGCGCCGGGTCGCCGACGGCGGTCACGGTGCGACCGTCCGCGCGCTTCTGCGCGAGGGCGACCCCGTCGCGGGCCGGGTAGCAGCCGGTCGCGGCGCCGTCGAGCAGCTCGAGCGCGGCGTCGAGCTCGACCACGCCCGCCGCCTGGGCCGCGGGGACGTCGCACGCGGGCCCGCGCGCGCCGCCCGCGGGGACGACGGCGAGCCCGACCGATCCGTCGGTCGCGAGGTCCAGCAGCGTCCCGCCCGGCGCGAGGAGCACCAGGTCGGCCGGCACCTTCGCGAGCGCGGCGGCCTGGTCGTCGGTCAGGAGCGGAGCAGGGGTCACGAGCAGCGTCGTGCCCGGCCCCGCCGCGCGCACGGCGGCGTCCACGGTGCGCACGTGCCGCACGTCCACGCCCTGGCGTCGCAGCACCTGGGCAACGGCGCGTGAACCGTCCGGCGACGTGGAGTCGGGCGCGTACGGTGTGGCCGACGTCTCCGGGCGCGAGACCGCCAGCACCGCGACCACCAGCGCGAACACGGCGAGCACCAGCACGGTCCAGCGTGCTCGCCGCCAGCGCCGCCGGACGCGCTCGGCCGCCGTGGTCCCGTCGCCAAGGACGGGGGTGAGGATCACGGTCACGGCGCACCTACCCGGGCCGAGCCTGCCTGCGCGTCGAGCTCGCGAAGGATGACGTCGTCGGCTGCGGAGGCCCCGTGCTCCCCGTAGACGACGTCGTCGAACAGCGTGGCTCCGCCGTGCAGCGCGTCGGCCAGCTCCGGTAGGCGGGCGCCGGCGGCGAGCGAGGCCTCCTGCGCCGTGCGACCGGGCTCCTCGTCGAGCACCGCACGCTCCTCGAGCCCGCGCACCACCGCCCGGAAACGCTCCGCCACGGCCGTCGCCCAGTCCCCGCGTGCGGCGGCGTCGTCGGCAGCCGCGCGCAGCTGCGCCGCGGTGCGGGCGTCGTCGGGCGCGACGACGGGCGCCGCGCGCCGCCGGGCACGGGCGAGCCGTACGGGTCCGGTGACCCACCGCGCGACCAGCACCACCAGCGCGACCACCGTGACCACCCCGAGCAGCACCTGCCACGGGGGAGCGGCGAGCCCCGGCACGCCCTGGAACAGGCCGATGAACCAGTCCCACAGCCGCTGCAGCAGCGACGGCTGCGTGGCGTACTCCGGGCGCGAGAGCTCCTCGATCAGCCACCGGCGGGCCATGTCGCGGTCGGGCGTGACCGGCACGTCGGCGCCGACCAGCCCGGCGAGCGCCGCCGGCAGGAGCATGGCTCAGCCCCGGCGCTCGGCCGCGGCCGCGGCCAGGGCGACGTCGAGGCCCTCTCGCCGCATGCGCAGGTCGACGTAGAGCAGCGCGACGACGCCGGCGAGGAAGATCGTCGAGACGGCCGAGCCGAGCACCGTGGTGACGATGGAGGTGACCAGCACGGACGCGGTCGCGGAGCCGCCCGCCACGGTTGCGATGCCGCCCACCAGGCTGAGCGGCACGGCGATGACCTGCGCGATCACGCCGACGATGAACGACGCGAGCAGGTAGATGCCGAACACGCGCCAGAACGACCCGCGGGTCAGCACCCACGCGCGGCGCACGGTGGCCCAGAGCCCCGCCTTCTCGAGCGCGAGCGCCGGCGGCACCAGCAGCAGGCGCGTGCTCAGCCACACGGCCGCGGCGACTGCCGCGAGGACCAGGAGGACGCCGATCAGGCCGGCCGCCAGCCCGGAGGCCTGCGAGACGGCGTAGATCAGGCCGACGGCGAGCGCCACGAAGGCGCCGACCACCACGAGCAGCGCCACGGTCTGCAGCAGCGACCACCCGATGAGCACCCACACGCGCGGTCCCACGCGGTCCCAGACCTGGCGCACGGTGGCCTTGTCGCCGAGGACGGAGCGGCTGACCGACACCGTGAGGAGGCCGTTGACGATCGGCCCGGAGAGCAGGAAAGTCAGCCCTGCCCCCGCCGAGGACGCGTAGAGCTGCGCGAGGCCGCCTGCGGTGAAACCGATGGTGAGCCCGGAGTCCCGCAGGGCCGGGTCGTCGAAGATCGGCCCGACGAGGCGGGTGATCCCGGGAACCAGGAGCTGGCCGACCAGGACGCCGATGACCGTCGCGGCCAGGATGACCAGCGTGGCCAGCCCGAGCATCACGGCCGGGTTGTGCCGCACCGCGCTGAACGCGCCGTCGTAGATCTCACCGAGGGTCAGCGGGCGTAGCGGGACGATGCCCGGCTTGTCGGCCGCGGGGCGGTACGGCGTCTGCCCGTACGGCGTGCCGTAGGGGGTCGGCGGCGGGGTCGGCGCCGCCCCGTACTGCCCGTAGCGGGGCACGTCGCCCCAGCCCGAGGGCGGGGGGACGGGCGCCGCGGGCTCGGGCGGCGCGGGTGTGACGTCGTCGGGCTGCTGCGGCGTGCTCATGCTCTCCCCGGGTGGGTTGGGCGGTCGGTCCGGTCACGATAGCGCGAGGGGCCGGGGCAAAGGCCCCAGTTCACAGGTTCAGCCTGGCAGACTGGTCGCATGAAGTCCCGCGTCCTTGTGGTCGACGACGACACGGCCCTCGCCGAGATGATCGGCATCGTGCTGCGCACCGAGGGATTCGACCCGATCTTCTGCGCCGACGGCGACGGCGCCCTCGCGGCGTTCCGCACGTCGCAACCCGACGTGGTGCTTCTCGACCTCATGCTCCCGGGCAAGGACGGCACTCAGGTGTGCCGCGAGATCCGGGCGGAGTCCGGCATCCCGATCATCATGCTCACCGCCAAGAGCGACACGGTCGACGTCGTGCTGGGCCTGGAGTCCGGCGCCGACGACTACGTCTCCAAGCCGTTCAAGCCCAAGGAGCTCGTGGCCCGCATCCGCGCGCGCCTGCGCCGCACGGAGGACCCGGGCCCGGAGCGGCTGCTCGTCGGCGACCTCGAGATCGACGTCACCGGCCACACCGTGGTGCGCAACGGCGCCCGCATCAGCCTCACGCCCCTCGAGTTCGACCTGCTCGTCGCCCTGGCCCGCAAGCCGTGGCAGGTCTTCACGCGCGAGGTGCTGCTCGAGAAGGTCTGGGGCTACCGGCACTCGGCCGACACGCGCCTGGTCAACGTGCACGTGCAGCGGCTGCGCTCCAAGGTCGAGCGTGACCCGGAGAACCCCGAGATCGTGCTGACCGTGCGCGGCGTCGGCTATAAGGCAGGCGCCCCGCAGTGACCCCTGCGGCGAGCCCCGCGACGCCCCGCCACCGCCTTGCGGCGGCGGGCGACCTGTGGCGCCGTGTGCGCGTGCTGCCCGGTCGCAGGGCCCGTCGGCTCGTGCACCAGTGGCGCTCCTCGATGCAGGTGCGCGTGGTGACGACGGCGCTCGCCGTGGGTGTCGTGGCCGTCGCCATGCTCGGCGGGTTCCTCTCGACGTCGGTGCGTGACGGCCTGTTCGACCAGCGTGTGCACCAGCTCGACCTCGAGTCGGCCCGCTCGGCCGGCGTCGTGCGCGAGGCGTTCACGTCCTCGCCCGTGACGTCCAGCGCCGACGTGCAGGCCCTGATCATCTCCATGGTGGACCCGCGGCGGAACGGTGCCACGAGCGCCCGCGGCTCGATGCTCGCCTCCGCGGGGGACACCGCCTCGGTCGGTCTCAGCGACATCGCCTCCCCGCAGGGGATGCGCAGCCTCATCTCGCCGCAGCTGCGCGCCGCGACGCTCGCCTCCGACCACCAGATGTGGCAGTCGGTCCGCATCCCGGCGGCGCTCTCGGACTCCGGTCACGAGGAGCCGGGCGTGGTGTTCGGCGCGGTGGTCGAGGTGCAGACCGCGGGCCGGTTCGGGCTCTACACGCTGTACTCGCTGCAGCCGGAGCAGGAGACGCTGCGCTTCGTGCAGCGCACCCTTGCGCTCGGGGCCCTGGCCATCCTTGCGCTCATCGGCGTCATCACGTGGCTCGTCACCCGGCAGGCGGTCACGCCCGTCCGGCGCGCGGCGGCGACGGCCGCGCGCCTGGCCGACGGCCACCTGTCCGAGCGCATGCCCAGCAAGGGTTACGACGAGATGGCGACGCTCGCGCGGTCCTTCAACGAGATGGCGGCCAGCCTGCAGGACCAGATCCGCCGCATGGAGGAGCTGTCGACCGCCCAGCGACGCTTCGTCTCCGACGTCTCGCACGAGCTGCGCACGCCGCTGACCACGATCCGCATCGCCGGTGAGGTCATCCACGCGTCGCGCGACGAGCTCGAACCCGCGGCGCGCCGCTCGGCCGAGCTCCTGCAGCAGCAGCTCGACCGCTTCGAGGAGCTCCTCGCCGACCTCCTCGAGATCTCCCGGTTCGACGCCGGGGCGGCGGTGCTCGACGTCGAGCAGCTCGACCTCGAGGGCATCGTCGGCGCCGTCGTCGACACCGCGACGCCGCTCGCGGAACGCAAGGGGGTGTTCCTCTCGGTGAAGCTCCCCGAGGATCCGGCGGTGGCCGACGTCGACCCGCGCCGCGTCGAGCGGATCCTGCGCAACCTGGTGGTCAACGCCATCGAGCACGCCGAGGGCAAGCCCGTGGAGATCACCGTGGGGTGCAACGCGCAGGCGGTGTCGGTCGTGGTGCGCGACCACGGCGTCGGGATGACGCCCGAAGAGGTCGCGCACGTGTTCGACAGGTTCTGGCGCGCCGACCCCGCGCGCGCCCGCACCACGGGCGGCACCGGCCTCGGCCTGGCGATCTCGCTCGAGGACGCCCGCCTGCACGCGGGCCGCCTCGAGGCCTGGGGCAAGCCGGGGCACGGGGCCAGCTTCCGGCTGACGCTGCCGCGCCGCGCCGGCCTGTCCGTCGAGAGCCCGCCGCTGCCCATCGTGCCCGAGCCGCGCGCCCTGGCCGGCCTGCCGCCCGGCCAGATCCCCGTCGTCGTCGCGGCCGACCCCACCCCGACGGCGATCCCCGACCTCAGCGGGCTGCCGGCCGACCACCTCGAGGCCGACCTGGACGTGCGCCACGGGCTGGAGGCACGCTCATGACCGGCGTCCGCACGCGGGCACGCGCCGTGGCGGCCGCCACGCTCGCGGCGGCGCTCCTGGCGGGCTGCGCGTCCATCCCTACGGACGGCCGCGTCCGTCAGGGCGGCGACGACGTCGCGCGCGGCGGCGACATCGGCATCATCGCGCCGGGTCCCGCGTTCGACGCGGAGCCGGACGCCATCGTGCGCGGGTTCCTGCAGGCCGCCCAGGCCGGGCCGACGTCGACGACGCCGTTCAGCGTGGCCCGCGAGTACCTGACGGCGCCCGCGGAGGATGCCTGGAAGCCGTACTCCCAGGTGATCGTGCTCGACGGCGTGATGCAGGTGGAGTCACCCGAGACGGTGGACGAGCAGCCGGACCGGGCCGTCGTGCACGCGTCGGGCACCCTCGTCGCCTCGGTCGACGAGAACGGCGTCTACACCGAGGAGCCGGCGCCGTCCACGAAGGAGACGACCTTCGAGCTGACCCGCGAGGCCGGGCAGTGGCGCATCACGTCGCTCGAGGACGGCCTGCTCATGCCGTCGCAGTTCTTCACCTCGACGTACCACCAGACCCGCCTCTACTTCCCGACACCGGACCTCAAGTCCTGGGTGCCGGACGTGCGGTGGTTCCCCCAGCAGACGTGGCGCACCAACGCCGTCCAGGAGATCCTCGCGGGGCCGCCGGACTGGCTCGGCGCCGCCGTGGCGCCCGTGCTGCCGGCGGGCACCGCGCTCGCGCTCAACTCGGTGACGAAGGGTCCCGACGGCAGGTACCAGGTGCCGCTCACGGACCAGGTCAGCGAGGCGTCCGGGGCCGCGCGCGGGCTGTTCGCGGCGCAGCTGCGCGCGACGCTCTCGGACGCGACGGGCGAGAGCGCGGGTGTCACGCTGCTCGACCGCAACGGCCCGATCGTGCCGCCGGTGGTCGACACGCCCGCCTTTCCGCGGACCAGCGGGCTGGCGCTCGTGCTGCGCGACGGCCGGCTCTGGAACCTCGCCGGCCGCCAGCTCCAGGTCGCCGACGTCGACGCCGACCTCCACGGGCTCGACCCGACGGCGCTCGCGCTCGGCAGCGGCGCGGACCCCGTCGTCGTCCGCGACGGCACGACCCGCATCGTCCGCGTCACCGGTCACCGCGAGGTGCTGCTCGAGGGGACGTCTCTGGTGGCGCCCTCCGTGGACCGCTTCGGGACCACGTGGAGCGGCGACCGCACCGGGCCGATCCAGGCGGTGCTCTCCACGGGTGGCCAGTACCCGGTCTCCGCTCCGTGGCTCGAGGGCCGCGTGATCCTCTCGCTCGCCGTCTCGCCCGACGGCGCGCGCATCGCCGTGGTGTCGTCCGGTGCGGGCGGCCAGCTCGTCCAGGTGGCAGGCATCGTGCGCGACGCGCACGGCGTGCCGACGGCGCTCCCCGAGCCCTTGACCGTCGGCAACCCGGTGCACGGGGTGACGCGGGCGGTGTGGCAGGACGAGGCGGTGCTCGCGCTGCTGGGCCAGGAGGACGGCGCGTTCGGCGTCTATCTCGCGGGTGTGGGCGGCCAGGGAGGTTCGGCCGGCGGGCTCACGCGCAGGCTCACCGGCATCACCGACGTCGCGGCGCTCAGCGCCTCGGTCGGCAGCGGCGGCATCCTCGCGCTGGACAACCAGGGGGTGCTCTACCTGCACGAGTCGTCGGCGGTGTGGCCGGTGGTGGGGCAGGGCGTGAGCCTGATGGCGTTCCCGGGCTGAGTCGTCCACAGGCCGCCCCGGCGACGGTCGGTCCCTTGCCAGACTGACCGCGTGCCCTGGACCGCCTTCCGCGAGCTCGCCCGCCTCGTCGTGCCCGTCGAGTGCCCCGGCTGCGGCGCCGCCGACACCCCGTGGTGCCCCGCGTGCGCCGGGTGGCTCGCCGGCCCGCCGACGCGTGTCGAGGCCGCCGTCCCGCGCCTCGACCGCCTCGACGGCGTCGCCCCGCTGCCGGTCTGGGCGCTTGCCGGCTACGAGGGCGCGGTGCGCGGCGTCGTCGTCGCGTGGAAGGACCGCGGCCGAGCGGACCTCGACGCCCTGCTCGCGCCGGCCGCGGGCCGTGCCGCGGCGGGGCTCGCACCCGCTCTCGCGGCCGCCGTCGGGCGGCGCCCGCTGCTGGTGGTGCCGGCGCCGTCGAGCGCCTCCGCCCGCCGCGCCCGTGCGCGTGACCACCTGCACCCGGTGGGCCGCGCGATCGCCGCCGCGGTCGACGGTGCGTACGCACCCGTCCTGCGCCGCGTCCGCGGCTCCGACCAGGTGGGCCTGGGAGCCCGCGCCCGCGGCGGCAACGTCGCCGTCCGCGTCGACCTGCGTGCCCTGGCGCGCGCTGCCGAGCGCATGGGCAGGCCGGGCCCGCCGGCGTGCCTCCTGCTCGACGACGTGGTCACCACCGGCGCCACGCTGGCCGCCGTCGAACGGTCCCTCGAGGCCGCCGGCGCGGACGTCCTCGGCGCGTTCGTGCTGGCAGCGACCCCCGCCCCGGGCGACGCCGGCGGGCGCCGTCGTGCCGCCTCGGGACGGCCAGCAGATCGACCCGCGCCAAGGGCGCCGGATAGCGGTGTTGTCGAGGGGTGAGCAGGACTAACGTGGGTCCTCACCGGAGGCGCCGATCCCGCCTTCGGGCCGCCAGTGGCCCGTGCTCGGGCGCGTCTTGGAGGTGGTGCCATTACCGGTATCCGGTCACCGGATGCCCCGACAGAGCACACCGGGCGCCCGCAGGGCGGGTGCCGTCCCGAAGAAGGGAGCTACACGATGGAGATCGTCGTCGTCGGCAGGCACACGGACGTGCCGGAGCGTTTCCGGCGCCATGTGGAGGACAAGCTCGCCAAGGTCACGCAGCTCGCGCCGCTCGCGCAGCGCGTGGACGTCGAGGTCACGCACGAGAAGAACCCCAAGCTCTCCGACGTGTGCGAACGCGTCGAGCTCACCGTGCGTGCCAAGGGACCCGTGATCCGCGCGGAAGCCGCCGCGGACGACCGCTACGGTGCCCTCGACCTGGCCATCGACAAGCTGATCGAGCGCCTGCGCCGCAGCCGGGAACGCCGCAAGGACCACCGTCGCACCTACGTGCTGGCTCCGGTGGACGTGCGCCCCTACGACGCGGTGAAGGCCGCGGAGCCAGAGCCTGCCGCGCCGCCGGTGCCGCTCGTCCCCGACGGCGACGCCGTCGAGCACCAGCTGGGCGACTCGCCCGTGGTGATCCGCCAGAAGCTCCACTCGGCCGACCCGCTGACCGTCGACGACGCCGTGTACCAGATGGAGCTCGTGGGCCACGACTTCTTCCTCTTCATCGACAAGGAGTCGGCTCGGCCCTCGGCGGTGTACAAGCGCAAGGGCTGGACGTACGGAGTGGTCCAGCTCGACCAGCAGTGCGAGGGCATCCTCCCGGTGAGCGCGCTGACCTGACTGGCGGCTGAGCGACCGATGTCGGTGGCGGCGGGCACCATGAAGAGGTGACCGCCGCCACCGTCGTTCTTCCCGGGGCCGGGGCCGTGAAGGCGCGGACCGAGCGCCTGTCGCGTTCCCAGGCCCGCCGCGTCGCGCTGGCCGCCCAGGGTCTGCACCGCCCGCGCCCCCCGCGGCCCACCCGTGGCCCGGGCGAGCGGCAGGTGACGGCCACGGTACGGCGCCTGGGGCTGTTGCAGATCGACTCCGTGAACGTGCTGGCGCGCGCCCACCTGGTCCCGCTCTTCTCGCGGCTCGGCCCGTACGACGTCGGTCTGCTGGACCGGCTGCAGTCGCGCACGCCCCTGCAGCTCGTGGAGGCGTGGGCGCACGAGGCGTCGTTCGTGCCCGTCGAGACGTGGCCGCTGCTCGAGTGGCGGCGCCGGGACTTCCGCGACCACGCCTGGAACGCGATCTCCTCCGCTCTCGAGAACCACCCCGCCGAGCTCGCGGCGGTGCGCGCGATCCTCGCCGAGCGCGGCCCGGTCACGGCGTCGGAGATGCACGAGCTGCTCGAGGTGGACGGCGGCACCCGGCGCCCGGCGAAGGAGGAGTGGGGCTGGAACTGGTCGGCGGCCAAGCGCGTGCTCGAGTACCTGTTCTTCACCGGCGAGGTGGTCTCGGCCGGCCGCAGCCTGCAGTTCGAGCGCCTGTTCGACCTGCCCGAGCGCGTGCTGCCGCGCGCGGTGCTCGACGCGCCGCCGGTGACCGACGCCGAGGCGATCAAGGGGCTGCTCGAGCTCGGCGCACGAGCCCACGGCGTCGCCACGGTGCGCGACCTGCGCGACTACTTCCGGCTGCGCCGCGGCATCACCAACGCGCTCGTGCCGACGGCGGTCGCCGAGCTGGTCGAGGAGGGCGTGCTCGTCCCGGTCGACGTCGACGGCCTGCGCGGCCCCTGGTACCGGCACCGCGACGCGGCGGTGCCCCGCCGAGCCGCGGGCACCGCGCTGCTCAGCCCCTTCGACCCGCTCGTCTTCGAGCGCACACGGCTCGAGGAGCTCTTCGGCACCACGTACCGCATCGAGATCTACGTCCCCGCGGCCAAGCGGGTCCATGGCTACTACGTGCTGCCGTTCCTCGAGGACGAGCGCATCACCGCGCGCGTGGACCTCAAGGCCGACCGGCGAGCCGTGGGCGGGGGCGTGCTGCGCGTGCAGTCGGCGCACGCCGAGCCGTCCCTCGCCGCGGCGGACTACGGCGCCACCGCGGAGCGTCTCGCCGTGGAGCTGCGGACGATGGCGGGCTGGCTGGGGCTGGGCGACGTCGTCGTCGAGCCCGCGGGGAACCTGGCCGGGGCGCTCGGTGCGGCGCGTCCGGGTGGTTGAGCCCGGCAAGGCCACCCCGACCGGCGACGGCGCTTTGCGTCGGCGGGCTCGACCAGCCTGCGCGCGCCGGAGGGTGCGACGCGCGGCGGACGGGCCGTTCCCCCAGGGGCGAACCCGGGCCGGCGCCCAGGTTCGCGGGCCTAGGATGGCCGGGGTGTGACTTAGGTCCACCTTGACCATCACGACTTAGGAGAACCGCGTGCCTGCGATCCTCGAGAAGGTGCTCCGGCTCGGCGAGGGCCGGATCCTGAAGAAGCTGCAGGGGTTGGCCCAGCAGGTCAACGCCCTGGAGCCGAGCTTCACGGAGATGAGCGACGAGGAGCTGCGCGAGGAGACCGCCCGGTTCAAGGAGCGCCTCGCCCACGGCGAGACGCTCGACGACCTCCTCCCCGAGGCGTTCGCGACGGTGCGCGAGGCCGCACGCCGCACCCTCGGCCAGCGGCACTTCGACGTGCAGCTCATGGGCGGTGCCGCCCTGCACCTCGGCAACATCGCCGAGATGAAGACCGGTGAGGGCAAGACGCTCGTGGCCACGACGGCCGCGTACCTCAACGCCCTCGAGGGCAAGGGTGTCCACGTCATCACCACCAACGACTACCTGGCCAAGTACCAGGGCGAGCTCATGGGCCGCGTCTACCGGTTCCTCGGCATGACCACGGGCGTCATCCTCACGGGCCAGTCGCCGGCCGAGCGCCGCGAGCAGTACGCCGCCGACATCACGTACGGCACCAACAACGAGTTCGGCTTCGACTACCTGCGCGACAACATGGCGTGGTCGACCGACGACCTGGTGCAGCGCGGCCACCACTTCGCCATCGTGGACGAGGTGGACTCGATCCTCATCGACGAGGCCCGCACGCCGCTCATCATCTCGGGCCCTGCGTCCGGCGACGCGAACCGCTGGTACACCGAGTTCTCGAAGGTCGTGCGCCGCCTCACCCCGGGCGACGACTACGAGGTGGACGAGAAGAAGCGCACCGTCGGCGTGCTCGAGCCCGGCATCGCGAAGGTCGAGGACTACCTCGGCATCGACAACCTCTACGAGTCGCTCAACACGCCGCTCATCGGGTTCCTCAACAACGCCATCAAGGCCAAGGAGCTCTTCAAGCGCGACAAGGACTACGTCGTCCTCAACGGCGAGGTCATGATCGTCGACGAGCACACCGGCCGCATGCTGCCCGGCCGTCGCTACAACGAGGGCATGCACCAGGCCATCGAGGCCAAGGAGGCCGTGGAGATCAAGGCGGAGAACCAGACTCTCGCCACGATCACGCTGCAGAACTACTTCCGCCTCTACGGCAAGCTCGCGGGCATGACCGGTACGGCCGAGACCGAGGCCGCCGAGTTCCAGGGCACCTACAAGCTCGGCGTCGTCCCGATCCCGACCAACCGGCCGATGCAGCGCCTCGACCAGGCCGACCTCGTCTACAAGAACGAGGAGGGCAAGTTCGGCGCCGTCGTCACCGACATCGTCGAGCGGCACGCCAAGGGCCAGCCGGTGCTTGTCGGCACGACGTCGGTCGAGAAGTCGGAGTACCTGTCAGGCCTGCTGCGCAAGGCCGGCGTGCCCCACTCGGTGCTGAACGCGAAGGAGCACGAGCGCGAGGCCTCCGTCGTCGCGCTCGCGGGCCGCAAGGGCGCCGTCACCGTCGCCACCAATATGGCCGGCCGTGGTACGGACATCATGCTCGGCGGCAACGCCGAGTTCCTCGCCGTGCAGCACATGGCCGACCGCGGGTTCGACGCCGTCGAGCGGCCTGACGAGTACGAGGCCGCGTGGCCCGAGATGCTCGAGAAGGCCAAGGAGGCCGTCGGAGCCGAGCACGACGAGGTCACCGAGCTCGGCGGCCTGTACGTGCTGGGCACCGAGCGGCACGAGTCGCGCCGCATCGACAACCAGCTGCGCGGCCGTTCCGGCCGTCAGGGCGACCCGGGCGAGTCCCGCTTCTACCTGTCGATGCAGGACGACCTCATGCGCCTGTTCAACTCGGGCCTCGCCGAGTCGATGATGAACCGCGCCGGGTTCCCGGACGACGTGCCGCTCGAGTCGAAGATGGTCACGCGCGGCATCCAGTCCGCGCAGTCCCAGGTCGAGGCGCGCAACTTCGAGATCCGCAAGAACGTCCTCAAGTACGACGACGTCCTGTCCCGCCAGCGTGAGGTCATCTACTCCGAGCGCCGCCGCGTGCTCGAGGGCGAAGACCTCGAGGACCAGGTGCGCCACTTCCGCGGCGACGTCATCACGGCGTACGTCGACGGTGCCACCGCCGAGGGTGCGCCGGAGTCGTGGGACCTCGAGGGCCTGTGGACGGCGCTCAAGTCGGTCTACCCGATCTCGATCTCGGTCGACGACGTGGTGCAGGAGGCGGGTGGCATCGGGAGCGTCTCGCGCGAGATGGTGCTCGAGGAGCTGAAGTCCGACGCGCAGGTCGCCTACGACGCCCGCGAGGAGCTGCTCGGCGAGCCCGCGATGCGCCAGCTCGAGCGTCGCGTGGTGCTGTCGGTGCTCGACCGCAAGTGGCGCGAGCACCTCTATGAG